>JBIKOO010000013.1:0-42055 GCA_044358015.1 Ilumatobacteraceae bacterium
ACTTCACCCATCTTGCTCCACTGATCGGCCGCCATGTGAGCGACGTGTTGATACATCGGTCGACCATCGGTGGTGAGCATTTGTAAATCGCCACTGCCCGGATTCGACGTACGACATAAAACGATGATGCCTTTTCCGGTGTGCGCCAAGAATGGCTCAAGCGAATCGGTGCCCAGATACGGGTTGACGGTGACTGCATCTGCGCCATAACGCACAAAAGCTTCGTGGGCATAACGTTCGGCAGTTGGTCCGATGTCGCCACGTTTGGCATCAAGAATCAACACCACCTGCGGATGATTGGTTCGAATGTGCTCGCAGAGTTTCTCTAGCTGTGCTTCGGCACCGATTGCGGCAAAGTATGCAATCTGCGGTTTGAAGGCGCACGCGAGATCGGCGGTGGCATCAGCAATGTCGGCACAGAAACGAAAGATCCCGTCAGGACCTTGGAGATGTGCGGGGATCTTCGCGGGGTCGGGATCGAGTCCGACACAGAGCATTGAGCCACTCGTGGCCCACGCGCGATTCAGTTTGTCGTGGAAGCCCACGAAGCAGGCTCAGCCCTCAACCGTGATGGCGGCAGTGGGGCACAAGTCGGCAGCCTGCTCGACTTTTTCGCGCAACTCTTCGCCCGGATTTTCGATGAGTACATAGAGGTAACCGTCGCTACGAACTTCGAAAACTTCGGGGCATACCTGCATGCATGAACCGGTCGATGCACAAATATCAAAATCGACTGAAACCTTCATGATGTTGTCTCCCTACTTGTCAAACCTGTTGAGTTCTTACTGAATCTAACCCTAGTGCGCGGTGGTCAAAGTGTGGCGTTCGTGAGCCGACAGGACGGCTCGCAACGAGGCCGTCACGGTGTTTTCATCGGTGCCGACGCCCCACAACACATCGCCGTTGCCGTTGATGGTTTCAACGTAAGCGACGGCTTTGGCCTCGGATCCCTTGCCAATGGCGTGCTCGGTGTAGTCGACCACGTCAAGGTTGGCATCGAGGCCCGTCCGCATGGCTGACACGAACGCGTCAATGGGTCCGTTGCCCTCGCCGCTGATGGTTTGGTGCTGGCCGTCAATGACCAGCTGTGCGGTGATCGTGGTTCGACCACCACCGCTTGACACACTGCGCATCTCGTGGCTTTCAAGAACGAACCTTGGCGACTCGGTGAGATATTCGCCTTGGAAGGCAGTCCACATGGTGACGGGACTGATTTCGGTTCCGAGATCTTCAGTCATGTGCTGAATGTTCTTGGAGAATTCAATTTGCAAACGGCGTGGCAAATCAAAACCGTGTTCAGACTTCATCACGTATGCGACGCCGCCCTTGCCACTTTGACTGTTCACACGAATGACTGCTTCGTACGTGCGACCAAGGTGCTTGGGATCAAGTGGCAAATACGGAACACCCCAGGTGTCGTAACCTTCGCCCAGTTTTTCAAGACCCTTCTTGATGGCATCTTGGTGACTACCGCTGAATGCGGTGTACACCAGGTCGCCCACGTACGGGTGACGCGGGTGCACGGGCAAACGATTGCAATACTCGGCAGTGCGACGCAACGCATCAATGTCGGTGATGTCGAGTTCGGGATCAACGCCATTGACAAACAAGTTGAGTGCCAAGTTGATGATGTCAACGTTGCCGGTGCGCTCGCCATTGCCGAACAATGTTCCTTCAACACGATCGGCGCCAGCCATCACGCCAAACTCGGCAGCAGCGACACCACAGCCGCGATCGTTATGCGGATGCAAACTGATGATTACGCTGTCACGATTCTTGATTGTGCGACAGAACCACTCAATAACATCGCCGTACACGTTGGGGCTGTAACACTCAACGGTTGCGGGCAAATTGAGAATGAGCGGCTTTTCAGGGGTCGGCTTAATGACATCCATGACTGCTTCACACACTTCAATTGCGTATTCGGGTTCGGTGAGCGTGAAACTCTCGGGGGAGTATTCGTAACGCACGATTGTTCCGGGCAAGGTGCTTTCCATTGACTTGCACTTCTCGGCAGCATGAACCGCGATCGCTTTGATGCCAGGCTTGTCAAGGTTGAACACAACATCGCGCTGCAATGGATTCGTCGAGTTGTAGAAGTGCACAATCGCTTGCTTGATGCCGCGTAACGATTCGTAAGTACGTTCAATGAGTTCATCGCGACTTTGTACGAGCACTTGAATCGTCACGTTGTCGGGAACCAAGTTCTCTTCAACGAGTTGGCGAACGAAATCAAAGTCGGGCTGGCTGGCTGACGGGAAGCCCACTTCAATTTCGGTGAAACCGATCTTGCAGAGTTCTTCGAACATACGGCGCTTGCGTTCGGGGTCCATGGGGTCGATGAGGGCCTGATTGCCGTCACGTAAGTCAACTGAACACCACAACGGAGCTTTGTCGATCATCTTGTTGGGCCACGTGCGGTCGGTGAGCACCAATGGAATGAACGGCTTGTACTTGTCGAACGCCATGCGGTTTTTGCCGCCATTGACGAACTGGGCTGAGTTCTGAATGTTCATGTTGTACTCCCGTTGTACGAACTTGGGTTGTGAGTTGGGTTGGCGGACTGGATCTAGAGCGAATGCGAGAAATGAAAAAACCCCGGCGCTGGTGCGCACGGGGCTTTGGCGAACGCGTTATGGGGCGCTCGCCCTAACTAAGAAGGAGTCCGATCAACTTGGTCACGGATCTGACGCTACCGAACCGATGGCAGGGCGCGCAACGACACCGCAAGAGGTTTCGGGGCATTTGTGGTCAGTGCGGCCCTCAACGGGGCGCTGAGTGGGCAATCAGACGGGCTATGGGCTCGATCTGATCAGTCAGCGTTGACAGACTCGGTCAACGAGACCAATTCGGCGTCGAGGAGAGCTGCTTCGACTTCGGCGATCACGGCACGCCAGTCGTATCCAACACCTTTACCCGGGTAGGTCTGTTCGGATGACATCTGTTCGGGTGACATGTTGACGGTACTAACCGTGTTCAAACTCTGTTGAGTGAAAGGGGTCGAGTAAATACTCATTGGTCGGACCTCCCGGTTGTTGTCGTTGTCAGGTGTTGGGTGATTATCACTTCGCTGTTGGACCGCAAGTAAACGGACTGCGGAAACCTAACGACATTTCACCCTCATGTCTATGCATTTGGGCAAATTTTTAGTCAATGTGACATGCGCTACACTTAGCGAAGATTCCCCAGCGTGTCAGGGGTGTTGAATCTGAATTGAGTCACGAAACTCGTGGCGGTTTTTGACAAGGAACGAGGTCCCGTCATGGGCGTAGCAGTTGAACTATCCAGTGAAAATTTTGAGTCGACTATTTCGGGCAATGACCTTGTTCTTGTTGACTTTTGGGCCTCGTGGTGCGGACCATGTCGTCAGTTTGCTCCAGTCTTTGAAGCCGTCGCCGAAAAGAACCCGACGGCCATTTTCGGCAAGGTCGATACCGAAGCTCAGCAAGATTTGGCTGGGGCCTTCGGAATTCAATCAATCCCGACGTTGATGGTTTTCCGTCAGGGCGTCATGTTGTACAACGCCCCGGGCGCTCTGCCGCAGCATGCTCTCGAGGATTTGGTGAGCAAAGCACTTGAGTTGGATATGGATGACGTGCGGGCCGAGATCGCCGCGCAAGAACAAGCCAACTCGTAAGAAGTCGCATCACTGACCGGCAAGTAGCGCCTGTCAGAATGACTGCCAGAACGATAAGAAGTTATAAAAGTACTGTGAATATTTCTTTCTATTTATGATCTCTGACCTGCAGTGTTCTTGTATAGTTCATGTTGCCGCACCCGCCAGCGGCACCAACGACCCGGCCGGCTCGAGCTTCACCGCTCGCCACCGGGTCGTTGATTTTGTCGGCTGATTCTTGTCGGCTGATTTCTGTATATGGTGTCGCATATGTCAAGCACTAGTAGTCACGGCCTTCCATTTGTTGATGCCAGCGAAGTCGGCATGAGTGCCGAACGTTTGGCACGAATCGAAAATCACTTCAGGAGTTATGTTGACGAATCGTGGCTTTCTGGGTGGGCGCTCACCATTGCTCGAGAAGGAAAAATCGCTTTGTCAGCTTCATGCGGTTTAGCTGATCGCGAAAACAACAAACCGATTGCGGACGACACGATTTACCGAATCTTCTCGATGACCAAGCCGATTACCGCAGTGGCCGCAATGATGCTGTGGGAAGAAGGTAAGTTTGAACTTCACGATCATGTCTCAAAGTTCATTCCCGAATTTGGCGAATCAAAAGTTTTCCTTGGTGGCACGTTTTTAAAGCCAGTACTCGGACCACAAACCAGCGCGATGGAAATGTGGCATTTGTTCACGCATACAGCTGGGTTGACGTATGGCTTTATGTATTCGCATCCTGTCGACGAGTTGTATCGACGCGCCGGCATGGAATGGGGTTTCCCGCGCGATCTAGATCTTGCAGGCGTGTGTTCATTGCTCGCACAACAACCACTTTTGTTCCAACCAGGCAGCGAATGGAATTACTCAACATCGATTGATGTTCTTGGACGAGTTGTTGAAGTGATTAGCGGTCAACGTTTAGGCGACTTTTTGCACGATCGGATTTTTGCACCACTTGGCATGAGTGATACTGCGTTTTTCTGTCCTGAAGAAAAAGCTGATCGTTTATCGGCGTTGTACCTCGCGCATCCGAAAACGCGTCTCGCAACGCGTGGCGATGCCGCTGATCGTGGAACGAAGAAACTGCCCGCAGCTGATGGTGGTGGTGGAGGCTTGGTGTCAACAATGCCTGACTATGTGCGCTTTGCTGAGATGTTGCGACGTGGTGGCGAGTTCAATGGTGTGCGCTTGTTGTCGCCACGAACCGTGAACTACATGGCCAGCAATCATTTGCCAGGTAACGCTGATCTCACCGAGTTCGGTCGACCTCTCTTCGCTGAAACCGATTATGACGGTGTGGGATTCGGCCTTGGGATGAGCGTGACGATGGACCCAGTTGCGACAAAGACTGCAGGTTCGGTCGGTGACTTTGGTTGGGGAGGGGCAGCTAGTACCTGGTTCATGGTCGATCCGGTTGAAGACCTCACTTTGACCTTTATGACGCAGCTCATGCCATCCAGCACCCATCCATTTAGATCACAGTTGAAACAGATGGTGCATCAGGCGTTGATCGACTGAAGGGTACGATTGAGACAGAGGTGAACCCATGTTTCAACCAATGCCCAAAGATGCACGAATTTATGTAGCCGGTCACGGTGGACTCGTCGGAAGTGCGGTCGTCCGTCGACTTCAGGCTGGCGGTTTCACCAACATCCTCACCGCAACTCGTGCGCAACTCGATCTGCGCGATCAAGGTGCAGTGAATACGTGGTTTGAAAACAACCGTCCCGATTATGTGTTCTTGGTTGCAGGAACTGTTGGCGGCATTTTGGCGAACAGCACTCGGCCAGCCGAATTCATTTACGACAATCTCATGATCCACGGAACAGTTGTCGATGCCAGTCATCGCGTTGGGGTCTCCAAATTGTTGTACCTCGGAAGTTCGTGCATCTATCCACGTCATGCAACTCAGCCAATCACCGAAGAACAATTGCTGACGGGTCCACTTGAACCGACGAACGAATGGTATGCAATCGCCAAGATCGCCGGCATCAAATTGTGCCAGGCGTACCGCCGTCAATACGGAAGTGATTTCATTTCGGCGATGCCGACCAACTTGTACGGACCCGAAGACAACTTCGATTTGTCATCGAGCCATGTGTTGCCGGCACTCATTCGTAAATTTCATGACGCCAAGCAAAGCGGTGGCAAAGATGTTGAGATCTGGGGAACGGGTAGCCCGATGCGTGAGTTCTTGCACGTTGATGACCTGGCCGATGCGTGTGTGTTTTTGATTGAGAACTACAGCGACGATATGCACATCAACGTCGGAACTGGCGTCGACCTCAGCATCCGCGAGCTAGCGGAAAAGGTTCGCGATGTTGTGTACCCAGCCGCTGAACTTCGTTTTGATACATCAAAGCCTGATGGAACGCCGCGAAAGGTTCTCGACGTGAGTCGTTTGAACAACCTGGGTTGGTCGCCGAGTTACACGCTCGATAATGGACTTGCCAGTACGTATCAGTGGTTCTTAGATCAGCAAGACAGCCATACCGCTATGCGCGGTATGAAGCAGTAAGACCTAGTTGACCTGTCGCGTGTGATTGACCCAATAGGGTTCGCGCAACTTGAACTTTTGTAATTTGCCCGTGGCTGTGCGGGCGAGTTCGTTTCTGAATTCAATGCGCTTTGGACATTTGTAGCCTGCGAGTTTCGTTTTTACGTATGCAATGAGTTCATCTTCGGTCAGCGTCGATGTCGGATTCTTTACAACGAGAGCCATCACTAACTCGCCCCATTTTTCATCGGGAACGCCAATGACTGCAACCTCGTTGACATCGGGGTGACCAAAAACAGCATCCTCAACTTCGATGGATGAAACGTTCTCACCGCCAGAAATGATCACGTCTTTCTTGCGATCGCTAATGGCTAAGTAATGATCGGCATCAATGTCACCGCCATCGCCAGTGTGGAACCATTCGACTCCGCCGGCGTCATCGCTTGCAGCATGAATGGCATCAGCAGTGGCTTCGGGTTGATCCCAGTAGCCCTGCATGACGACGTTGCCGCGGGCCAGTACTTCGCCTTGATCAGAAATACGCAGCTCAACACCGAGTGCTGGCGAACCGGCACGAGAAAGCTTTTGTGCACGTTCGGCCGATGTGAGTGCATCGAATTCTTCACGAGTGCGATTCATCGTGAGGAATGGTGACGTTTCGGTGAGACCGTACAACTGAATGAATTCCCAACCGAGTTCGGTTTCCATTCGCTCAATGGTTTTTGTTGGTGGCGGTGCACCAGCAACAACCATGCGCACGCGATTGCGACCAGGAATCGGTCCGTCCCAATTAGCGGCCGCATCAAGAACCATATTCACAACTGCGGGAGCACCGCACAACATCGTGACACCATGCTCTTCAATGCGGCGAAGAATTTCAGCGCCATCAACTTTGCGCAAGATGATGTGGCGTCCACCCATACCAGTGACGGCGTAGACCATGCCCCAACCATTGCAATGGAACTGCGGAAGCGTGTGTAGGTAAACATCGCGATCGTTGACACCCATCTGCCAACCGAAAGTTGCCGAGTTCAACCACAAGTTGCGATGTGTGAGTTGCACGCCTTTGGGACGCGCGGTTGTGCCACTCGTGTAGTTGATGGTTGCGGTCGCGTCTTCGTCGGGGGTCCAGGGTTGGGGTTCAACTCCAAAGCGCAACAAAATCTGGTCGGACTCGGAACCGATGATGAATTTGTGTTCGCACTCAACTGACGTCATTGCTTCTTCAAGTTCGGGGTCGATCAACAACACTCGGGCACCAGAGTGCTTCACGATGTACTTCACTTCTTCGGCAACAAGTCTGAAGTTGACCGGCACCAAAATTCGACCCGACCCCGAGACACCAAAGAATGCGGTCAACAGGCGAGCCGAGTTATGCGACACCATCGCAACGCGCTCGCCCACACCAATTCCGAGAGCATCAAGGCCAGCGGCTTGAGCTCGAGCACGTTCGGCGACTTGGCGATAGGTGAGTGAACCCCACGACTCGGCGGGCTGATCAGGCTCATCAACGACCGCGATGCGATCGGGGTACAGCAACTCGGCACGGCGGATGTGATCAATGATGGTCAAAGGAACACGCATGGTCCAACAGTAGGCATTTTGGTGTGTTTACGCCACAACGAATGCATGCGATCGCCCCATATGGACATGATCGGGGATACCCTGCAATCCAACATGAGTAATTTCGCCCCCCGCAAGGGAGCGCCTCGGAGTCCGCGTCGTCCGCGTGACTCTGCCGGACAAGAAGAAGTTTCCGGCCCCGCGCAACCCTTAACCAGTATCAATGTGCTTCCGCCAGTCGAGACCCCTACGGGTTTCGCCAAGCTTGGAGTTCCCCCCGAAGTCGATGCAGGTCTTGCTGCTGCCGGCTTTGCCAATCCATTCGCCATTCAGATTGAAGCGATTCCGGTCGCGATGCAAGGTCACGATGTGTGTGGCCGTGCCAAGACCGGTTCGGGTAAGACCCTCGCCTTTGGTGTGCCGATGTTGTCGCGTATTTCGATGAAGGCTGAGCCGATGAAGCCCTTGGGCTTGGTATTGGTGCCGACGCGTGAATTGGCTGTGCAAGTTGCTGAAGTTCTTGAACCGTTGGCCCGTCATTCAGGTCGACATGTTTTGGCGGTGTACGGCGGAGCAAGTCGCCACCAGCAAGTTGAACACATGGCTAAAGGCATCGAGATTGTTGTTGCCACACCATTGCGTTTGATCGACTTGTTGAAGTCGGACGAGATTGATTTGTCAGCCGTTGAAGTTGTTGTGCTCGACGAAGCCGACCGTATGGCCGATGATGGCTTCACCCCGCAAGTTGAATGGGTATTGCGTCGTTGCACAGGACGTAATCAGACAATGTTGTTCTCGGCAACTCTTGATGGCGATGTTGGCCACTTGATTCGCCAGTTCATGACGAACCCAGTTGAAGTTGCGATTGACGAAGCAACCGACACTGTGGGAACAATGCACCACTTGTGGCTCGCGGTTCACCACATGGACAAAGACAAGGTTGTCTCGGCGATTTCACGTGGTGCGGGTAAGACCGTGGTGTTCTGTCAGACGAAGCGTGTGTGTGATCGCGTGACCGACAATTTGATTGCCCTCGGAATTAATGCCGCAGCAATTCATGGTGACTTGGCTCAGCCAGCTCGCGAAAAAGCGATGCGACGATTCGCTGAAGGTTCACTGAGTGTTTTGGTGGCAACTGATGTTGCAGCACGCGGTATTGACATTGACGATATTGCGGCCGTGATTCATTACGAGCCCGCGAAGGACAACAAGGATTACTTGCACCGTTCGGGTCGAACTGCGCGTGCAGGTCGTGATGGTTGGGCCGTGACGTTGGTTGAGTACAACCAGCACACTCAAGTGACGATCTTGCAGCGCACCATGCGCATGCCGATCACGAAGTCAATCGAAGTCTTCAGCAATAACCCCAAACTCTCCAACCTCGCCGAATTTCTCTAGTGATTCTGGTGCAAGATTGTTGCGTTTTTCGCAACAATCTTGCACCAGAATCACAAGGAATACTGAGGTTTTAGAAGCCGAATCCGGTGTAACCGCGACTGCGGAGAAGGTCGCGAAGAGTTTGAACTACGTACCGTGAGCGGCCTTTGATATCTCGCCAGGTGAAGTGGGCAATGAGCCACCCTTGTTTCTGGAAATAGATATCGCGCTTGGCGAGTCGTTCAAAGTCTTCGCGTCGTTCGTACTTGCCCCAGCCGTCGGTTTCGCTCGCCACTTTCCATTCAGGCCAACCAAGATCGGCGCGAAACGGACCGATTGGGATTTGAGTTTCAAATTTTGGAAATTCGTGTCGACCGAGTAGCCGTTGCATTTCGAGTTCAAGTACTGAATCGGCTGGTTTGCTGGCGTATGGCCAAGTAGCTAGTAAGTCCCGCATCGGACCGATTCCGGAACGTCCTCGCTCTGAATGACGGGCGACAGCAGCGATGAGACGATCTCGAGAGATATCTGCATTGATCAGCATTTTCTCGGTTACTAAAGGAAGTTTGTACGGCTCGACCGCAGCAAAGTCAAGAAGCGTGCGCGCTGCTGATGTTGTTCGAATCTTCTCACGTTTGATCGGAGCAATATCTTCATGATCACGAGGATGATGAAAATGAACTCCAACCACGGGCGTCATTCTTTTCCTGCCAAGTTTGATGATGTCAATCGGCTCGCCTTCTTTGGGAGTCCAAATGCCCCAAAGTGCGGCTGCAGTTCGATGCGATGCGATTCCTAATCCATCTCCACTGAGGACTGCGGCAAGTATTGACTGATGCCTTGTTGGAGGGAATCCAAAAATGGCTGACACATTCGGATAGATCGGAAGTAGTAATCCGCGATTATTGAGGCGATGCCATTGAGATTTAGATATACCAAGTTCAGCAGCTTGAAATCGTGTGATGAGTCCGTGTTGATTGGCAGCACGTTGATGTAACGGTTTGAGATTCATGCCCCCAATGTGGGATTGAAGACATATCAAGGGGTGGTTCTGGTGCAGAATTTATGCGAAATCCGCAACGATTCTGCACCAGAAGCACAAAGTTATTTAGAGAGCCAGGATGGGCGAGTGGTCTCGAAGCTGGCGATTTGATCAGCATGCGAGAGCGTGATGCCAATGTCATCAAGGCCGTTCAAGAATCGATGCTGATTCTGTGGTTCCATCGGGAACGACTCGGTTAAACCGATGCTCGGAACTTCAACGACGAGTCGTTCCATGTCGACCACGATGTTGGTCTTGGGATCGGCTTCAATCGCGGCCCAAATCTTTTCGACTGCTTCAATCGGCAATGCAACTGGAGCCAAACCATTCTTGGTGCAGTTGTTGCGGAAGATGTCGCTGAAGCTTGGCGCAATCACCGCATCAAATCCGTATTGCTGAATTGCCCATACTGCGTGTTCGCGTGATGAACCAACACCAAACGATGGACCAGCCACCAAGATTGATGCTCCGGCGTAACGCTCATCGTTCAACACAAAACTGCGATCATCGCGCCAGGTTGAAAACAAACCAGCTTCGAAGCCAGTTCGTTCAACTCGCTTCAACCAATCGGCGGGGATGATTTGATCGGTGTCAACGTCGCTACGACGCAAGGGGATTCCGTTACCGGTGAGAATTTGAACACTCTTCATGACTCTTCCTTCACTTCAAATCTGCCTGAATCTAAATCTGATGGGGTGGCGAAGGTGCCGGCAACGGCAGTTGCTGCGGCGACTTCGGGGGACACTAGGTGAGTACGACCGCCACGGCCTTGACGACCTTCAAAGTTGCGGTTACTTGTACTTGCTGAACGCTCACCTTGCGTGAGTTTGTCGGGGTTCATCGCGAGGCACATTGAACAACCGGGTTCGCGCCAATCGGCTCCAGCGGCACGGAAGATTTCGTGCAAGCCTTCCGCTTCTGCTTGCGTCTTCACTGAGTGACTTCCAGGAACAACCATCACGCGCGGAACGGTGACAGTGCGACCTTTCATCACTGAAGCAGCAGCGCGCAAGTCTTCGATACGACTGTTGGTGCATGAACCAATGAACACGGTGTCAACTTTGACATCGCGCAACAAGGTTCCGGGTGTGAGGCCCATGTATTCAAGCGCACGGGCAACGGTCTCACGTGTTGTGGGATCGGCGAAATCATCAGGTGATGGAATAGGTGCATCGATGCTCGCGACTTGTGCGGGGTTGGTTCCCCACGTCACTTGCGGCACCAAGGTGCTGGCGTCAATCACGACTTCTTTGTCGAACTTTGCGCCGGCATCGGTGCTCAAGGTCTTCCAATACGCAACGGCCTTGTCCCACTCGGCTCCCTTGGGTGCATGAGTGCGACCCTTGAGGTATTCGAACGTGGTTTCGTCCGGTGCAATGAGTCCGGCTTTTGCGCCAGCTTCGATGGTCATGTTGCAGACGGTCATGCGACCTTCCATCGACAATGCCTGAATAGCTGAGCCACGGAACTCGATGACATAACCAATGCCACCACCGGTTCCGATGTTGCCGATGATCGCCAAGATGATGTCTTTGGCGGTGACGCCAGCGGGCAATGTGCCGTTGACTTCAACGCTCATCCATTTGGGTCGGCTTTGGGGGAGAGTCTGAGTGGCGAGCACGTGTTCAACTTCGCTGGTTCCGATACCGAAGGCCAATGAACCAAAGGCGCCGTGAGTTGCCGTGTGGCTGTCGCCGCACACGATGGTCATGCCGGGCAAGGTACGACCTTGTTCGGGTCCGATCACGTGCACGATGCCCTGCAATGGATTACCCATCGAGAACAGTTCAACACCAAACTCTTTGGCGTTGTTGCGCATGACTTCTACTTGACGAGCCGAGATTGGGTCGGCGATGGGCAAGTGGATGTCGGCCGTTGGCACGTTGTGATCTTCGGTTGCAATCGTGAGTTCGGGGCGACGAATGGGGCGCTTGGTTAAACGCAGACCATCGAAGGCCTGCGGACTTGTCACTTCATGCACGAGGTGCAAGTCGATGTACAAAAGATCGGGTTCGTCAGCGGCCGAGTGCACGACGTGGCTGTCCCAAACTTTCTGGGCGAGGGTGGTGGGGTTGCTCATAATTTCCTCAATGATCGCGAGTATGTTGATTCTCAATAAGTATTTTCTCAATATATGGGATACTATTCTTACTGTATGGACAGCATATCGGGCGTCGGAGTTGTTGACAAGGTCATTGCGGTCTTGCGCGCCTTAGAAACCAATGGTGCGTTGTCTCTGATTGAACTTCAAGATGCCACTGGTATGCCCAGGGCTACTGCCCACCGTTTGGCCTCAGCTCTCGAAGATCACGGGCTGGTACGGCGCGAAACCAACGGCAAATTTGCTTTAGGAATGGGGCTGGTTGGACTGGGCAAGGCAGCGGCTTCGGCATTGCCACTAGTCGAAACGGCCCGTCCAGTACTTGACACGTTGCGCACGACAACCGGCGAATCGGTGCAGTTGTATGTGCGCGAAGGCGAAGGTCGTCGTTGCGTGGTTTCGCTGGAGTCTCCGCATGGATTGCGCTGGATCGTTCCAGAAGGTTCGCTGTTGCCACTGGGTGCAGGTTCGGCTGGTCACGTCTTAGAAGGTGAACGTGTTGATAAGCGGGGATGGATTCAATCAATCGGCGAACGTGAAGCTGGCGTGGCTTCGGTCAGTGCACCAGTGATGAACGCGCAGGGAATTATCGTCGCGGCGATCAGCGTGAGTGGTCCGATTGAACGCTTATCGCGCAAGCCTGGTGAGCGACACGGCGCAGCAGTTGTTGAAGCTGCCAAAGACTTAGCAAAACTTCTGTAATCACTGCTGAGTTCGTCACCGTTTATGTGATGTCATTCCCACAGTACGGGCATGACATCAACTCACGAAGAAAACCACGACAACATCCCCGAACCAGCGTTACTGGTTGCGCAATTCATTGACTCGCTGGTGCACGCAGAATTAGAAGATCCATTTGAGATCGACTTTGCCCGTTTGTATGCGATGCCGGAAAACGAAAACGACGACTGGCAAATTGCGCTTGAGTCCAATCCCTACGAATTGATGATGAACAATCCACGTCCACCGGCCACCAAAGCGGGATGTTTAGTCGTCACTGGTTGGGCGGCTCCGATGGAAAAAGAACCAAAAGAAGATGTCGAGCCCAGTGTGCGACCGAGCGAACATCCCAAGCGTCAACGAGTGCGCGTTTGTATTGCGATCTGTGATGGCACAATTGCCACGGTGATGCGTTCAAGCGATGAGCCCGATGACGTGAAAAACATGTCAGAGCGGGGGATGGGAGGAATTCCTGATGTTCTCGAAGCTTGGTGGAAAGACGAACTTTGATGGCCGCTACGAAACTCTCACCAACTTCTCAACTTCATAACCATGCAATTGGTTGCGAGATCAATGAGGTGAAAAGGTCTTCATGGATAAACCGGGCCTAGAAGATTTCTTGGAATCCGACATTGTCCACAAATACAACGAGCATTGTCAATGTTTCACGAACTCTCGGTTTCACCACCAGCGAACAGCTGAAACTTAGAAAGTTGATAGCAGGTCAATAACGACAATGAGGTCGGTTGATGCTGGCAACTTCATGTCCGAGTTACCTTCGGTTCCAAACGCATCGGCAAACGGAATGGTGAGTTGACGGCGACCGCCCACTTTCATACCAGTAACTCCATTGACCAAGCCCGGGAGTGAGCCGCCTTCAGTTAAGTTCAACGAAACTGGGCTGGGGTCGCCCCAAGTGCTCACGAGCTCTTCTCCGGTATCGCCTCGATAAGCGATGATGTGCACAAGAACATTTGAATCGGTTTTCGCCTCGGCGCCATCACCAACAACAAGATCTTCGCTCACCAGTGCATCAACATTTGCTGCACCTTCAACGGTGATGTCGGGAGCATCGGATGGATCAATCGGTGGCACGATGGCGACTGCTTGAACGATGAATGAGATCGCGGTATCGGGCGGGATGGCATCGCCTGAACCTGCTGAGCTATAAGCAAGCTCTGCAGGGATATCTAACTGACGTCGTCCGCCTGCCTTGATGCCAATGAGGCCGATATCCCAGCCTTCGATCACTGCACCAACACCAAGCGTGACTGCGTATGGATCGCCACCAAAGTTGCCATCGAAACGCTTGCCATTTTCGCTCAATACACCGACGTAGTACACGTAGACAGTTGAACCGTCGACGGCCGCTTCGCCTTCACCTTCTGTGATATCAGTGATCACTAATTCAGTGGGGATTTCGGTGGGTAACGAAACTGTGGGTTCACCAATCAAATCAGCTGGATCGGTTGAAGAGGGTGCATCGGTTGTCGATGAAGAATCATCACCACTGCACGCAGCAAAGAGAAGAGTGGACGAAAGTGTGAGCGCAATTATGGCGCGTGATGTGCGAGATGACATTTGCAACACGCTAGCCGTGTTGGGCCAACCATTGCGCTTCACGGCGGCCCATTTCGGTACTTGGTGCACCATTGGCAAAGGGCCAAATCTCTTGTGAGATGCGTCGGTAATTGCCACTCGCACCCAGTTCGCCGAGAATCGCGTATAAACCAAGGTTGATGCGCTGAATGAAGACAAATGGTTTTGGAACCGTTGCGTATTGCGCGATGGGGCTTGATCGATCAAACGTGTGACGGACGATGCCTTTTGAATACTCGGGAGTCCAGGTGATCTCTTCGTCATTACGAACTGGTTCGTAAAAACGTCCGAAGTAGGTTCCGACATCGGCGGTTTCGACAGGGGCATCACGTTGCAACATTCCGGCGTTTTCTAAGACCGCACGGAATGTGGGAATATCACTTTCATAGGCCGCTGACTTGACCATAGAAATGAACGTATTCATTTCACTATCGCTGAAATGTTTGACAAGACCGAAGTCAAGAAACGTCACGCGACCATCTTCGTGAAAGATGTAGTTACCGGGATGAGGGTCGCCGTTGAACTTATGCATTCCGTACAAACTTCGAAAGACAAATCGGAAGAGACATTCGCCGGTGAGGTTCTTTTGCTCTTGATCTTGTTGCATCAATTCAGCAAACGACATCCCGTTCACGAGTTCAGTAGTGAGAACTCGCGAGGTGCTCATAGTCGGCATGACCTCAGGAACGCTGATATAGGGATGACCTCGGTAGTAATCAGCAAAGAGTTGTTGGTTTTTGGCTTCACGTGAATAATCGAGTTCTTCACGAATACGTTCTTTAACTTCTTGCACCATGTCGCTCGGGTCGAGTCCACTGAATCCCTGTTGCAGTAACGCACCAAGAAAATCGGCGTTACGTAGGTCGGCATCAATGGCTTGATCAACGCCGGGATATTGCACCTTGACTGCAACGGCGCGTTCTTTGCCAGTTGTCGGATCAATCATCACCGCACGATGTACTTGACCAATTGATGCTGATGCGATGGGTACGGGATCCCATTCAACGAAAACCTTGTCGGGGCTTGCACCAAGTTCGCGTTCAATGACTTCGGCTGCCAAGTCACTTGACATAGGAGGTGCACTGGCTTGCAATTGTGACAATGCAGCGCGCATCGGCGCGGGCAAACCATCGTCAAGATAACTGGCCATTTGGCCAAGCTTCATTAACGCGCCTTTCATATTGCCCAGGCGTTCTGAAACTTGTGCAGCCGTCTTTAATTCGGTTTCGTGATCGATCTCAATGCGCCGCTCGGCTGATGAGAAAACTTTGCGAGCCGATGCAGTTGCATAAGTTGCCCCGACACGGGCACCTAAGCGCACAATTTCGGCGTTACGTGCAGCCAAAGTCCCGCGACGAATTGCACCAGAGATCTTTTTGGCACCGCCACGTTTCTTGATCAGATAGAGGATTGCTGGTGCGCTGAGCGCAATGATGCCAGCACGCGTCCGATTCTTCATTGTGAAACCTGCGCACGTTCACTGCTGTTTCGTTCAGAAATTGAGTTGACACCATCGACGATCATCTGACCCATGCTGGGTGCGAGCGCAACAATCGCATCGTGTTGGCCATCGATGCGTACTGCTTTGGCTTGCGGTATCTCGGAATACAACTTCAATTGTCGGTGCACGGGTATTACTGGATCACGCAATGTGATGATGTGAGAAGTCGGAACATCAATTTCTGGTAACCATTCGAGGGCTGAGAAATTGCCGATTGCTTGGCCTGCTTCAAGAACCATGCGCCAATCGTGTAGCTCAATCTGACTCATGGCCCACGGTCCCCACTTCGATGCCTTGCGGCGCAAGAAGAGACGCTCGGTTAACCACTCTTGTGCGATTGGTGGAGTGAGGCGGGCAAGTGCGCCCATCCCGGTCAGGCCCAAAAATCCCATGCGTTCGCCGCGACTGTGAGCAAAACTTCCGGCGGTTGCACACAACATCAAGCCATCAACGACGGTGCGGTGGCGACGCCACATCAACAATGCAATCGGTCCACCCATTGAATAGCCAACGGGGATGACTTTCTTGATTCCGAGTTCGGCTAATAAACAGGCGGCATCGTCGGCACAATCAGCCAAACGAAATGGTTTGCGCGTGCGAATACCACGACCGTGACCGCGATGATCTAACGAAATGACTCGGAAGTGTTGTCCGAGTGTTTCGTACACCGCAAACCAATTGAGATCGGCAGTTGCAGTCCAGCCATGGAGCAACAACACCACTGGTACATCAGGATGCGGGCCTGGTAATTCGCGAACGAACGTCGTTCCACGACCCGGTAATTCGACATCTCGTCCAGGAGGCAGTGCGGGAATGCCAGTTTCGTTGCTGGAAGTTTTTGAACTCAGGGCAGCTCCACGCTGATAATCGTCACGCTCAACTTTGAACCGTTGGGTGTTTCGTATTCGGCGGTCTCGTTAATACGGCGTCCGAGAATTGCTTGACCGAGCGCAGACTCGGGGGTCATGGTGGCAGCGCCAGCGAACTTCTCTTCGCGAGAGCCGAGGTAATACGTCTCGGGTTCGTCGCCATCAATCGAGAGAGTGACGAGCTTGCCGGGTCCGACTACGTCGCCGTCTTCGGTTTCGACAAGTTCGTAATTTTCAAGAATCGACTCAAGATGGCGAATGCGACCTTCCATATGACCTTGCTCATCTTTGGCGGCGTGATAGTCGCCATTTTCTTTGAGGTCGCCCATCTCGCGGGCACGTTCGATCTTGTCGGCAACTTCAATGCGGCCTCGGGTCGTGAGGTCGTGAAATTCTGCTTGAAGTCGCTCAAGAGCAGTTTGGGTGAGGTGGTGTACCTGGGCCATGATCATAGGGTAACGCCAGGTGGCAAACCTTGCGATGGCAGGGCCAAGACTTGCGAGTTACCGCAGGACATCGGGCTTCCCAAAGCCCAGAGTGGTCGTGAAATGTATGGGTTGACGCCGTAGCCCCTACGATGTGGGACTTATGGCAGCAACAACAGCGCACCGTATTGCCGTGATCGGCGGAGACGGAATTGGTCCCGAAGTCACTATCCAGGCCCTCAAAGTGGTCCGAGCGGCCGGAGTCAACATTGACACCACCGACTTTGACCTCGGTGGAGCCCGTTTCTTGCGAGACGGCGAGATTTTGTCGGATGATGTACTGAATCAGTTGCGGGCCTTCGACGCCATTCTTCTTGGAGCAGTCGGAACCCCCGATGTTCCGCCCGGAGTCATCGAGCGTGGCTTGTTGCTCAAGATGCGCTTCGAACTTGATCTGTATATCAACCAGCGTCCATTCATTGGCACTGCGCCTGGTCACACCAAGCCGCACGATTTCATTTGTATTCGCGAAAACACCGAAGGTCCTTACGTCGGCGAAGGTGGTGTGTTGCGTAAGGGAACACCTCACGAAGTCGCGACGCAAGGAAGTGTCAACACACGTATGGGTGTTGAGCGTTGCATTCGTTACGCATTCGAATTGGCGAATAAGCGTGAGCGCAAGCACGTCACATTGGTGCACAAAACCAACGTGCTCACTTTCGCTGGCAACTTGTGGGAGCGAGCCTTCAATGATGTTGCGGCCGAGTATCCGCAGGTTGGAACTGCGTATAACCACGTTGACGCCGCATGTATCTACTTTGTGCAAGACCCACATCGTTATGACGTCATCGTGACCGACAACTTGTTCGGTGACATTTTGACCGACCTCGGTGGAGCAGTCTCGGGCGGTATTGGTCTGGCTTCTTCGGCCAACCTCAACCCTGCCCGTACAGGCCCCAGCATGTTTGAACCCGTGCACGGTTCGGCCCCTGACATCGTGGGTACCGGCAAAGCCAATCCGACTGCAGCAATTTTGTCAGCGGCTTTAATGCTCGATTTCTTGGGTGAAAGTCAGGCTGCCGATCGCATCCGTGCAGCTTGCGCCGACCCAGTTACCGGAAGCACAGTCGAGATCGCTGAGGCGATCGCAGCCCGAATTAAGGGCTAAGCCCAACTCGTTACCAACTAATCTCACTAACAGAACTTTCGAACGGAGTCCGCAATGCCCACATTGATCCCCACCCCAAAAATTTGGATGAACGGCGAATTGGTCGATTGGGATAAAGCCCAAGTACACGTGCTCACCCACACCTTGCACTACGGCACCGGAGTTTTCGAAGGAATCCGCGCCTACGAAACGTCGAAGGGCACCGCGATTTTCCGCCTCACCGAGCACATCGAGCGTTTGTTCCGCAGTGCCCACATTCTTGGTATGGAAATTCCGTACACCGTTGAAGAACTCGTTCAAGCCACCAAAGACACTGTTGCCTCAACTGGTTTGCCGTCGTGCTATGTGCGTCCGTTGGCGTACTACGGCTACGGTGAAATGGGACTCAACACATTGCCGTGCAAGGTTGACGTGGCCATTGCCTGTTGGCCATGGGGCGCTTACTTGGGTGACGACGCGTTAACCAAGGGTGTCCGCATGAAGATTTCTTCGTGGACCCGTCACGATCACAACACCATGCCGCCAGCAGCCAAGACTGTGGGTAACTATGTCAACTCATCGTTGGCCAAGGTTGAAGCATTGCGTGCTGGTTACGACGAAGCCATCATGTTGGCTCCGAATGGTCTTGTCGCCGAATGCACGGGCGAAAACATTTTCTGTTCACGCAACGGCATCATCTTGACCCCGCCGTTGTCGGCTGGTGCGCTTGAAGGAATCACCCAGAACTCAGTGATGGAAATCGGTCGTGATCTTGGCATCGATATTCGCATTGACAACATTGCCCGTAGCGACCTGTACATCGCTGACGAAATCTTTGTGTGCGGTACTGCTGCTGAAGTCAGTGCTGTTGCATCGGTCGACGATCGTTCAGTTCCGGCACCTGGCCCAGCAACAACTGCAATTGGTCAGATGTATGGGCGCGTCGTACGTGGTCAAGAAGCCAAGTACGCCCACTGGTGCGAACTCGCCAAATAACCCTTGGTGAATCTGGTGGCGAAAACGTGCGGAAATCCGCACGTTTTCGCCACCAGAAAAACTAAGTCATTGTTGATTGCGTTGGCGGGCTGCAAGGCCGGCCAGACACTCAAACGCCAAGCGGTGTGCCACATTGACAGTGAGATCGCTCACGTCGTACGCCGGAGAAACTTCGACAATGTCGATGCCGACCACGTTGTGTTCAAGACACAACGTGCGCACCATGCGTAACAAATCTGCCGACATGATTCCGCCTGGTTCGGGAGTTCCAGTTCCAGGAGCAAACGATGGGTCAAGGCTGTCGACGTCGATGGAAATGTACAAACTGTCGGCAGCAGCCAAAGCCTCGGCAACTGCATCTTTCATCACGGTTTGAAATCCGCGTTGCCAGATTTCGTCCATGGTGTGCCAACGCATTCCTTGTTCGCGCATCCAGTCGAAAATTTCTTTTGGCGGCCAGTAGCCGCGCAAACCAACTTGCACAAAGTTCTTGCCCGGAATTGCTCCTGACTCGATGAGTCGCCGCATCGGTGTTCCGTGACTTGCCAAGTTGCCATAAAGAATGTCGGCAGTGTCTGCATGTGCGTCAAAGTGCACCATCCCGACGTTGCCGAATCCTTTGACTTCAGCAACGGCGGTTGCCGCGGGCCACGTGATGGAGTGGTCGCCACCAAGTGTGATCGGAATGATTCCGCGACTGGCAACTTCGCCGACGCGGGCTTTGATATTGGCCAAGCTGACATCGGTCTGACCGTGAGGGCAATACGCATCACCAAAGTCGACGACCTCGAGGTAATCGAAAATCTCAATGCCCAAGTCCATGTGATAGCTGCCAGGTTCGTAAGCCTGTGAGCGAATAGCGCGCGGGCCAAAGCGGGCGCCGGGACGATTAGTCGTTGAGTTGTCGTAGGGCGCACCAACGATGGCGACATCAGGTTGCCAGTCATCAAGTTGTGATGGCTCAGTCAAAAAAGGGCGCTGACCAAACGTGGCGAGTCCGCCGAACACGAAGCCAAGATCAAGTTGTTCCTGCATACCGGGGGAGAGTTCGCGCTTTGGTTCGGCCATTCCCGAACCTTACCGAGAATCACGATGAACTCGGAAGCTTCAGAAATATCGCCTTGGCGTTGACACTGGGCGCAGAATCCTGTTGACTGAGAAGCAATGAACGCCGTGACTACTTCCCGTAACACTGCAGCAATCATCATTATTCGCTAGCGCACGGGTTCGTTCTCGTGCGCAGTCAGCCGCCCACCGGGCGGCTTTTCTGTTTCTCGGAATGAACCTCAACCACAGAGAGAAAACCCATGAGCAACATGACTAACAACATGCCTAAAAGCATGATCGAAGTATTCGATACCACCTTGCGCGACGGCCTACAGGTCGAGGGCGTCTCGGCCTCAGTAGAAGACAAGCTTCGTATTGCCGAACAGCTCGATTACTTGGGCGTGCATTACATCGAAGGTGGCTGGCCTGGAGCGAACCCGAAAGACATCGAGTTCTTTGCTCGCGCGGCAACAGAGTTGAAGTTCACCACCAGCACCTTGGTGGCTTTTGGTTCAACTCGACGCCCCAAAGGCAAGGTCGATGACGATGCAACCTTGCGTCACCTCATTGATGCCAACACCAGTGCCGTGTGCATCGTGGCAAAAAGCTGGGACTATCACGTCATCAACGCCTTGCAAACAACTCTGGATGAAGGCATCGCCATGATCGCCGACTCAGTCGAATACCTCAAGGGCAATGGTCGCCGCGTGTTGGTTGACATGGAGCACTTCTTCGATGGTTTTAAGCGCAACGAAGAATTCGCACTACGCGCCCTTGAAGCAGCAGTGATGAAAGGCGCAAGCCACTTGGTGTTGTGCGATACCAATGGTGGAAGCCTTCCTCACGAAGTGCAACAGATCGTTGCTCAAGTGAAGAGCCATGTGGGCAACGATGTCACGATCGGCATTCACTGCCATGATGACACCGGTTGTGCAGTCGCCAACTCAATGGCCGCTGTGTTGAGCGGTGCTGGTCATGTGCAAGGAACGTTGAATGGTCTGGGTGAGCGCACTGGTAACACCAACCTCACGACCGTCATCCCGAACTTGCAATTGAAACTGGGTTACCAGTGTTTGCCAGAAGGTCGTCTTGATCGTTTGACAGCAGTGAGTAATCATGTCGCCGAAGTTTTGAATCGCCCAATGAATCCGCAAGCGCCCTACGTCGGCACTGGTGCATTCGCTCACAAGGCTGGTTTGCACGTGAGCGCAATCGTGCGTGCCAAAGATGCGTACGAACATGTTGACCCCGCGTTAGTGGGTAACGGTACGCGCTTTGTTGTGAGCGAAATGGCTGGCAAGGCCACGATCAACATCAAGGCTGAAGAACTTGGACTCGAACTTGATGGTCCAGCGATCAATCAGGTCATCGATGACTTGAAGCGTCTCGAGCACGAGGGTTACCACTTTGAAGCCGCCGACGCATCGCTTGAATTGCTCATGCGCAAGGCAACTGGCTGGAAGCAGTCATTCTTCAGCGTTGAGTCGATGCGAGTCATCACCGATGAAACCGCAAATGGTGAATTCACGACCGAAGCAACGGTCAAGGTGTGGGTCGGGCCCGAAGGTACGGCGACTCGCCACGTGCACACCGCCGAAGGGAATGGTCCGGTCAATGCAATTGATACAGCGCTTCGTGCTGCAGTGTCGCAGGCGTATCCCAACGTTGATCGCATCCATCTCACCGACTACAAGGTGCGCATCCTCGACGGAGCCACTGCGACTGGCGCTGTGACCCGAGTTCTGATCGACGCCACTGATGGTGAGCGTTCATGGACCACGATCGGAGTCAGTTCGAACATCATCGAGGCTTCGTGGCGGGCCTTAGAAGAATCTTTGATCTACGGACTCCTACATTCGGGCGTCTGAGCGAATACGGTAGTAGGCGATGTCTGCACCACAATTTGCTCCCACCCCAGTTCTGAACGATGTCCGTGTTTACGGTTCGCCCGATGTGGCGCCCCAATCATGGGTCAACAATCGCCCAACCGACATTGAAGGCTTTCAGCCCGTCGGTGAGCATCTGGGTTTCCAGGGACCTGATCAGGGTTACGCGTTGTTGCTAGCTAATCGTCTCAGTAATCGTCTGCACCTTGTTGGCGGACTCGTGACTGCAGATGCCATTCGCGGATGTCTGAATATCGCATTACGTCGCGCCTCGCTGTACGGCCGTGCCCCCGTCATTCATGACCTCACCATTGCTTTCACGATGTGGGGATTCTTTGACGCCAACCCACCGACCGATCTGGTAACAACTCGAGCCGATCTGTTTAAGGGTGTGGGCAACGTGCATCACTATGCCGAAGGTCGTTCAATCGTTGACATGGTTCCTGAAGCCACATTACGTATGACCCCCGCACAAGTGACTTCTGCCTACCCAGCTAATTGGCGCACACTCACCGGTGCCTGATCGTCGCGACCTAGTGTTAGGTCTGTGACTGATTACCGAGCACCTCTCGCCGATATTGACTTCGTTCTCAACCGCGTGTGCGGTCTAGATCGTATTTTACAATTACCCGGATTCATTGATGCTGATTCATCAATGGTGCGTGACCTTCTTGAAGAGGCAGCGCGATTCATGGAAGATAAAGTTGCGCCGCTCAACAAGGTGGGTGACAACTTTGGTGTCAAGCTCAACGCCGACTCAACAATTACCACGGCACCTGGTTTTCCGGCTGCCTATCAGGCCTATGTTGATGCTGGTTGGGGAGCAGTGCCATTCGAAAGTGGTTACGGCGGTGGCGGATTTCCGTGGATGATCGGAATTGCCATTCAAGAAATGATGACTGCGGCCAACATGGCATTTTCAATGTGCCCGTTGTTGACTCAAGGCGCGATTGATGCGTTGATGTATCACGGTAGTGAAGACCAACGAATGACCTATTTGCCCAAGATGATTACTGGCGAATGGTCGGGCACGATGAACCTCACTGAGCCAGATGCGGGTAGCGATGTTGGTGCAGTGCGCACCAAGGCAGTCAAGAATGTCGATGGGACCTACAACATCACCGGAACCAAGATTTACATCTCGTTTGGCGAACACGACATGGCCGAAAATATCATTCACTTGGTGTTGGCCCGCACCCCTGATGCACCCCCAGGAACAAAGGGAATTTCGTGTTTCATTGTTCCGAAATACTTGTTGAACAATGACGGCTCGCTTGGTCGGCACAACGATGTCAAGTGCGTTTCGGTTGAACACAAGCTGGGTATTCATGCGAGTCCCACATGTGTTCTGACCTATGGCGACAACGGTGGCGCAGTTGGCTATTTGATTGGTGAAGAGAATCGTGGCATGCAATACATGTTCACGATGATGAATCAGGCGCGCTTATCTGTTGGCTTGCAAGGTCTTTCATTGGGTGATCGCGCGTATCAGCAGTCATTGCAGTACGCCAAAGATCGCCGTCAAGGACGCGCTCCAGGTGCACCGGCTGGTGAAAGCTCACCGATCATTGATCATCCAGATGTGAAGCGCATGTTGCTCACTATGAAGACAACACTTGAAGCATTGCGTCGCATGACCTATTGGAACGCTGCATGCCTTGATGTTGCGAAACATCACCCCGATGCAGTTGAACGCGAATCTGCATCTGACTTGGCGGCGTTGTTGACACCAATGTCCAAGGGTTGGGGCACCGACATGGGCGTTGAACTCACTGGTATCGCTGTGCAAATTCACGGTGGCATGGGATTCGTCGAAGAGACTGGTGTCGCTCAGCATTATCGCGATGCGCGCATCACCACGATTTACGAAGGAACTAACGGTATTCAGGCCATCGACTTGGTCGGTCGCAAACTTGGATTGCGTGGCGGCGAAGTTGTGAAGCGCCATCTTGATTCAGTCGAAACCTTATGCCGTAAGTTAGACACGCATGCCGATCTGAAAGCAGCGAGTGAAGCATTGCGCAAGACTTTGGCCGCGACACGTGCCGCAACTACTTGGCTAGCTGAACATTCAGGCAACCCACTTGATTCATTGTCGGGTGCAACTCCGTACATGCGATTGATTAGTACTTTGACTGCCGGCTTCTTATTGGCTGACTCTGCGGTGATTGCACAAGAAGCGGAAAGCGAAGTAGGAGCAGATTGTGTGGCTGAGCGAATCGCTTCCGCACGTTTCTTCTGCGAACAGTTGATGCCACCAGTTGACGGACTTTTGCCAGCAATTACTGGCGATTCTGCATTGTTAATGTCAGCGATTTGATCTCAGCTATTTGACGGTGTTAAGTCGGCATTGATAACCCTCAGAGAAATTGCTTCTCCAAGAGGCTTG
This sequence comes from Ilumatobacteraceae bacterium, assembly GCA_044358015.1. GTDB lineage: Bacteria > Actinomycetota > Acidimicrobiia > Acidimicrobiales > Ilumatobacteraceae > Casp-actino8. Next base: position 24,776 of record JBIKOO010000013.1, read on the forward strand.
TAGATATAGCGCATATCGCGACCGTGTAAAAAGTGCGAGATCTCTTCGAGAAGCATGTTGCCCTGCATGAAGAGTCGAGACATTCGCATGAGTGGCTCGGCAAACTCGGTTGGAATTCCGAATGCAGCATTCATTTGATCGGACGTGAATTGCGTGGCGGCGGCATCGGCATTTGCCAGCGCCTTGTGAATATCAGGGTCAGTGATTGCTGCCAAGTGAAATTCGAGTCGAATACGTCTCTGCTCAAGTCCTTCAGGTGCAATCAATGCTTGCTGATGAGCGGCGGCAGTATGGGCAACTTGATGTCGATGGGCCACCAAGCGGGGATCGTCGTAGTCGGTTGGCGTTGAAACTGAATGTTGGGGTTGAACTTCGACAAGTCCTTGACCATCTTCGGCACGGGACTGACGGTAAATGGCGCGGAGTAATTTCTCGGCCACATCATTGAAGAGAACTTGACGAGTTCGGTATTCATTAAAGAGGGCGCTTGGTGGTAATCCAGATGCCCGGGAGATTCGTTGTGTTGTGGCACGTTCAATGCCACCTCGAGCAATCACACGAGCGGCTCCAGTGACGAGTGCATCGCGAGTTTCGTTGTCAGAACGCACGGTGACTGTGTTGGGTTGGCGAGTTTCGATCTTGCCCAAACCATCAATTGATGGGTTAGCCAAAACAAAGTGGGCGAGAGGTTTGATGGATTCCCAGTCGGCAAAGTCAAACATGTCGGCTGCGGCGAAGTACAAGCAACCAAGAACGAAACCGATGATGCCAAGTTTTTGAAGAGATGTAACGTCAGAGCGATCATCAGAGATGCCCATGTCTCGTAACCACCCTTGTATTTCGGGCACGATGATTTCTTGTAGTTCCGGAATGCGAGATGAGGCGATCAACAACGCAATGCCGGGTCGCAAAGGACCATGGGGATTACTGATCGTTTTGGCCATGATTGCCTGAGCCTCAGCACGACGCGGGCCTGGGTTCATTGCCGGTAAGGATGCTTCAAAAAACGCGCGCATTGGACCACTGATGCGGTGTTGCCAGAGACCAACCAAGATTTCTTCGTTATTCTCGTAACGGGCGTACACCGCTCCGGTCGTCAATTTGGCGAGACGAGCGAGGTCGAGCGCAGCGATACGGTCGGGGCCCTTTTCGCGGAGCAACTCAAGGGCTGCGTCAAGGAGTAAATCATCATTGCGAGCGGCGTCGGCACGTCGACGGGTTTGCACCATGCGGAAAAGTATAGGCAACAATCATAAATATTGGGATTACTTCTAACTTTTACATCTGTGAGTGAGTACGAGTTCGGGCGGGGCCTACGCCGAGATGGCGTGGGCTTTCAGGTCGGCCAAATTACAAAACTCGAGAGCCAACATGTGCGTCGCCTCAAGAACAACTTTGGGGGCGACGCCAGCTTCAAAGGCCTCTTGCCAACGTGAGGCACATAGGCACCATTGGTCGCCATCGTTGAGACCAGGAAATCCGTATTGCGGCATGGGTGTGCTGAGGTCGTTGCCTTGGCCTTGGCTGAATGCCAAGAAATCGCTGGTGACCCGCACGCAGACAACGTGGACGCCAGGGTCGTCGCCGCGCGATTCGCAACATCCGGTGCGGTAGTAACCGGTCAAGGGGTCGAAAGAACATGAAGCGAGTTCGCCACCGAGAACATTGCGTTGAGACATGCGGGCAACGCTACCTGTGCTTGAAGGTTGGGGCTTGCTAGAGCGTGAGGGCCCAGACCAGAGAACTTGTGCCCATATGACCCCGACCCCTGCGAGATAGCGTGACAGGGTCATGTCATCTGCCCCACGCTTCCGTTTTGCACCTTCACCAACCGGCTTTTTTCATGTGGGTGGTGCTCGCACAGCGCTGTACAACTGGGCCTTGGCTAAGCGCCTCGGCGGGACATTCGTGTTGCGTATCGAAGACACTGATGAGGCCCGCAATCAGCCCGAATGGACTCAGGGAATTATTGATGCTCTGGCTTGGATTGGGGTTCGCCAAGATGACCCCACGTTCGAAGGTCCCTATTTTCAGAGCCAGTACGCCGAGGCGCACATTGAAGCCGCTCAACGTCTGTTCGCCGAAGGAAAGGCGTACTACTGCGACCTCACCAGCGAACAGATTCAAGAACGTTCAAAGACCAATGGCAAGCAGGGTTACGACGGCTACTCGCGCGATCGTGGGCTTGAAGCAGGCCCCGGACGAGTATTGCGTTTTCGCGTGCCTGAAGGTCAAACAATTGTTAACGACTTAGTGCGCGGTCGCGTTGAGTTTGCGAACGAGACCATTGAAGATTTTGTGTTGCTGCGCGGAAATGGTTCGCCGATGTTCTTGTTGGCCAATGTGGTCGATGACATCACGATGCGCGTCAGCCACGTAGTTCGGGCCGAAGAGCATTTGCCCAACACGCCAAAACAGCAAATGATTTGGGATGCGCTTGGTCAAACACCGCCGGTGTGGGCTCACGTTCCGGTGCTCGTCAACGAACAGCGCAAGAAACTGTCCAAGCGTCGTGACAAGGTTGCTCTTGAGCAGTTTCGCGATGAGGGCTACTTGCCTGAAGCCATGATCAACTATTTGATGACACTTGGTTGGGCGCCACAAGGTGAAACCGAGATTGTTCCGTGGTCAACGATTGAACGTGACTTCCGTTTAGAAGATGTGAATCACTCGCCGGCATTTTTCGACTTGAAGAAGTTGGCAGCGTTCAATGGTGAATACATCCGAGCAATGTCAAATGATGAATTCTTTGCAGCGGCACAACCATTCTTGGTTGGTGAAAACATTCCGTGGACACCAGCTCAATTTGATGAAGCAAAGTTTCGGGCGATGGCTCCATTGGCCCAAACGCGCTTGGTTTTAATGACCGAATTACCAATGTTGGTTGACTTCTTGTTCTTAGATGAACCACTCATCGACGAAGATTCTTGGAAGAAAACTTTTGGTTCGCCCGACGGTGTTGAAGTGTTGAACGACGCGATTGCTGCATTGTCAACTGGGCTTGACTGGAACCACGATTCGTTGAAGTTGTGCATTGAAGCGACTGGTGCTGCTCGCGGTTTGAAACTGGGCAAGGCACAAGCACCAATTCGTGTTGCAGTTACTGGTCGCACTATTGGGCCGCCACTGTTTGAGGCACTCGAGTTGATGGGTGAAGAGCAAGTGATGAAGCGCTTGCGTGCGGCTGCGGAGCGACTCGCGTCGGCATGACCGAATTGAGTTCTGAGAGCACCGAATCTCCGAACATGTCTCGCGATGAGACTCCTGTCGGAGGAACTGTTGTCGCAACCCTGCAACGTCGTGTTTTCAAAGCACCGAAGTGGTGGCGACGCGGCGGATGGCGACGAGCTTTCGGTTGTGTTGCAGTTTTTCTGTCGCTGATTGTTGCGTACTTTGCGATCTCGCTCTTTCAAGTGTGGTCAACGGGGCGTAGTCACCACAGCGGACAAGTTGATGCGATTGTGGTGATGGGTGCTGCACAATACGACGGACGTCCATCGCCTCAGTTGCAAGCTCGACTCGACCATGTAATTGAACTTTGGAATGAAGGTGTTGCGCCGACGATCATCGTGACAGGTGGCAATCAGCCTGGTGATCGTTTCACCGAGGCTGAATCGTCAACTAATTACCTTGTGAAAAATGGGGTCCCCGAAAGCGTGATTATCGGCGAGGATACTGGTGGCTCATCGTGGGAGTCATTACAGAATGTCGCTGAATTGGCGCGTGATCGGGCCATCGGTGCCGTCGTGTTAGTGAGCGATCCGTATCACAGCCTGCGTATTCGTTTAATGGCCGAAGAGTTGGGCTTTCGGGCCTACACGTCATCAACCACGACGAGTCCAGTTCAAGGCTGGAGCAACTTCAAACGACATCTCGAAGAAACCGCGGGCGTTGGGCTCGGCCGAATTCTTGGTTTTGACCGAGTCGAATCTTTACTGGGTTAAATCGTTACTGGTTGAATCTTTACTAGGTGACGGTTTTCAGGTTTTGGCCACGCAATTGCGCCCGTAGCATTGGGGTTCTTATGAGCCTTCGGGTTCATTGGGGAGTGGTGTAACTGGCAACACAGCAGATTCTGGTTCTGTTATTCAGGGTTCGATTCCTTGCTCCCCAGCCATTGTTTTCTGAAGTACGGTTGGCCTCGTAGCAGTAGTTGCAAACGAGGGAGAACCATGGACCGTCGACATTTCTTGAGAGCTGGTGTTGTTTCAACAGGAGCGGGAGTGATGTTGCCAACGGCAATGTTTGCTCGGCCGGCTTCAGCACGTTCGGCAGAAGGTTCTGCGACTGCGGGCGAAAGTCCGTATGGACCACTGTCTGACACTCCTGACGAAAATGGTCTCTTATTGCCGGCCGGATTTACATCGCGTGTCATCGCGGTGTCCGGTGAATTAGTTGGTGAGACTGATCACGCGTGGCATATGTTCCCCGATGGCGCCGGCACATTTGACGACGGCAATGGTGGTTGGTACTACACATGTAATAGCGAAGTGTTTGATTTCATGGCACCCGATTCGGGAAGTGTTTCGGCTATTCACTTTGATGCTGATGGAAACATCGTTGACGCCTATCGAATTCTCGAAGGCAGCAATTCAAATTGCGCGGGTGGACCAACGCCGTGGGGCACTTGGTTAAGTGGTGAAGAAAACTTCGCAGGACTAGGGCGAATTTGGGAATGCGACCCGACCGGAGCCAAACCAGCGGTTGCTCATGAAGCAATGGGACGTTGGGCTCACGAGGCTGCAGCAGTTGATCCAGATAATCAACAGGTGTATCTCACCGAAGACAATCCAACGGGCGTGTTCTACCGTTACACGCCAACTGCTTACCCAGATCTTTCGGCTGGAAAGTTGGAGGCTTGCATCGTCGCGGCTGACGGAAGCGTTTCATGGGGCGCGTTGACCGATCCATCGGGCGCAACAGTTCCGACGCGCGAACAAGTTGCTGGTGCAACAATTTTCCCCGGCAACGAAGGCTGCTGGTATCACCAAGGTTGGGTGTACTTCACATCAAAGGGTGATCATTCAGTTCACGGAATCGATATCGCTGAGCAGAAGTACACACTTTTGTGGAAGGGCGATCCCGATGGATTAGGCGTTGAAGGAGCGGTGCTGTCGCACGTTGACAACATCACAGTTGATGCTGGTTCAGGAGATCTGTTCGTTGCCGAAGATGGTGGCAACATGGAATTAGTCATCATCACACCAGAAGGTGCTGTTGCTCCGTTCGTTCGCGTTGTTGGCGAAGGTCATGCTGATTCAGAAATGACCGGACCGGTGTTTAACCCTTCGCGTGATCGTTTGTATTTCTCATCACAACGTGGACCGAGCGTCAAGACGCCAAGCGAGATTGTTGCTGGAGCAGTTGCCGTTCCCGAAGGTCCTCAAGCAGGAATGACCTTTGAAATTACGGGACCGTTCCGTGGAGTGATGATGACGACTGATACATCAACGCCACCTGAAACCGAAGCACCAACTGCAACGATCGCCTCGCCAGTTGACACCTTGGTGGCTGCCGCTCCCACAACTGAAGATGCCGAACCGGTCAGTGACGAAGATTCTGGCTCGGGCGGAGACAAGTCCAAATTGGTCGTAGGGGTAGTTGTGGCAGCCGCAGCTGTTGGGGGTGTCGTGGCTTTCCGTAAGCGCCGAATCGACGAGGCCTCGGGGGAAAATACGAGCGGTCGTTGATAGGGTTTGACCCGCTACTTGGCCCCATCGTCTAGTGGCCTAGGACACCACCCTCTCAAGGTGGCGGCACGGGTTCGAATCCCGTTGGGGCTGCTCAGTGTTGGACACCGACATGCTCGATGATGAGTACCGAGTGATGCAGAGAGAACGGCGATTGTTTAATGGACCTGGGTTTTTCTGTACAGTGATTGAAATTCCTTTGGAAGATTTCCGAGGATGGGCACAGGCCCTATTTACGACGGGGAAAAACTTGAAGTTTCTTGATCGTGTTTTGCAGAGCCAGCGAATTCGTCGCGTTCGCCGCCACATTCGTGCCGGAGATGTTGTCTTGGACTTTGGATGCAATGATGGTCGTTTGTTTCAGTTGCTGGGACATCTCATGGACGGCGGTATCGGGATCGACCACGAGCCTTGTTCCGTAGACAACTGGGAGGGAATGGGGGAGAACTTTCAATTTCAGTTGGGTGGGCTTGAACTATTGACTCGCGAGAATCTGCCCCGAGTCAATCTCGTTACCGCTCTTGCAGTCGTTGAGCATCTTCAGGAAACCCAGATAAGTGAATTCGCTCGAAGGCTTGCAGAACTCATTGAGCCAAATGGCCGAGTCCTGCTGACAATCCCTCATCCAATGGTTGACCACATCGTCCATCTGGGAATGGCCCTGAAACTTCTTTCTGGTGTATCCATTGATGATCACCATGGCTTGGATCCACATACTGCAAAGGATCTCATTGAGAAAGAGGGTTGGCATCTCGAGCACTGGACGAGATTCCAATGTGGATTAAACAATGAAATGCTCTTTTCTCGCACCTCTTCCCTTTAAGTCTGACTTTGCCGAATCAATAATGAAGTAGTGTCAAAACGTGTTCGTATTGACAGAAAAATCAATCGCATTCTTTTTTAGAAATCGTTTTATTGCTGTGTGCGTTGGTGTCATGGTCGTCTGCGTGTATGGATGGTGTACGCGGTGGACGTTTGATCCATCGTTCACAGGGACAATACGGTCAGATTCCTTTTTTACAGCTCAAGCAGATGCTTTAATTCGTGGACGTCTCTGGGTCGACCCGAAGTCAATGGGGCCCCTTAAAGAGTGTGTGTACATCGCAGGTAAATGTTACGGGTACTTCGGTTTGACACCAAGCCTTCTTCGTGTCCCTATTTTGCTCGTGATTGGGCCGACCACCCAGAGTTTCACGATATTCATGATTCCACTTGCTGCAGGTTTGGCATTTGGTGCATCGCTTGACTTATGCCGACAGTTCGCGAGACCGATGGCGCGACAAGTTCGCGGTGCTGTGTTCATGTGTGTTGCAGCATTTACGCTCGGTCCGGGTAGCGTACTGATTCTTCTCGCTGACCCTTTTCTTTATCAAGAGGCAATCGTTTGGTCGATCGCGGGAGTGATGCTGGCCGTCAATTTTTATTGGCGTTGGCTACACAGTAGTAGCACGCGTTTTCTAGCGCTTACTGTTGTTTTCTGTATCTTCGCGGCAGGTGCTCGACCCACAACTGTTCTTGTCGGAGTCGTCCTTGGTGTTGCGGTTCTCATCGCGCATCGTCGGCATGTGAGCTTGCGTTCCAACGTTACAGTTGCGACTGTAGGCCTCATCGTTTTGCCGGTGCTGTTTTCTTTCGGTGTCCTCTTCTTGAAGTTTGATCAGCTTTCACCACCACCCCTAGCATGGAATAACCCAACTGGAGAGGAAGTTCAACGAACTGCTCCCTGTGATCACGGATTTGAAAATCATCCAAAGTTTCTGCCAACTAATCTGTTGGCATACTTTCGCCCGGATGCTGTCCGTCTCTACAAGGATTGGCCAAACGTTCGCTTCAGATTCAACTGGTGCGACGGACCGAATCACCCGACGTATCTTTGGCCGCTGAAAGTTGGCGATATGTATGTGGAAAGAACCACGAGCCTCCCAGACACCATGCCAATCCCTGTGTTGGCTGCGGGGATTGCTTCATATGCGGCAGTCCGTCGTAGGAAAACCAAGGAATTAGTAGTTCTTGCCGCGGTAGCAACTATTGGCCTAATCACGAGCACTCTTTTTGGGATGACATCACGGTACTTGGGAGACTTCTATCCACTACTGGCTATCGGTCTGGCAATGTCGGCGACTGTGCTTGGTTCCGCTAAGCGAAAGTCGACACTTGTTACGTTGACTTATATTGTGCTCGTGCTTGTACTTTGGTCGCTACTTGCAAACGCCAGCCTTCTCACCCGATATAGGTGGTCCTAGTAATGATGATCAAGACACCAGACTTTGCTCATCAAAAATCCCAAGGTCCCCTGCAGACATGTGGTCACTGAAATGGAACTGACCATCTTGATGCCATGTCTGAATGAGGCAGAGACGATAGAAGTTTGCGTCTCCAAAGCCGTCAAGTACATTCTTGACAATTCAATTGATGGTGAAGTTTTGATATCAGATAACGGCAGTACGGACGGCTCAATTGAAATCGCCGAACGAGCAGGCGCCCGTGTCGTTAATACCCTGGCAAAAGGTTACGGATCGGCTTTGATCAACGGTATTGATCAGGCACGCGGGACATACGTCATTATGGGGGACGCCGATGACAGTTATGACTTTTCAAAGTTGGATGAGTTCGTGAAACGTTTACGGGGCGACGCAGACCTCGTCATGGGGAATCGATTTGCTGGAGGGATAAAGCCCGGCGCAATGCCACCTTTGCACCGTTATCTGGGCAACCCTATATTGAGTGCGCTTGGGAGGATTCTTTTTAAGTCAAACGTTAGAGATTTCCATTGTGGCTTAAGAGGTTTTCGGAAAAGTTCCATTCAAGACTTGAACCTGATCTCGACCGGGATGGAATTTGCAAGTGAGATGGTCGTCAAAGCGACCCTATTGGGTTTGCGCGTTGAGGAAGTTCCAACCATCTTGCACCCTGACGGTCGAAGTAGGAAACCACACCTGCGTACGTGGCCAGATGGGTGGCGTCATCTCCGCTTCCTCTTTTTGTATAGCCCGCGTTGGCTCTTTCTCTATCCAGGTTTGCTCTTATTCGTAGTTGGCTTGGCCATGTCTGCTCGTTTATCCATCGGGACCTTGACTCTTGGTTCAATTGTTTTGGATATCAATACCCTGCTCGTCAGTGTTGGAGCGACAATCATTGGATGTCAGTCCACCTGGTTCGCGGTCTTGTCTAAGGCGTTTGCAATGAGAGAGGGACTACTCCCAACAGACCTTCGCATTCGGCGAATCCAGAAGTCATTTTCGCTAGAGCGACTACTTGTTTTGTCAGTTGGAATATTCCTCGTTGGCCTCGCTGGCCTTATCTACGCGACTGGCCACTGGCGTAACAGTGATTGGGGTCCGCTTGACCCATTGCCAAGTTTGCGCCTAGTTGTTCCCTCAGTCGGAATGATGGTCATTGCGGCACAAACCGCAATGGGAGCAGCGTTGCTTTCGGTATTTTCACTCGGGAAACAAAGCGCGAACAAGTAATTGAAGTTCAGTCGAGGTAGTTCTTGCGAGTTCTCAATCAATTAATCTCATTGAGCCTTTCACGGCTAGGGTCAAGTAACCATGGACTCAGATAACTGGGATTTTCATTGGCGAAGTCTTGAGCCCGTTACCAACGCACTACCATCCCAGGCCTTTCGCCATCGGATCGTTGTACGTGAAGCCATACGAGCTAAACCTCATGGAATCATTGACGTCGGATGTGGGCAGGGTGACTTACTCGAACGATTGTCGCGCCACTTTGATCCTCGATTGCTCGCAGGCATAGAACAAAGTGCAATTGGTGTGGAAACAGCGATGAAAAAGGTTCCGCAAGCAGATATTCACCAATTTGATCTGCTTTCAGAAGGAACCTCCCAAATTGCTCGCAATTTTGAATGTTTGACCTGCGTTGAAGTTCTCGAGCATGTGGATGACCCTGTCAAGTTCCTAAGATCTGCCATTACACACCTGCTACCAGGAGGCAGGTGCGTCATCACTGTACCGAGTGGACCACGAACGGCCTTTGACATATCAATCGGCCATCGAAGGCACTTCAACAAGCACGACCTAACGTCAATTCTGGATTCCGTTGGTCTTGTCAACGTACGAGTGCGAAGAGTTGGTTTCCCATTCTTTGACCTGTATCGCCTCGTTGTTCTCCTGAGGGGGCGAAAACTCGTGTCTGCCGTTGTCGATTCATCACTTGATCAATCGAAGGTAGCCCGATTCGTGATGCTTGTATTCTCTCTTCTATTGCGAGTCAATCCGAACTTCATTCCATTTGGTCTGCAACTAATAGCAAATGCAGATAAACCGGTTGAATAAATCAAAGGGTGCTAGTAGACCCAAAGAGTTTTTCTCTGGAATCCACAAAAGTTTTTTTTCATACCTCTTCCCTTCAAGTCTGACTTTGCAAAATCAATAATGAAGTAGTGTCAGACCGTGTTCGTATTGACGGAGAAATCAATCGCATTCTTTTTTAGAAATCGCTTTATTGCTGTGTGCGTTGGTGTCATGGTTGTCTGCGTGTATGGATGGTGTACGCGGTGGACATTTGATCTATCGTTCTCGGCGTATATACGATCGGATTCCTTTTTTACAGCTCAGGCGGATGCTTTAATTCGTGGACGGCTGTGGGTTGACCCGAAGTCAATGGATACTGTTTCTGAGTGCTGGTACAACGCTGGTAAATGCTATGGGTACTTCGGGTTGACGCCGAGTCTTCTTCGTATACCTATTTTGCTGGTGATTGGGCCGACCACCCAGAGCTTCGATATATTCATGATTCCGCTTGCTGCAGGTTTGGCATTTGGTGCATCACTTGACTTATGCCGACAGTTCGCGAGACCGATGGCGCAACAAGTTCGTGGTGCGGTATTCATGTGTGTAGCAGCATTAACACTTGGTCCAGGCAGCGTATTGATTCTCCTCGCTGACCCTTGGCTATACCAGGAGGCAATCGTTTGGTCGATCGCGGGAGTGATGCTGGCCGTCAATTGTTATTGGCGCTGGCTACATAGTAATAACGCGCGTTTTCTAGCGCTCGCCGTTGTTTTTTGTATCTTCGCGGCAAGTGCTCGACCCACAACCCTTCTTGTCGGAGTCGTCCTTGGTATTGCGGTTCTTATCGCGCATCGTCAGCATGTGGGCCTTCGTTCCAACGTTGCAGTTGGGGCTGTAGGCCTCATTGTTTTGCCGGCACTGTTTTGTTTCGGTGTCCTCTTCTTGAAGTTCGGCCAACCTTCACCACCAGCTGATAAATACCGAAACCCAACCGGAGAGGAAGTTGAACCAACTGGTCCCTGCAATCACCTAATTGAAAATCATCCGAAATTTCTGCCAACAAATCTGTTTGCATACTTTCGCCCTGACGCTGTCCGTCTCTACAAGGATTGGCCAAACGTTCGCTTTCGATTCAATAACTTTTGCATCGGGCCGGATAGCCCAACGTATCTTTGGCCGCTGAAAACTGGCGATATGTATGTGGAAAGAACGACGAGCCTCACAGACACCATGCCCATTCCCGTGTTGGCTGCGGGGATTGCTTCATTTGCAGCGGTCCGTCGCAGGAAAACCAAAGAACTAGCGGTCCTTGCCGCGGTAGCAACTATTGGTCTGATGGCGGGTTCTACTTTTGCGATGACGTCACGGTACTTGGGAGACTTTTATCCACTACTAGCGACCGGTCTGGCAATGTCGGCCACAGTGCTTGGGACCGCCAAGCGAAAGTCGACACCCGTGACGTTGACTTATATTGTGCTTGTTCTCGTGCTTGTTCCTTGGTCGCTACTTGCAAACGCCAGCCTTCTCACGCGATACATGTGGTAACTGACATGGAACTCACCATCCTTGTCCCGACCTCGTGAGTAGGTTCATGTTGTGGGAGACGCCGATGACAGTGACGACTTATCGAAGTTGGATGAGTTCGTGAAACGTTGACGAGGCTGCGGCACGGGTTCGAATCCGGTTGGGGCTGCTCAGTGCAAGTCAGCAACCGATCCTGATGGGTCGCACTGCGATTGCTCCAAGATTCTGTGGAGCAAATTTTGAACCGGTTGCCGAGATGAATCCGCGGTAGTTCACAAGTCGGGGAGCGAGTCCATTGAGATTTGGCTGTCCCAACTGAACCTTGCCTGCGCACCATGAGCCTTTGCCGATTGAGACCGAAAATCCGCGGTCAAAGGAAGGTGCGTCCACTGAAAAGCGGCCATTTGCATCTGTAACAACGGTGACGTCATGACCAAGGAAGTAACGAGTCATGTCGGACGTGATTGTGACAGTGACCTGAGAAATCGGGCGTCCGGTGCTGACATCCACAAGCTGCCCAGCGAGGGGAGTGGACTGCTCGGCACCTGCGGCTTGGGCATTGTTAGCCCCCATGGGCAAGGCCAGGGCTGCGGTAGCGATCATCCCGAGTGTGATTTTCTTCAGAATTTTCATGGCGGATTCCTTTTTGTTGAGGCCGAGGCGGTTTTGCTTCGACACGTAACTAGAGAAATGCCCGGCGGGAATCTTGCACTTTTCTTGAAAGTTTTTGCAAAGAATCGTTAACCGTATAAAGAATCTCGTCACGAGAACCAAATTCTTCATATTGTTCACGCATGACTGACGAACAGAGATTCGAGGCGAATACTCAAAATGACATGCCTCTCATTCCGCCCCCACCACCGAGTGGTTTTGTAAACACCGGAGCGGCAGTCACCGATGCAGGGACCTCAATTGAAAGGGTGGCGATTATTTCGGCTCTTGTTGCGTTGGTGGGCTCATTCCTACCGTGGGCCAGAGTCTTCATTGTCACGATTAATGGGACCGATGGCGATGGGATTATCACTGCGATTTTGTCGTCAATTGCACTATTTCTGATTTACAGTTCGAGGCGCGCTTTGGCTCAAAAGAAAACTGGCCAAGTCCAATTGGGCTTTGCAGTTCTGAGCATGGCCATTGCGGCAATTGTCTACATCTACGACTTCGCTAACTTGACATCACTTTCAGAAGAAGACTCAAACGAGATAATTCAAATCACCGTTGAGCCGCAGATCGGAATCATCATTGGGACCATCGGCGCAGTAGTTGGAGCAATCTCTTGTTTCATGCTTTGGAACAAGCGTCGAAATCCCTAAGTGATCGATGAAATGGTTGTTTAAAACTCCTCAAACTTTTACGGCGCTTAAAATGACTTTTGGATCGAGAATTGTTACTGTGCGCAAAGGAGTCGCCGACTCCATTCAAAAAGGGAGAATTTATGGTTTTTGTAAATGAAAACTTAGATCAGCTCGTATATAACGCATTGTCCTTCGGTACCGCCGTCATGCTTGGTGCATTCGTGTACTTCTTGACGCAAATTAAGAGTGTTGCGAAGCAGTTCCAATCAGGCGTTGCCGTTTCGGCGGTTGTCGTCGGTATCGCTGGTTACCACTACTACCGCATGTGGAGCGGCTGGGCCGAAGGTATGGTGAACGAGGGTTATCGTTACGCCGACTGGTTGATCACAGTTCCGCTGTTGGTCATTGAGTTGCTCATCGTGCTCGGAGTCACCGCAGACCGTCGTAAGAAGCTCATGACGACTCTCGTCCCGGCAACCGTCCTCATGATTGGACTTGGTTACCCAGGCGAAACTTCAACCAGCGATGGCACCAAGTGGACCTTCTGGATCCTTTCAATGTTGCCGTTCCTGTACATCTTGTACACGCTTTCAGGTGAATTGAAGGCTGCAGGTAGTCGAGAGACTGGTGCGGTTGCTTCATCAATCAAGAAGGCAACAACAATTCTGTTGGTGACTTGGTTGGTTTACCCAATTGGCTACTTGTTCCCAGTGATCTTTGATGCTGGCAACGAAGGCGCCGAGACTGCACGTCAACTCGCATACACCGTGGCCGACATTACGGCGAAGGCCTTGTTTGGTTTGATGATCTTGAACATTGCTAAGGCACGTTCGGGCGACAACCACTGATAGTTGCCGAAGGGTCGGGTTCATCGGATATTCCGATAAACCCGACCCTTTTGCGTTTTCTGAACTAGGGTCAAAACATGAAGCCAAAACTCATTTTGCAAATCAGTGTCTTGTTGGCAGCGGCCTTAAGTCTGGCGCTTAGTATCTCGTTGTACTTTGCGGGCGATGATCAAAGCGACAAGTTGAACGGCATTTATGTCGGAGTATGGGTCCCGTCGATCCTTGCGTTGGGGGCCTTCATTTTGGCCGGAAGAAAAGGTGAATGATGTCTGAAGGATTACTTTTCACATTTGGTGCCGTCATCTTTTTCATTGTTTTTGGCGGTGCGACATTGTTCGGCATGGCGAGCCTGCGTAAGTTTCAAGAGGATCAGAAGTAATAGATAGATCTCTGGGTCCATCGGTTGGATCCAAGTTTCTTGGTGTTTGTGCGGTCGTTGTTTGCGCACCATTGTGTTTGTTGTTTGGACTTGCTGCTGCTCTATTTGCTGCGAGCGAAGTTTTTAACGGGTTCATCCCGACTCGATGGTTCTCCACTTCGGCCGTTGATTGGATTTTCGGGACCGGGTCGCAGGGCAGCGCTCGCAACTATTTCGGTTTCATGTTGTCTGCGGTACCCGCGAGTTTGTGTGGTGCCGGTGCGAGGTGGGGACTAGAACAAATAAAGGCGACCAGAGATTGAACCTCGCGCGACTCCGTGGTTGTGCTCTGAACTATTTGAATTACTGCATCCGGAATCAGAGATTAGTTAAAAGCCAATGTGTATTGCCAAACAAAATGATTGATATCTCTATTCACTTTTGGTTCACTAAATTCTCAAAATTTGTTGCTCACTGCGTTGACTTTGCAACACCCTTCCTGTATCTTTTGAACATACGTTCGTAGCAATAAATGTTACGAATCATCAATGAAATTAGGGTTATTTTGAAGTTTCTGTTCGAGTGGAGTGGACCAGCATTAGGTCACAAAGCTGTCGCGATCAGCGAAATGAATATCGCTGAACTACGCGCTTTCATGGCCGACATTCGAGTGCGTCAAGCCAAGCTGGATGCGCAGATGCTTGAAGCGAACGCTCGCATGATTTCGTTGATGCACGACCCAGTTGCTCCAACGTTTGTGATCCCCGAACGTGAACTTGTTGCTCATGGTGGCCTCACGTCGCGTGAAGCTCGAGAAGTTGTTTCACGTGGCCTTGTTACTGAGGCGGCTCCCGAGATGGGTGCGGTATTGGCTGCTGGCGACACGACCGCTGCGCATGTTGACGCATTAGGTCGTGGCTTGAAGATCGCTGGCGCTGAACGCGAAGCATTCCTCACGCATCTGCCCGAGCTTGTTGAAGCGTCCACCACAATGACCGCGTCGCAGTTTGATCAGTTAGTGAAAGAGACTGCGAAGTCCGTCGTTGCCGATGATGGTCTCTCCACGTTCGAGCGTCAAAAGCGCGAGACGTTCTTCAAGATGCGCACGGAGGCTGATGGTTGTTTGTCGGTGAGCGGAAAGTTCGATCCGATTAGCGCATCTATCTTGAAATCAAAGATCGGCCGTTTCGTTGAAGCCTTGTTCCATTCGGGAGACAAAGAAGTTCCGGTTGAAGTGATGCCGTGGATCGAACCGAACGATCATCGTCAAGCCAAGGCCCTCATCGCTTTGGTTAATGGTGCCATTGACACAGTTTCAGACGTCCCGGCCCGCGCCGAGATCGTTGTTCATGTTGATCTCGAGACCTTGCAGCACGGTTTGCACGCTGGTGGCACCTGCCGAACTGCGCTCGGAGCCGATTTACCGGTTGAAACGGTGCGCCGATTGGCTTGTGAAGCTGAAATACTGCCAGTAGTTCTTGATGGGCGATCAGTTCCGATTGATGTGGGTCGATCAAAACGATTAGCGACCATTCATCAACGGCGGGCGCTTGAAGCAGTACACCCAACGTGTGCAATCCCAGATTGTGAAGTGATATTTGATCACTGCAATGTGCACCACATTGAATACTGGGAAAACGGTGGCCCAACCGATCTCAACAACATGGTCCCACTGTGCTCAAGACATCACCACGCCGCCCACGAAGGCGGCTGGAAACTACAACTCGATCCCGACACCAGAGAACTCTCGATCGCTTAGTTGACGAGCAAGCAGTTGATGCAGCGAGTTGTCAGTTGTTTGGGAGTCGTTGGGATGCGCAGCTGGTCGGGGGAGACGAACGTTGACTGAGCCCACATCACAGACCTGAAAGAGAACGGCGGTGTGTGGGCGACGTCAGTGAGTCAACCACGAGCCAGCGACGAGCATCCCACGGAAATCACAGTAAGAATTAGTCAACCTTGACTAATTCGGCGATGGGTTCGAGGCTTCGCACATCTTTATTGAAGAACGACGCACACGCCATCACGATCGCTATCACTCCTGCGATATACAGCGTCTCACTCGTGCCGATCCAATGAGCAATCGGCCCGGCTAAGAACAATCCAAACGGTGCAAACACTGTCGACCCAAGTGCGTCGTACGCACTCACTCGTGACAAGGCTTCTTCGGGTACATGCGTCTGGAACATGGTCATCCACATCACGAAGAACAAGTCCATGGCGATGCCCGAAACAAAGGCCAAGATCATCAATACGCCAATGTGAAATGGCACGGCGGCACCAAGCATCCAGAATCCAACGATGGGCATTCCACCCATGGCAACAATCAATGGATGTTTGGGTTTGAGGCGCAACGAAACCAACACTCCGCCAATGTTGCCTGCGCCAAAAGCGAACAGCATCAGCCCCATATCGCGTGCTCCACCAAGTGCTTCTTTCATTTGCACCGGAGCAAGTACTCCTAAGAATCCTTCGAAGCACATATTGATGAAAGCGAAACAAACGACGATGACGACAATCCATTTACGTGAGTAGAACTCGGACCAACCTTGACGCAATTGCGAAATCATCGATGGATGTTTCGTGATTTCACCAGTTTGCCTTTTTGTTGGCAACTGCAATTGCAAGACGAGTATTCCGGCAATCAAGAAGGTGAGTCCATCGCCAATGATCGCCCAACCTGGTCCGACCGTGCTCACGATGGCTGCACCCATGGTCGCACCAAGTGTGAAACCTATGTTTGTGCCAAGTCCCACCAACGAATTAGCTGCCTGCAAGTTTTCACTCGGCACCACTTCGGGAAGTAGTCCTGCAAATGCAGGCCACCACAATGCGTTCAAAGTTCCGAAGATGAATGCGTTTACGCAGAGCAACGGAACAGTGGCGTGGCCAGTTAAGAAGAGAACACCACTTGTTGCTACGACGAAGCTGCCAATGATGTCGGCATACCCAACGACACGGGCTCGTCCCATACGGTCGGCGACAACTCCACCCAACAACAAGAACAAAACAATCGGCACCATGTGCGACGCGGTCACCCAACTCAGTGACGAAGCGTTACTGCCAGGAAGCGACAGCACTCCAAAGGCCATGGCGATGGGCGACATGCCGTTGCCGATATTCGACAAGGTACGTGCCGTCAGCAAAACGCGAAAGCGTTTGATTTTCCAGAGGGTTTTCAGGTCGTGCAGCACAATGATCTTGAATCAGGTTAGTGAATTTTGAGTGTGAAATTTGCCGTGTTATCACCCGTGATCTGCGTACCACCCCAAATTGTGTCTACACTCACGCCATGTCACGACCTCCCGCCTC
>JBIKOO010000104.1:0-4713 GCA_044358015.1 Ilumatobacteraceae bacterium
TCGGGAACTTATTGAACGAGTCGCGTGGACGCCTTGATTACGGAATGATTTGGACGGTTGCTACAACGTCGGTGTTAGTCGCGGTGTTGATCACACAGTTGTTCGGACTCGCCGAAAAGCTCACCCGGAAATAGTTCAAGAACTTTCCTGATGTCGAGGATGCGCGACGGCTCGCAGATCAAGTTCATCAATGCCGACGTAGTCGTCGATATTGACTGAATACAGCGGCAACTCATTAGCGACCGCTATCGAAGCGATCAGTAGATCAAATGATCTTGCACGAGCAGTTCGTCCTGAAGTACGGACCTGGGCTGCCATTCGTCCAAACACTCGCGCGGCGTTTTCATCAAACGCCAATGTTTGAAAATTAGATTCGGCGAATTGTAAATGTCCGAGACGATGCGATCTTTCATGATCTGTCTTTGCGACAAGTGGTCCGACGGTCAGCTCAGCCAAACTGATCGCGCTGATGGCTGGGAATTCAGGTAGGTCACTTTCAATCTCGGCAAGCAAAATGAGAGTATCGGTATCTAGCAGGCCGTCGTGTTGTGGCGATACAGACTCGCTCATAACCAGGGATCGACTATCTCGTCCAGATCGTTTCGCAACGAGATTGGATCGATGGCTTTGAGTTTGGCGGCACGCTTTTTCAAGGTGGTCAGATTCGTCGGTATAGACAACGGTGAAAGTTCGGCGACCGGCTGACCATCACGAGTGATTGTGAGTTGCTCGCCCGCCAGAACTCGATCGAGCACCTGTCCGCCTTGGTTGCGCAGTTCTCGAACAGTCACAGTGTTGCTTTCGTTGGTGTTCTTGCCCATGGGAAAACTGTATCACCCGTGAGACAAATTGATTTACACGTTTTACTCATCGGTCTATTGAGGCTTCACGATCGCAGTTGACGGTGGTGAAGCAGGGAAATACTTTCTGACACGCCATCAGAAAAAATGTCGTCAACGCCTAAGGTGTCATCCATGACTCGGGGGATGTTCACGGTTCCGCAAGGACGCCGTATCTATGGAATGCAGTTGCCCATTCAGGCCCAAAGCGCCTACTTTGTGGCCGACTGGGAACGAACGGCTGGACCGAAAGAGCTCGGTCGCCTGGCCAAAGCATGCGACGACAATGGCTACGCCTACGTTGGGGTATGCGACCACGTGGCGCTTCCCGAAGCAGTTGTTGGTGGAATGGGCACGCACTGGGCCGACCCAATAGCCACCCTCGGATGGATCGCAGGCATGACATCAAACGTCGGTTTGCTGACCCATGTCTATGTTTTGCCATATCGCAGCACGCGAATTGCGGCAAAGCAGTTCGCAACGCTTGACCACCTCAGTGAAGGTCGTGCGCTCATCGGTATTGGTGCCGGTCACGCGCAAGCCGAATTTGAATTACTCGGCGTTGATTTTCATAGCCGCGGTAAGGCTCTTGATGCCGGCGTTCCTGAACTTGCGAAATTACTCGAGAACGAATTCGTTGATGGATTTGGTGCTCGGCCGTTGCCGACACAATCACCACGTCCACCCATTTGGGTTGCGGGCTCAAGCCCGGCAGCAATTAAGCGCGCGGCTCGTATCGCTGACGGTTGGTTGCCACAAGGACCATCAGATGCATCAATGGTTGAATTGTTGAATGAAGAACGCGCCCGTGTTGGTCGTGCTCCATCAGCCAATGACGGTTTCATGATTGGGCACATCACCCCGTTCTTGTATGTCGGCAAACCATCGTTCGATGTTGGCGAAGCAACACTTAGCGGTTCTGCTCAATCAATCGCCGAACGAATTCTTGAAGGAACCGCCGCTGGTGTGAACCAGTTACAAGTTCGCTTTAAAGCACAGAGTTGCGATGAACTCTGCCATCAAATCGCTGCATTTGCAAGCGAAGTTGCACCACTCGTTACAACTATCTAAATCAATATCAATCACATATTACGGAGCCATCATGCTGTCTAATCTCGACGACTTCCCGATCCACCAAACATCTGAACCGATGCGCCATGTCGCAACGAGTGATCGCAACTTTTACGATCGCTATTACTTCAACGGTTTCAATCACGACGGAACAGTGATGTTCGTGTGTGGTTTGGGTGTGTATCCAAACCTCGGCGTCATTGATGCGTATCTGTTGGTTTTCCATGAAGGTCAGCAGCAAGTCGTTCGTGCTTCGGGCGCTCTCGACAATGCCAACCGCATGAACCCTGGCGTTGGTCCGATCAGCATTGAAGTGATTGAACCTCTGCAGAAGTTGCGCGTACGTTGTGACGACAACGAATGGGGCATCACCATTGATGCAACCTGGACTGGCGCGATGCCAGCTTTCGAAGAGCCCCGTCACTACATCCGCGAAAATGGTCGCGTCATTTTTGATACATGTCGTTTGGCGCAAACTGGTGGGTGGGATGGAACTCTCACTGCCGGTGGCCACACGTTTGCAATTGATTCAAAATCATGGTGGGGGACCAGAGACCGTTCGTGGGGTGTGCGCCCGATTGGTGAAAGCGAACCGGCAGGTATTCGTGCCAGCAATCCGTTTAGTTGGTTCTGGATTTACACGCCGATTCGTTTTGCCGATCACTCACTCATGATCATCATGCAAGAAAATCCTGATGGCACTCGCGTGATGGAAGAAGCAACACGCATTTGGCCCGATGGCCGAATTGAACACCTCGGTCGGCCCGAACACGATCTTGAATACCGAGAAGGTTCGCGATTCTCAACAGGCGGAGTGATTCGTGTTGTCGCCGATGACGGGCATGTCACAACTCTTGATATTGAACCGTTGTTGCCTGTGCACATCGGAATCGGAACTGGCTATGGCTACGACGCCGATTGGCGTCACGGCATGTGGCAGGGCCCGTTGAAGGTCGAGAACTTCCACTTGGATACAACTACCCCTGAAGGCGCAATGCGTTTGTTTGGCATCGTGGATAACTCGGCAAAGTTTGCTTACACCGATCGTGATGGCAAGCGTCATGAGGGTTACGGCCTATACGAGAACATGGCGATTGGACCACACGAGAAGTATGGCTTCACCGACATGCTCGACGGATTTGTAAAGAAATAGGGAGACGTATTGACCATGGCTCACAAGACTTACCCCCGATCCATCCAACTCGGTGACCTGATCGAAGTCATCGCTGATGCGATTCCTAATGAGCCTGCGCTCATTACCAATGACGTCAAGTTCACCTTTGCCGAACTAGATGAACGCATCACGCGTTTGGCAAACCACTTGCTGTCAATTGGCATCAAGCGTGGAGAGCACGTCGGTGTTCACGCACAAAACACTCATGAGTGGGTTGAAGCTTTTTATGCGTGCGCCAAGATCAGTGCCGTCGCAATCAACGTCAACTATCGCTACGTCGCTGCTGAACTTCGTTATCTCTATGACAATGCCGATTGTGTTGCAGTTATTGCCGACCCCGAGTATCTGAGTGCAATCAACGATGTGCGTGATGCTTTGCCGAACCTTCGCAATGTCATCGTGCTCGGCGACGACTACGAAGCCGCATTGACAGCGGCATCACCCGATCGTGATTTCCCTGGTCGTACCGCCGATGACGTGTACGTGTTGTACACGGGTGGAACGACCGGAATGCCTAAGGGTGTGATGTGGCGTCATGAAGACGTGATTCTTGGTGCCATGAATTCGGCGCGTGCTAATCGTCCGATTGAACGCATTGAACAGCTGGGCGAAGAAGCTGCCGCTTCGGGCTTTCGTGCTCGCCTGATGTCGATTGGTCCGATGATGCACGGTGGTGGTCAGTGGATCATGGGGAATGCCATCACTGCTGGTGGCTGTTTCGTTCTGTACACAAAGAAGCGATTTGATGCACACGATGTGTGGCAGCTCGTCGCCGATGGTGTCGTGACATCAGTGTCAACAATCGGTGACGCAATGGCTCGTCCACTTGCTGAGCATTTAGTTGCAGAACCGCGACCGACATATGACTTGTCGATGTTGTTCGCAATCGGTAACGGTGGTGCACCATTGTCGACCGGAGTTCGTGAACAGATTCGTGCAGCATTGCCAAACGTGGCAATTCTCGACAGCTTCGGTGCCTCAGAAACTGGAGCCGCCGGTGCACGAACCGACGATGGTTCAGCAATGTCGTCTCCGAAGTTTGCAATGAGCGATGACACCACAGTGTTGAGTGAAGAGGGTCGTCAATGTGGTGTTGGCGAAGTTGGCAAGTTGGCTCGCAGCGGAAATATTCCGTTGGGCTACTTCAAAGACCCAGTCAAGACGGCCGAAACTTTCCGCACCTTCGATGGCAAGCGTTGGGTGATTCCGGGTGACTTTGCGCAGATTGAAGACGATGGTCAGATCACGTTGCTCGGCCGTGGTTCGGTGTGCATCAACTCGGGTGGCGAGAAGATTTATCCCGAAGAAGTTGAAGCGGCACTCAAGCAACATCCGGCAGTGTTTGACGCAGTTGTGATTGGTACTCCGAACGCACGTTGGGGCGAGCAGGTCACGGCGTTAGTTCAATTGCGTGACGGCACGAGTCCAAGCATGGAAGAGATTGTGACTTTCTCACGCACTTTGGTGGCCGACTACAAGAGTCCGAAAGCAGTCTTCTTTGTGCCGGTTGTTGAGCGCACACCAGTCGGCAAAGCTGACTATCAGTGGGCCAAGGCCGAAGCTCTACGCCTGATCGGCTGATATTGGGCAAATAAACCACCGTTTTCGGGGGTATTTCGCGCCCAATGG
>JBIKOO010000059.1:0-10280 GCA_044358015.1 Ilumatobacteraceae bacterium
TTCTGGTACAACGCAACGACGCCGGCTTCCATTCCAGCCAACACCGGACCCTGCGATGCGAAAGTCACGCGTGCTTTGGGCAAAGCATCCTTCGGGTACGAAGTCAACCATGTACGCGCTTCGGGCTTATACACAAATCCTTTATCACTGCGGATTTGGACAACGAGATCTTCAAGTCGACCAATGTTGACCTTTGATCCGAATCCTCCACCAGCACGCGGCCACAAGAATGCGATACAGGCCACACCAAAAGACGCGATGCTCGCTGTCATCAACGTGACGGCAGCACGGTTAAAGAACTGACGTCGCGAAACGTCAACCGCGTCTTGATCGGGAGCTTCCCATGCGACTGGCGCAACTTCTGCGGCCTTGGCGAGTTCAGATGAACGCGTCGCCACTTCAGTTGATTCGTAAGCTGCGCCCGACGGACCAGCGCCCGATTCGGCCTTAATGGACTTGTCGCGCTTCACGGTTTCGCGTGATAACGCGCCGGCGCCGCGAACATCGGAGCGTCGCGCCGACGTCACGAGGACGACAGCGGCCAACACCACGATGACTGCGATGGCAATGATGATTGTTGCTAGGGGTGTCATAAAAGTTCGATCCTCACAACTCGAAGAACAGGCCGTCACGCCATGGGAAGACAAAGTTGAATCCAGGACCACGGAAGAACGAACCGATCATCACGAGTACAGCCCAGAACATGAGGTGCACGGTCATGATTGATGTTGCGAACTTACGATCCTCTGGTTTGTTTGATGGGTTCTTGTCAATGTACGGAGCAAGAATCAAAGCGAACAAGGCAATACCTGGAACCGTTACACCAGCAACCATCGGGTGGAACATGGTCAACAATTCCTGCAATCCGAGGAAGTACCAAGGAGCCTTAGAAGGGTTCGGTGTTTGGTTGGGGTTAGCCAACTGCAACAACGGAGCGTTCACGAAAATCGAGAAGAAGAACAAAAACGCGGTGCAAGCCAACGCTGCAACAAATTCGGCAGCCAACAAGTGTGGCCACGTGTGGACTTTGTCAACGGGTGTGGCCTTCACATCTTGGATTGATCCGGACTTAACAACGGTCAACAAACGCTGAGTGTGTCCACCGGGACCAGCGCCAACCGGAACGCCACCAGATGCTGGAGCTGCCGCAACTAATGCGCCAACTTTTTCAGCGACCGCAACTGCGCCACTATCGCCTTCAACTTTTGCCTTAGCAGCTTTGCTGCGCTCAAGGAGATGTGCAGGAATACGTGGATCAGCCGCCGGGGCATCGCTTGCAGCCGGCGCAGCAGCACCAGCTTCTTCAGCAGCCTTATCGCGAGCAGCTTGCGCTCGCTTCAGAAGGTGTTCGGGGATTTCAGTCATGTTGAATCAAGTCCTTTCAAGCACCGGTCACAAAGGACCTGAGATGCCGCCGTCCTTACGGACACGCCAGAAGTGGATAGCCATGAAGATCACGATGACGAAAGGAAGCATGAGTACGTGCAACACGTACCAACGCAACAAGGTTTCTGAACCAATTTCGACACCACCGAGCAACACGAAACGCACCTGCGAACCAAACACTGGCGTATAGCCCATCATGTTTGTTCCTACGGCCACGGCCCACATGGACAACTGGTCCCATGGCAACAAGTAACCGGTGAACGAAAGCAACAAGGTGAGTGTCAACAACACGACACCAATAACCCAGTTGAATTCGCGCGGAGCCTTGTATGCACCGTGATAGAAAACGCGAGCCATGTGCAAGAACACCGAGAGCACCATTAAGTGGGCGCCCCATCTATGCATATTTCTCACAAGTAATCCGAACGCCACCGAAGTCTGAAGACTGCTGATGTCATTCCAGGCAGCAGTGGCTTCGGGTCGATAGAAGAACATCAAGAAGATGCCCGTTACGGTTAACAAAATAAAGAGGAAGAAACTCAAACCGCCGAGACACAAGGTGTAACTGACCTTGACCGCGTGACGCTTCACCTTCACTGGGTGCAAGTGATAGAGCACCGAGTTCATGATCACGTATGAACGGTTACGCGGACTGTCGGTGTAGCCCTTACGGAAAATAGAACCAGGACGGAAGATCGAGTTCCAGGCTTGGCTGCCTTGAACTCCTTCTACCGTTTTATTCAGCCGCTCTTTTGCGGTGGGTCGGGGATCTTCGATGACCTTAGCCATGTGATTGTCTCCTAGAAACGCATTCCGTAGGCGTATCCGTGGTTTGCGGTACGGGTGTGTGTGTCACCGGTTGCAAGTGCTGCACCGGCCTTGCCGAGAATGATGACGCCGGTCGGACACCGATCGACGCACAGTGCACAACGCGTACACACATCATCATCAATAATAAAAAGAACATTGTCGTTGGGGTCAATTCCTGGACGCTCGGTTCCTGTGGCTTCGACCACAGCATCTGGCGTCACCATGTGAATGCACTTCCACGGACAAATATCGACGCAACCCTCACACATGATGCATTCGGATTGATCGATATGAATGAACTGCTTGGGCTTCACCGCCTTGGTGAGATAGTCCGCGTCCACCTCAACCAGTTGGTACTGGTCGGTGAATGGCATCATCGGCGGATTGGCGTCGGTACGGGCCATGAGTTATGCCTTTTTCACCAAAGGACGACCGTAAGTTGATTGCTCAACTGCGGTTGATTTCTTGGTTCCACGCTTTTGCCACCACATCCAGGTGTAAATCTGCACACCCAAGAGAACGCCATAAAGGCCAGTGACGATGATGTCACCGATCTGCAAGTAATTGATGTCGAACGGAAAGCTTCCGCCCTTTGCTTGCGACTTAAAAATTGAGCCAGGTCCGAGGAACGGCTTGTCAGAACGCCAACCGAGTTCGTTTTGCACGTGGACGAGCCACTGGTGCGGAAGGACTCCGTAACCAATGAACATCACGAAGAATGCGTACACCGAGCCAATCATTGCTTCGCCCCATGACACTGGCGTGCCGATCGGGCGCCGTTTGCCGTATACGAAAATCAGACCAGTCAAAATGACGGTCAGTATCAAGGAGAAAATGAAGGCCTGATTCATTCCCGGCCATTTCAGAATGTTTATAGCCAGCATGCAGCCGGTCATCCCTTCTATGCCCTGTAACGAGGTCGATACATGGTCGTTGCACGTATTGGTTGGTGGAAGTTGGAGGTTTTTTCTTGCTTACATTCGGCACTGACAGCTTGCGCCACCAGGACCACCTTGAACCTTAGTCGCCAAGGGTCACGCGCGACCCAACTCCTTGAAGTTGGACCGAACAAACTTTTTTGACGGCCGACGACCGTTGACCAGTCGACGAATAGTGGTCTATCAGCACTCCCACCCCCTTAGGCGTGGTTGTGCGCAAGTTCACGGTACCCAAGTCGTCTCGTGCGTGACGGGTTTCCTGAGATAAAAGTGCGAGGAATTCCGTCATAGGGTCGCTCGCCCTCTAGTGTTCTTACCGAAGTCGGTCACCATTCGGTGACTGTCAACTATTTGTCGTGCCCCACGCCCGAAAGGACTGGCCTGTGACCGAGATTCCCGAGCACCTACTGAAGCGTTCCCGCGACCGCAAATCTGCGGGTGGAGACGCATCCTCCAGTGAGGCTTCTGCGTCGACGCCAGCGACAACCACGGCAGCCCCGGTTGCCAAAGTTGTTGCAGAAACACCAGTAAAAGCAGCAGTTTCAAAGCCCGAACCGGCTTATATCAAGGCTGCGAAATCTCGTGGTCGGATCCCATCTTGGGCCATGGCCACATTGGCTCTGTTGCCGATCTTCTTGTTCATGTATGTGCGGGGTCTCCAACCACAAAAGGCTGAGGCCAGTGGTCCGATCGCCATCGGAATTGAAAACTATGGCGCCTGCGCCAGTTGCCACGGAGCCGATGGCGGCGGTGGAGCCGGTCGAGTCTTGAAAGACGGCGAGTCCCTCAAGACCTTCCCCCATATTGAAGACATGCTCAATTGGGTGTACGCCGGAACCGAAGCCTATGAAGCAGCCGGTGTCGCCACCTATGGCGATCCGAATCGTGAAGGTGGAGCCCACGCCCCGCGTTCATATAACGGCAGTGCCATGCCCGCTCAAGGTGCTATGGCTGGTGGAGCGCTCACTGATTACGAAATTCTCGGACTCGTCTGCCATATTCGTTATGACATTTCAGGTGCTGATGAAGCCGGTGAGTGGGCTGAAGAGTACGAAAAGTGGTGTAGCGCCGAAAGCGAAATCTTCTTGGGTCTCGAAGACGGATCCATGACTTTTGATAGTCCTGAACTCGGTGTTGGCAGCGCCCCACGTCTGGGAACTGCTGCCGACGCCGAAATCATGGTCGCCGGCTGAACGACCAAGTTCGTTCATGAGGCTGGTCACGGGTCTCGCCCCTTGGCCTGACCTGATCACGCCATGAAACAACATCACGATGTTCTGATTATTGGGGCTGGTCCTGCGGGGGCCGCGGCTGGATATTGGCTCGCCTCCGAAGGCTTCGATGTGGTCATGGTCGACGAGAAGGTCTTCCCCCGTGAGAAAACTTGTGGTGACGGACTCACCCCTCGGGCGGTCAAACAGATCAACGACATGGGTCTTGGCGACCAGTTAACCCAATTTCACCGCTACGACGGGTTGCGCGCCACGGGCCACGGCAAATCTCTTGAACTGCACTGGCCCTCACATCCGATCTACCCGCAACACGGTTATGTCGTGCGACGTCGCGAACTTGACACCATGGTCGTGCGCAATGCTGTCGCTACTGGAGCAACTTTGCTCGAAGGCCATGAGGCACTCGCACCAGTTCTCGAACGAGGTTTCGTGCGAGGTGCAACAGTGCAAGCAAAAGATTCAGACACTCCGATCGACATCATGTCGCGATACGTGATTGTTGCTGATGGGGCAAATAGTCGCTTTGGTCGCGCGCTCGGAACTTTCCGAACTAAAGAATGGCCTTACGGCACAGCAATTCGTAGTTATTGGGAAACGCCACGTCATGACGAACCGTGGATTGAATCAGCACTTGATGTGAAGGACCGTCAAGGTAATTCGATGCCTGGATACGGATGGATCTTTCCGATTGGTGATGGCACGGTCAACATTGGTGTTGGTTTGTTGTCAACATTCCGCGATTACAAAAGTGTCAACACCACCCACCTCCTCAACGAGTTCGCGCATACGGTTGCCGAACGTTGGGAAATTGATCCCGATCAACCAACCGACAAACCAATGTCGGGTCGCATTCCTATGGGCGGTTCAGTCGGACCAAAATCAGGTCCAACATATCTAGTCATTGGTGATGCAGCAGGAAGTGTTAATCCGTTCAACGGCGAGGGCATTGACTACGCCTACGAAACTGCACGTATCGCCACGCAAGTTTTGACCGAAGCAATTCGCAACAACGATCCAACTGCTTTGCAGCGTTATCAAACCATGATTGATGATGAATACGGTCAGTACTTCAAAGTTGCGCGATTGTTCGCGCGAATCGTTGGGCGTCCGGCCATCATGCGCGAGTTATCCCGTGTTGGCATGAATAATCGAACGTTGATGGAATGGGTATTGCGCATCATGTCAAACTTGTTGCGACCCGATGAGATTGGTCCTGCCGAGGCTGCTTACAAAGCAGCGGCTGCAATTGTGCGACTTGCGCCCAACGCGTAACTCAAAACATTTCTTTATTGGCCGATACAGCGAACTGCCGATACTTGTGATTGCGCAAGATCAACAATGGCAACATGTCGATCAGCAAACTTTTGCACGAATGCAGCGAGATTCGGAGTTTCTTCTTTACAGCGTCGCACAACTTTGTCAAGCAGCGGTAATTCCCAACCATTCACGAGCTGCGCGTAAGTAACACCATCAAGCAAGGTTTCAATTGCCGGTAACTCAAGTTCGGTTGTTCCTTCAGCGGGAGCAGCCACCAATGCAAACCACACCACGCCATCACCGAGAGTGTCGGCCAACAACACACACGCATTGAGTGCATCTGGAAATAAACACGAAGATTCAGCCAATGTTCCATCGGCCAATGTCAGGACACGTCCGTCTTGCAGTACTGCGGTGGCGTCTCCCTGAGTCGTACCACCAGATACTGACCACGTTCCATCTGACCGAATCGTTGACGTTTGCGCGATCAAGTCAATCCGTCGCGAACTGGCATTCTGCACTACTTCAGTCGGGCTATTGCCACCTTGACACGCCCAGAGCAATGCGGTCAGAGCGAAGAGCACACCAAGGGCAGCCCAATATCGCCAACTCAGAAACTGTCGCACACTCTGATCGTAGGGCTTTAGGCAGTCGCGGCGCGGGCAGCTCGATGAAAACGATCGGCTAAATCATTCATCACTACTTCGGTATGACCAAGACCAACAAAGATCGCTTCGTAAGCACCAGGGGCCATCGCAACACCTTCGTTCAACAAACAATGAAAGAGACGTGCGTACAAGGCTTCATCAGTTTGCTTGGCTTCATCAAAATTGATGGGTAAACGAGAACCACCCAGTGCATTGCCTAAGTAGATACCTACCAAGGTGCCCACGCGTGACGTGGTAACTGGTAAGCCCGCTGCGGTCGTTGCATCAGTAATCAGACTTGCTAGTCGAGTGGCTCGTAATTCAAGTTCGGCGTAAACATCAGATGTGAGTTCGCTCATAGCGGCCAATCCAGCAGCAGTGGCCATCGGATTACCGGCCAATGTTCCGGCGTGGAAAACTTTGCCGAGCGGAGTCAGATTTTCCATGACATCGCGCCGACCGCCCACTGCACCAATAGGTAAACCTCCACCAATTACTTTGCCAAAGCAGGTGAGGTCGGGCTTGACATTAAACCGACCTTGCGCACCATCTGTACCTAAACGAAAACCAGTGATGACTTCATCAAAGACCAAAAGTGCGCCGACACGATCACAGGCAGCACGCAGTCCTTCAAGGAAACCAGGTGCTGGTACAACGACTCCCATATTTGCCGCAACTGCTTCGACGATGACGCACGCGACAGTTTCATCAATTTCTGGGACCACGTTGTATGGAGCCACGATGGTGTTCGCAACTGCTTCGGGAGGGACACCCGCAGTACCTGGTATTCCAAGTGTTGCAACACCGCTTCCGCCGGCGGCTAACAAAGCATCAGTTGCGCCGTGAAAGTTGCCGTCAAAGATGATTACTTTTGATCGGCCGGTTAGCCCGCGGGCCAATCGCACCACCGTTGAAGTTGCCTCCGTGCCAGAGTTCATAAAACGTACGCGTTCACACGAAGGCACGCGCTCACTGATTGCTTCAGCCAATTTCATTTCACGCGGTGTCGGAGCACCAAATGAAGTTCCGTCTGGAGCAGCATCACGAAGTGCCGACGTAATCGCCGGATGAGCGTGACCCAAAATGACGGCGCCGTAACTCTGCACTAAGTCGATGTACTGCTTACCTTCGACATCGTAAACATGTGCGCCATCGCCTCGTGCAACCACATACGGTGAACCACCGACGGCCTTAAACGCACGAATTGACGAGTTCACTCCACCAGGGATCACACGAGTTGAGCGTTCAAAGACTTGTTTGTTTGAAGGTGTTCCGGCTCCGGTACACACAATCGGATTGCAACCGACAGCAACGCATGCCGTGGCATCACAATACGGAATTGATGACTGCTGTTGAGTTGTCATTGGTTTCAGCCGTTCGCTAGCTCGGCGTACCAACGCGCGAGGTACGTCAAAATAATGTCTGCGCCAGCGCGCTTAATTGCGGTGAGATGTTCAGTCGCTACCACATCGTGATCAATCCAGCCATTTGCACTTGCTGCTTTAATCATCGAATATTCGCCACTCACGTGATACGCCGCAACGGGAACATTCACGATAGAGCGCACAGCAGCGATGACGTCTAGATATGCCAGTGCTGGCTTCACCATCACCATGTCGGCACCTTGTTCAATATCTGCTTCGACTTCGGTGAGGGCTTCGCGCGCGTTTCGCCAATCTTGTTGGTAACCCTTGCGATCGCCGCCACCAACAATTTGTACATCCACAGCATCACGGAATGGTCCGTACAAACCTGACGCATATTTCGCTGAGTAAGCGAGGATTGATGTTTCAACATGACCCGCTTGATCAAGCGCGCTACGAATCACACCGACTTGACCATCCATCATTCCGCTTGGAGCAACGATGTGAGCACCGGCGCTGGCTTGAGCAACGGCAGCCTTCGCATAAATCTCAAGAGTCTTATCGTTGTCGACCGAACCGTGACCATCAAGAATTCCGCAGTGTCCGTGACTGGTGTATTCATCAACGCACAAATCAGACATCAACACCATGCGGTCACCAAGATCTGAACGCAAATCATTCAGCGCAACCTGCACGATTCCGGCTGGATCAAATGCTCCCGAACCAATTTCGTCTTTCTTGGCCGGAACACCAAACAAAATGACTGACTTAATACCAAGGTCGGCAAGTTGACGAACTTCCTCACGCAGACTGGCTCGTG
This sequence comes from Ilumatobacteraceae bacterium, assembly GCA_044358015.1. GTDB lineage: Bacteria > Actinomycetota > Acidimicrobiia > Acidimicrobiales > Ilumatobacteraceae > Casp-actino8. Next base: position 8,455 of record JBIKOO010000059.1, read on the forward strand.
AATGTTGCACTACGCCTGGCAGAGAAGTGATCGGAATCGGAGCGTCAATACCTTCGCGAACAAACAAAGGCGCAACAAGATCATTGACATCGAGACGAGTCTCAGCGACGAGATCGCGCAAAGCCTGAGTGCGGCGCAAACGACGCGGACGTGACACGGGGAAGCGTGCTGACATCACCCCAGCCTACGGTCGGTGCGACCTCAACGACTCGCCAGTGCCCGCGCGGTTGCTTCCATAAGACCTGACAACGACTGTTCTGTGGCAACAACAACATCAGAGATGCCAATTTCAGTGAGTGCCGTTGCGGTCATCGGCCCCATCGCCACCACCACCTTGGGCATCGTGGTACCGAAGACATCATGCCAAGCCCGCACCGATGACGCTGAGGCAAAAGTGATGGCATCGGCGAAAACGATCTTGGTTTTCCGGTCTTGGTCGGGTGTGATGGGAATCGTGCGATAGGTCGTCACCCGATGAACGGTCCAACCTTTGTGGCGAGCCGCCTCTTCAAAATCAGTTCCTGCCGATTCGGCGACAGCTAGGAGAATTCGCCCCGAGCCAGATGGAAAACTTTCACCCAGTGATCGACCCGTCTGCACGTTCGGCACCAAATCAGCGCGGCCAATAGCTGCTGCAGTTGCTGTTCCGACTGCTGCCACCTTGAAGTGTTGCCGCACCGACGCGATTGAAGAAATTGCTTCACGAAATCGATGCGCGCCCTCGGGCGATGTCACGACTACCCAGTCGTAACTCTCAATGTTGTCAATCGCTGTCTGTAATGCGATCCCCGCATCTAGGGCATCAACAGTCGTGGTAACCGGAATTTCAAGAACCTGCGCTCCACGATCGTGTAACAAAGTTGTCAAACCGCCCGCCCGCTCAGCCGCGCGAGTCACGATGATCGTTCGACCAGCAAGCGTGGGCGAGTTCGATGTCATATTTCAGCCGGCAACAAAATCTCGGGCTACCTGTGCGGCAGCTCGCGACGCAACAAGTAGGTCGTCATGCGAAGCAACTGATCCAGTTGGCACCGTGGCAAAGTGATGTTTCGTGCCATCGTCAGATGCCAGATACACCAACATTTTTGCGCCATCGTCGTACGCGCCAACAGGTAACGAACAGCCACTACCTAACTCAGCAAGGAATGCTCGTTCATGCTCAACCGCGCGACGTGAAGGCGCATCATCAATGTCCGCCAAAATGGTGCGTGTCTGCTCGTCATCAATACGGCATTCAATTGCAACACAACCTTGGCCAACCGCTGGCACCATCACATCAACGGCCATGTACTCATTAATGCGTTCAGTCCAGCCCAAAATTTCAAGAGCAGCCGCAGCCATCACGATTGATCCATCCGTTGGAATTTTCTCAAGACGGGTCGGAATGTTGCCACGCAGTTCAACAAATTGAAGATCAGGTCGCATGGCCGACAATTGCGCGCGACGACGGACAGATCCCGTGGCGATCGTTGCACCTTGGGCTAAATCATTGAGTGCACGACCTACCAACACATCTCGGGGATCACGACGTTGGCCAAAAGCGCCAATACACAAACCATCAGCTGGAGTTGATGGCAGATCTTTTGCGCTATGCACTGCGATGTCGGCACGACCAGCCAAAACGGCCGCCTGAACCTCTTTCACAAACACGCCTTGACCACCGATGGTGTGCAGAGGCACATCTTGTTTCTGATCGCCAGTGGTATCAACAAAAACAAGTTCAACTGTTAAACCGCTATGTGTTGACTCAAGTAACTGAGCAATTGCCGTTGACTGGGTGCGAGCTTGCGCCGAACTACGTGTCGCGATACGAAGGATGCTCATCG
>JBIKOO010000108.1:0-4564 GCA_044358015.1 Ilumatobacteraceae bacterium
ACAACATCTGCTTCACCGAGTGTTTCAGCTAGGCGATAGAACTCAGTGACTGATCCATTGACACGGTCGGCCAACGCCTGCGCTTTAGCGATCGTACGATTCGTCACGAAGACCCGACCAACACCCGAGTCGGCCAACGCAACAGTGACGCCTTCGCCCATATCGCCAGCACCAACAACCAGAACAGTCAAACCATCAATTGCACCGAGACTTTCGCGAGCCATGTCAACAGCTGCGTGACTTACACTTGACGTGTGGCGTCCGATTGAAGTTTCGGTCCGAGCACGCTTACCGGTTTCGATTGCGTGGCGGAACAAGAGATTTAAAGTTGAGAGCGCTCCACCTTCACGCTGAGAGCGTTCCCACGCTGTGCGCACCTGTCCGAGAATTTCGCTCTCACCAAGCACCGCCGAATCGAGACCCGAAGCAACTTCAAACAGGTGACTGATCGCAGCATCATCGTGCTGGCTATAAACATGCGGAATGAGTTCGTCGGCTGAGAATCCACCAAGGTCGCAGAAGAAATCGCGCAAGTCACCGTAGGCACCGTGGAATTTTTCAGCGACCGCGTACACCTCGGTGCGGTTACACGTCGACAACACAACGACTTCACGAATGTTGGGTCGTGCCATCAAGCCGTGCACGGTCTTGGCAATTGCGTCGTCGGCAATAGTGACCCGCTCCAACAGGGAAAGGGGTCCGGTCCGGTGATTCACCCCGAAGACGACGATCGACACGGCTATTACCTTATTCCCTATGACCTTTTGAGGTACCTATGCGCATGGGATTTCAACCGACTTCTGAACTAGGCGCTGGCGCTCTTAGATGAGGCGATAGCGGCTTGGCGGGTCTGACGTTGCTGCTCGTGATAGCTCAAAATCTGCAATTCGAGGGCTAAATCGACCGTTCGGACCGTAATTCCGAAGGGAAGGGTCAAGACCGCAGGCGAAAAGTTCAAAATACTGGTGATTCCGGCCTTGACTAGGCGTTCGGCCGCATCTTGGGCCGCATCAGCCGGAACCGCAATGACTCCGATCGACACTTGGCGAGAAGCCACGACCTGGGGTAGTTCATCAATGTGGCGCACCCGTACTCCGCCGACCACTCCGCCAATTTTGACGGGATCAATGTCGACGACTCCGGCGACCGGAAATCCCTTTTGCCCAAACCCGCCATAGCCCGACAGTGCTTGACCCAAATTGCCCGCACCAACGATGATCACGGGCCATTCATGATTGAGTCCAAGTTCTCGCTCAATCTGAAAAACCAAGTAACGAACTTCGTATCCGATGCCACGGGTTCCGTAGCTTCCGAGATAACTCAAATCTTTACGAACTTTGGCGGCATTTACTGCAGCAAGTTCAGCAAGTTGTTCAGAGGAGATTCCGGTTGTTTCATTTTCGGCGAGATCGTGAAGTATCCGAAGATAAATCGGCAATCTGGCAACTGTCGCATCAGGAATTCGGCGTCGGGGGCGTTCGGCCATAGTGAAAACGCTACGCGTCACCACGAGAAGTGGCGAGTTCTCGACACTCAAACCTGTTGATAAACGATGGTCATTGGTCACCGCTGTCACCACAGATCACGGGACGCCCACTCCCTTGCCGTCCACTCTGCTCTAATCTCACAGTGTGACACTGAATGCTGCTCTCGGCGCTGCTGCAACCTTGGTCGCTCTCGCATTCAGCATTTCAACTTTTGATCGCTGGTTACGACGCCGGCGCCCACACGATGGTGCGTGGAGTTTTTCGCTTCTGTTATTTGCAGTTGGTTCGTTCGCTCTTTGGTGGGCCGAAGCCCGCGGGTGGAGTCTTGGTTCATTCCGCGTTTTCTTTTTGGCTGGTGCAGTGCTAAATGTTCCCTGGCTCGCACTCGGCACTGTCTATTTGTTGTTCGGTCCGCGTATTGGTTACATCACCAAACAATGGCTGATCACATTGTCAGGAGTCGCAGTTGGTGTGGTGCTGATCGCTCCAACAAAATCGAACGACCTCGGAGAGCAAACGATGCCACAAGGCAGTGAATTGTTTGGAGTCGCGCCACGGGTTTTCGCGGCAGTTGGTTCGGGCGTCGCAGCGCTAGTGATCATTGTTGGCGCCATTTGGTCAATCATTCGCGTGACGCGTGGTCGTATCCCCGCAGTCGGCGAAGCAAAACGACACATCACCAACGCTCGTCGCCATGCCAGCAGTAATGCACTCATCGCCCTCGGAACTTTGGTGTTATCAGGAAGTGGAACCTTGGCCGGTCGTATGGGCGAAGATCGTGCCTTCGCCATCACATTATTAGTCGGAATTGTGGTGCTGTTTAGTGGTTTCTTAGTGGCTTCAAATCAGCCCAAACAATCACAACGCCCGGCGCAACAACTTTCCGAAGGTATTGCGCGGTAGTTCGTCCACGATCAACACTTTGTTCGGACACTTGTAGCGCGCCACATGATCATGGCAATGATCGATTAGCGCATCTTCATCAACACTTGCACCCTCGTGTAACACCACAAACGCTTTCACTGCTTCACCAGTTGTGGGGTGAGGAACGCCGATCACACCTGCTTCAAGTACCGCCGGGTGACGCTTCAATACTTCTTCAACCTCAGCTGGATACACATTGAAACCAGAGACGATAATCAAGTCTTTCGCACGGTCAACGAGATACAGATAGCCGTCATCATCAACCATCGCGATGTCACCAGTGTGAAGCCAACCATCTTTATCAATCACTCGTGCCGTGGTCACCGGGTCGTTCCAGTAACCCACAAACACGTTCGGACCTTTGACAAGAACTTCACCACTGTCACCAACTGGGACATCGTTGCCTTCAGTGTCAACGACTCGCACTTCAAGGCCTTCTACTGCCCGACCGACCGACCCTCGTCGAGGTTCAATACCGACAGAACTTGTCACAACTGGTGCGGCTTCGGTGAGTCCGTAACCCTCACGCAAATCAATATTGAATTTGCGCTTCAAACGCTCGGCTGCATCTTCGGGCATCCGTGCGGCGCCAGTGAGAGCCATACGAACCGTCGCAAATGCTGAGGCACTCACATCTTCCATCAATGAGATTGCAATCCACACCGGAGGTGCGCCAGGAACAATCGTGATGCTACGTTCAATGATCGTTTCAACTGCAGTAACTGGATCGAATCGTTGAATGAGCACGACGCACGCACCTGCCATCAGTGACATTCCCAAGACAACGTTGAGTCCAAAGATGTGGAACATCGGCAACACACCAAAAACTACATCGCCCTCTTTGATGTGATCACTTGTTGAATTGTTCTGGCAGATATTTTCGAGCAGGTTGCCGTGCGACAAAATTGCGGCCCGTGGCGAGCCAGCGGTTCCACTCGTAAAGATAAGAACCGCCGGAGATGGTGCGGGAAGGCTGACCCATTTTGTGGCTGGACCATGTAAAAGATCATCAAACACATGAAGCGCAATATCGCCGCTCAACGATGTTGCACTGATTTGATCGCTCACGATGATGTGGCGTAACGAAGTCAGTCGTGATCGATCAATTCCTTGAAAGGACGCAACACCCGATGGTTCAACGATGACCGCGATTGGATCAACACTGATCAATTCAGATTCAAGTTCGGGGCTTGGGCTCAGCGGGTTGAGTGGCACCGCAATCGCGCCGGCACCAATTGTTGCTAAGTAGGCGACGACGAAACCTCGCCCATTACCGCAGACCATCGCAACACGGTCACCGGCCTTCACGCCAAGGTTCATTAGTGATCCGCGAAAACCTTCAACCTGTTCGCGAAGTTCTCCGTACGTGGTGGTGCGACCCTGACTGATGAAAGCAGGAAGATGTCCGGCGTGTGAATCAATGATCGATGCCAAGTTCATTGCGGGCTCCTGATCTACAAACGCATGAGCGAAATGATTCCGGCAACAAAGATCGCACCTAACAAAATGGCCATCGTCAATGTGGTTGCTGGACGCATGACCTAACCATAGTGATTCTGGTGCAGGATCTTTGCAAAATACGCAACGATTCTGCACCAGAATCACAAAGAAATTTACGTTTGAGGGGTTGGGCGAAGGGTGACTGGGGTTGAAACGGCCGGTTCAAGACCGCCCGGTTGCAAAGTGACTTGCTGACTCTCACCTAATCCCAATTGATCAGTCGCTGATCCGCTATCAACAGCAACGCACAACAGTCCAGATGAATCAACGACTAACCCGGCAGTACCTTGACCCAGTTCGGCGTACGACCGCGCCACAACAAAGTTGCGGATGGTCTCACCAAATGAAACTCGAACGCGTTCAACCGGAGCAGTCCAAGAAGTTTCGAGATCATCAAGGCTCACATTGAGTTGACAGTTACCGAAGCGATCAACCCACAGCACTTCACATTCGAAGCCACCGTTCTCTTCGCGCGGAATCGGCACGAGGCCAGGCAACAAAAGCGACGAATCAATTTCGGTGCCGACGTCAAAAAGATCTTCACCATTCGCCAATAAGGCAGCGATTGGCGCAAACACATCACGTGCCACAAATGTTGCACCGGGTGAAGCAAGATGCAACTCATCACGATCTAAAACCACAGCGCGCTCGGC
>JBIKOO010000105.1:0-4706 GCA_044358015.1 Ilumatobacteraceae bacterium
ATTCTCACCGCTAGAGCAGGCTTTTTGCACTTTGTGCTCTTGCCGATGGTCACACATTCGCAACAAAACGCTAGTTTCAGAGCGATGTCAGTCTTCGAAAACCATGATCCCGACTCTTTGATCGGCACCGTCGTTGACGGCCGTTTTGAGATTGAAAGCGAACAATCTCGTTCATCGTTGTCCACTTTGTTTGTTGCGCTTGACCAGCGTTCGGATGCGTCGGTGATTCTGCGACTCTTTTCGGCTGAGGCCACGATCGAGCACGGCACCGAAATTCTTGAGCAGGCCGCGATCGCTTTTGAAATGTCGCACCCCAATGTCTTGCGCTTGACCAGCTTCGGTCGCGCGACAATCCGTGATGTTGAGCGTGCCTACGTCGTGCACGAGCGTCTGACGGGTGGATCGTTGCAAGACATGATTGACCGCAGTCGTTTGTTGACGCCGAGCCAAGCCCTCGTGGTGGGCCTTGAAGTCTGTCGGGCTCTTGACTATGCACATAAGCGGGGCATGTCGCACCATGATCTTCGGCCGTCCTCGATTGTGTTTGGTGAAGACCGCAAGGCACGCGTGGCCGACATTGGTGTCGCTTCGGTCATCGCCGAAAAAGCATGGACCGACGTCACCACGGTTTCGCAGGAGCGGGCTCGTTATTGTGCTCCCGAGCAAGCGCAGGGCGAACCATTTGACGAGAAGGCCGATGTGTATGCGTTGGCATTGATTTTGGTTGAGGCCGTCACAGGAACCGTGCCGTTCTTGACCGATTCGGTAGTTGGTACCATGTCGGCGCGAGTTGACAAGTTGTTCCCAGTGTCCGCCGACTTAGGCGGTCTGGCAGCAGTCCTCGACAAAGCCGGACGCTCAGATCCGCTTGAGCGTTCAAGTGCCGCCGAAATGGGTCGCGCACTGGTACAAGCCGGCCCCACCTTGCCGCGACCGACACAGATTCCGATTGTGTCGTCAGCCATTTTTGGCGCGCAGGGTGAAGAAGATCGCACCGGCGATCTGACGAGGCCGCGCGAGTTCAATGAACTGTCGGACGATTCGCAATCGTTTGTTGCTTCCACCACTGAAACAATGACGATTCGCGAAGATGCCGAAGCTGTTGCTGTATCTGCGGTTGAAGATAAGCCATTGATCGGTCGCTGGATTGTCGCTGCAGTAGCGGTTCTTGCTCTTATTGCAGGCGGCTATTTCTTGTTTAGCGCGTTGCAGAAAGACTCGTACGCGATTCCCGACTTGATTGGTGTTGATCAAGGTGAGGCCACCAATTTGGTGACTGAATTCAAGTGGGAAATTGTTGTTGTTGAAGAAGCCAACGAAGAACTTCCCGTTGGAGCAGTCATTCGCACCGATCCAGAAACTGGCAAAAAGCTTGAAACCGGCAAAGCCTTGACATTTGTTGTGTCAACCGGACCACCGCCGGTTCCGCTTCCTGAATTGAATGGTCTTGATGCAGCGACTGCCCTTGCCGCATTGAGCGATGGTGGTTTGGTACTTGGTGTTGAAACTCCTGAATACAGCGAAGAAGTTCCCGCGGGCGTGATCATCCGTTGGACGATTAGTTCGCAACCCACTTTGGTCGCAGGTCAAGAAGTCATTAAGGGCACTGCAGTTGACACGTTTGTGTCGCAGGGTCCAGCACCGCGTGTTGTTCCTGATCTGACCGGTATGTCGATTGAGTCGGCAACAACTGCGCTCACCGATTTGCAGTTGACGATTAATCGTGGTGACGATCAGTTCTCGATTGTTGCCGCTGGTGGAGTTGCAACGCAATCACCCGCTGCTGGTGAGTCGTTGGCCCGTGGAACTGCCGTGACCGTGGCAATTTCAAAGGGACCAGATTTGGTAGCGGTGCCGCAACTCTTGACTTTGAAGTTTGACAAAGTTGGTCCGGCGTTAGAAGCAGCCGGTTTTGTACTTGGAACCGTCAGCGGAAATACCGGGGGTTTCCCGATTGCGATTTTCTCAGCAGGTCAGCCTGTTGCCGTGGGGCAGTTGTTGCCCCGAGGCACGGTGCTTGACGTGTTGTATTACGGCAGCTGATCGACTTTCGTTGAGCACATGACCTTGGCATAGGCTGAGGTCAACAAAATTTGGTTTAAACACATCACTTAAAACTTGAAGGAGTTGTCATGGGAGCACTTGACGGACGCGTTGCAATTATCACTGGAGCAGGTCGTGGACTTGGTCGCGAGCACGCATTGTTGTTCGCTGCTGAAGGCGCCAAGATCGTGGTGAACGACCTCGGTGGAGCCAATGACGGTTCGGGTTCAGACATGACTCCGGCCCAGCAGACCGTTGCTGATATCAAAGCCATGGGCGGCGAAGCCATTGTCAACACCGACAATGTTGCTGACTGGGAAGGTTCAAAGCGCATGATCGACAGCGCTATCGAAGCCTTTGGTGATCTTGACATTCTGGTGAACAACGCTGGCATCTTGCGTGACCGCGTGTTGGTCAACATGAGCGAAGCCGAATGGGATTCTGTGATTCAGGTGCACCTCAAGGGTCACTTCGCGCCAACTCACCACGCTGCTGCGTACTGGCGTGAACAGGCCAAGGCCGGAATCACCAAGCCGCGTAACTTGGTGCACACCAGCAGCACCTCTGGTTTGTTCTCGAACCCGGGTCAGGCCAACTACGGTGCCGCGAAGTCGGGCATCGCAACCTTCAGCCAAATTTGCGCAAAAGAGTTGTCGCGTTACAACGTGAAGAGCAACGCCATTGCGCCTGCGGCCCGTACTCGCCTCACGATGGCAACACCCGGTCTTGAAGACGTCATGGCTGCCAAAGATGGCAAGTTCGACGAATGGGATCCCGCAAACGTCAGCCCACTCGTGGCGTACTTGGCGTCTGACTTGTGTGAATTCTCGGGCGAAACCTTCTACGTTCAGGGTGGTCAAGTGACTCGTGTTGCTACCTGGGCAATGGCTGAAGAAATTAAGCAGGACGATCGCTGGACAGTGAGTGCACTCGCCACAGCGATTTCTGCACTCGCCCCCAAGTCCTGAGTCGTGGGCGAAGAAGCCCGCGAAACAACTCCACGTACGCTCAACGTTGATTCAGTAGGGGTTGATGAACTTGGTGTTGTTCCGTGGCCAATTTTGTTACGTCGTTGGCTAGGTCAGCGCGTCCCGATTGGGCGACATTGGGCTGTTTTGATTGTTGTTCTGTCAGCGTTGTTTACGGTTGGCTTTACGATCACCATTTTGGTGGTGTCGCTAGGTGACATTGCTGATGAATTCAATTCAAGCGTTTCAGTAGTTGCCTGGAGTATCACGGGGCCAATGTTGGCGTTCGGTGTTGTGGGGCCGGCCTACGGCAAAGCGGGCGACTTGTGGGGACATAAACGCATCTTTGTCTATGGCTTGTTGGGTGCCGGAATTTTTGCAGCGTTAACAGCGGTGGCTTGGGATGCACCGAGCATGATCGCGTTTCGCATTTTGTCGGCCTCGGCTGGCGCGGCAACGGGTCCGGCCACAATGGCGTATATCAACCGCTTGTTCCCGCCCGACCAGCGCGTTCGGCCGTTGAGTTATTGGAGTTTTGTTAATGCGGGCGCACCAGTGCTTGGTGTCGTCGCTGGAGCACCGCTGGTTGAAGCTTTTGGCTGGCGAGTTGTTTTTGCGTTCCAGGCACCGCTGTGCATCATTGGTGTGTGTGTTGCGGTGTGGTTGTTGCCCGACACTGAACGTAAGAAAGACGTGCACTTCGATGTTGCGGGTTCGGTCACCTTGGGTGCTGGTGCGTCAATGATGTTGGCTGGTGTGAACCAAGGTCCGAAGTGGGGTTGGGATAGTCCGTACACCATTGGGTTGTTGGTGGCGGCAACTTGGTCATTGGTGTTGTTTATACGTATTGAAAAACGGGTGAGCGATCCATTGTTGCCGTTGCATTGGTTGAAGACCCGCAACGTTGCATACCCAGTGATGTCGCAAACGTTGGCGAACTTCGCGTACATGGGCGGCTTTTTGATGGCTCCGCAAGTTCTGGAAGAGATTTTGCGTTATGACAACAGCAAGATTTCGTTTGTGGTGATTGCGCGACCACTCACATTTGCTGTGGTCGCTCCGCTTGCGAGTTTGATCACGATTCGCATTGGTGAGCGCGCGATGGGAATGGCCGGTGGTCTGTGCGTGGTCGCATCAATGTTGTCGTTTGCTGTGGTCGGGCCAGGAACAGGTTTGATGTTGATGTTGTTTGCGCTCGGCATGTCGGGCGCCGGCATTGGTATGGCGAGTCCAGCGATGACGTCACTTGTTGCTAACGCGGTGAATGAAGACGATTTGGGTGTCGCTGGTGCAATGCAACAATTGATGACGCAAATGGGCGCTGTGTTTGGATCTGTCGTCATGGCGACAGTTCAACAAGGTGTTGGTGGAGGAGACCCGACGCCAGCTTCGTACCAAGCTGCGTTCTATGTTGCAGCCGGAGTTGCGTGCGTCGCCGTGTTTACTGCGTCCCGCGTCCGCTCAACCCCCCGAACATAGTCACATTTCATTGTGCTTCTGGTGCAGAATTGTTGCGAAATACGCAACGATTCTGCACCAGAAGCACGAGGGATTATTCGGTGATGGCCTTGATTTCGTCGGCGACCTTGGCGGTGATGTCGCTTTGAGGAATGGCGGTCTGCATCGCCATCATCTTCATCATGTCGCCAGTGACCTTGATCTTGCCACCCATGAAAGCCTGCATCGCTGCGGCCT
>JBIKOO010000186.1:0-4699 GCA_044358015.1 Ilumatobacteraceae bacterium
GACGAGGAATCATGTCACCACGAGGGTTAGCCACGAGACCACGCATACCGGCGATCTGACGCATCTGCGTCATGTTTCCGCGAGCACCCGAGTCGATCATCATGTAGACGGGGTTGGTGAGTTCGGCCTTGAATGCCGTTTCCATTGCGTCTTTGACCTTGTCGGTTGCTTCAGACCAAATGCTCACTTCTTGCTGACGACGTTCGCCGTCAGTGATGATGCCGCGCTTAAACTGGTTCTCAACATTTTCCGCTTGCTTTTCGTAATCGTCGAGCAATGCGCGCTTGCTGGCCGGTGTCTTCACGTCGTCAATCGAAACCGTGAGGCCCGACTGTGATGCGTAGCGGTAGCAAATGGCTTTGATCGCGTCGAGCGAGTCAGCGACTTGAGCGTTGGTGAAGTGATCGGAAAGAACTTCAACGAGTTCTCCCATTTCCTTCTTCTTGATGGGCTTGCCGATGTGGCCAAAGCGCTCGGTGTAACCCTCGGGCAATGCCTCTTCGAACAACAAACGACCAGGAGTCGTTTCGAAATTTTCACCAGAGTTCTTGCGCATCTTGATCTTGGCGTGAATCTTCACGGTGCCTTCATCAATTGCTCGCAAAACTTCCCAGTTGTGGCGGAAGACGCGACCTTCACCCAATGTCCAGGGGCCATCGTTGGTGAGGTAATACGCACCAATGATGAGGTCCTGGCTTGGGGTCACGATCGGGCGACCAGAAGCTGGCGACAAAATGTTGTTGGCGCTGAGCATGAGCACGCGAGCTTCGGCCTGAGCCTCTGCTGACAACGGCACGTGCACAGCCATCTGGTCACCGTCGAAGTCAGCGTTGAATGCTGTACACACGAGTGGGTGAATCTGAATGGCTTTGCCTTCAACGAGTACGGGCTCGAATGCCTGAATACCCAAACGGTGAAGCGTGGGTGCACGGTTCAACAACACTGGGTGTTCGCGGATGACTTCTTCGAGCACGTCCCACACGCGTGGATGACGACGTTCGACCATGCGCTTGGCGCTCTTAATGTTCTGTGCGTACTCAATGTCGACAAGACGCTTCATCACGAATGGCTTGAAGAGTTCGAGAGCCATCAACTTGGGCAGACCACACTGATGCAAACGCAAGGTGGGTCCGGCCACGATGACTGAACGACCCGAGTAGTCAACGCGCTTACCAAGAAGGTTCTGACGGAAACGTCCTTGCTTACCCTTCAACATGTCAGACAATGACTTGAGCGGACGGTTACCAGGTCCGGTGACGGGGCGACCACGACGACCATTGTCGAACAACGCGTCGACTGCTTCTTGCAGCATGCGCTTTTCGTTGTTGACGATGATTTCGGGTGCACCAAGACCGAGCAAACGCTCGAGACGGTTGTTGCGGTTGATCACGCGACGGTACAAGTCGTTGAGGTCGGAGGTTGCGAAACGTCCACCCTCAAGCTGAACCATCGGACGCAGTTCGGGCGGGATCACCGGAACAACATCAAGGATCATGGCCTTCGGATCATTTTGACGACGACCAGTTTCGGGATCGCGCTGGTTGAACGAAGCAACAATCTTGAGACGCTTAATGGCCTTCTGCTTACGCTGTGCGCTCAGTGGCTTCTTGCCGTCTTGCGGAACGATTGCTTCGCGCAACTTGATTTCTTCTTCGTCAAAGTCGATGCGGTCGATGAGTGACTTGATGGCATCTGCGCCGGTGCCGCCTTCAAAATAATCGGAGTAGCGATCGCGAAGTTCGCGCCACAGCACTTCATCTTCAATGATCTGGCGTGAGTGCAAGCTGCGGAATTCATCCCACGTGCGCTTGAGCAAGTCAATTTCACCGACATAACGATCGCGGATGCTGGCGATTTCTTTGTCAGCCATCTTTTGCATGGCCTTGACTTCAGCATCTTTGGCACCTTCTTTTTCAAGACGTTCAGCATCTTTTTCAAGATCCTTGAAACGCTTTTCAATTTCGATGTCACGTTCTTTTTCGATGGCCTCAAGTTCGCCGAGGTATTCGGCTTCAAGACTTGAAAGATCTTCATGGCGCTTATCGCCGTCAACCCAGGTCACCAAGTGCGCTGCGAAGTAAATGACCTTCTCGAGCTGCTTGGCCTTGAGTTCTTCTTTGGGCTCGATGCCAGCGAGCAAATATGCCAACCATGAACGAGTTCCGCGCAAGTACCAGATGTGTACAACGGGAGCAGCCAACTCGATGTGGCCCATGCGCTCGCGACGGACCTTTGAGCGTGTGACTTCGACGCCACACTTTTCACAGATGATTCCCTTAAAGCGGACTCGCTTGTACTTACCGCAGTAGCACTCCCAGTCGCGGGTTGGTCCGAAGATCTTTTCACAGAACAGACCGTCCCTTTCGGGGCGCAGTGTTCGGTAGTTGATGGTCTCGGGCTTTTTTACTTCACCACTTGACCAGTTACGAATGTGATCGGCAGTTGCCAATCCAATTCGCAGTTGGTCGAACATATTCACATCGAGCATTTCGTCTCTCGCTCTCTCTTCGTTCCGTCGCGTACCGTTGATTACTTACAGGTTGATCGTGCACTCACCGTCAGCGACGGCTAGCTGCACGATCCTTGTCGTCCTGGTCGCTACCTTTTTCGGGGCGACTGATGTCAATTCCTAGACCCTTGATGGCGCTATCGATTTCTTCATCGATTTCTTTCATCTCGATCTCGTTACCGTCGGCGGCGAGAACTTCAACGTTCAAGCACAACGCCTGCATTTCCTTCATGAGAACCTTGAAGCTCTCAGGAATGCCGGGTTCGGGGATGTTCTCGCCCTTCACGATGGCTTCGTAGACCTTGACACGACCAAGCACGTCGTCGGACTTAATGGTGAGCAACTCTTGCAAGCAATAAGCCGCACCGTAGGCCTCAAGTGCCCACACTTCCATTTCGCCGAAGCGCTGTCCACCGAACTGGGCCTTACCACCAAGCGGTTGCTGAGTGATCATGCTGTACGGTCCGGTTGAACGGGCGTGGATCTTGTCGTCGACCATGTGCGACAACTTCAAGATGTACATGTAGCCAACAGTGATGTCATTGTCGTAAGCGTCACCGGTGCGACCGTTGAACAATGTGGTCTTACCGGTCGACTTGATCATCGGCTTGTCGAAGTGTGCAGACTCTGGGTTGAGGTGCGCAAAGATTTCAACGATGGTCGGTTGATCGAGTGACTGATCGACTTCGTCCCAGTGGGCGCCGTCGAACACAGGTGTGGCGATCATGGTTGAAGGCGTGGTACCCGCGTGAGTCTTCGACTCGGTTCCACGGATTGGTGCAGTACCAACCGACGGGAACGCAGTGTCGCCACGTGAGAAACCTTGCCAACCCCAACGAGCTGCGTAACCAAGGTGGGCTTCAAGAACCTGACCGACGTTCATTCGGCTCGGAACGCCGAGTGGGTTCAAGATGATGTCAACCGGAGTACCGTCTGCCATGTAGGGCATGTCGGCTTGCGGAAGAATCTTCGAGATAACACCCTTGTTACCGTGACGTCCGGCCAACTTGTCGCCCACGCTGATCTTGCGCTTTTGAGCAACGAGAACCTTGACCATCTGGTTCACACCAGGAGCAAGTTCGCCACCTTCGTTGCGGTCGAGCATGCTGACGTGAATGACCTTGCCACTTTCACCGTGAGGAACCTTGAGTGAGGTGTCGCGAACTTCGCGGGCCTTCTCACCGAAGATGGCACGGAGCAAACGCTCTTCTGGTGTGAGTTCGGTTTCACCCTTAGGAGTGACTTTACCGACCAACACATCGCCAGGACCAACTTCAGCACCGACGCGAATAACTCCGCGCTCGTCGAGGTCACGCAAAATGTCATCTGACAAGTTCGGGATGTCGCGAGTGATTTCTTCGGGTCCGAGTTTGGTGTCACGAGCGTCAACTGTGTACTCGTGAATGTGAATTGATGTCAACACATCGTCACGAACCAAACGGTCGGACAAGATGATGGCGTCTTCGAAGTTGTAACCCTCCCAAGGCATGAAAGCCACGAGCAAGTTCTTACCAAGTGCAAGTTCACCATTGTCGGTACTGGGACCGTCAGCGATGAGATCGCCCTTCTTCAACTGCTGTCCTTCAAGAACGCGTGGAATCTGGTTGACACACGTGTTGTGGTTTGAACGACGGAACTTGAGCAAGTTATAAACGCGCTTGCCGGTTGTCTTGTACTGAACCGTGATCTGTGAACCAGAGACTTCGGTGACTTCACCGTCGTCGGTTGCCAAGATGAGATCGGCACCATCTGATGCAGCCTTGCGCTCCATGCCGGTTCCGACATAAGGAGCTTCAGTACGCACCAACGGAACAGCCTGACGTTGCATGTTCGCACCCATGAGGGCGCGGTTGGCGTCGTCGTGCTCGAGGAACGGAATGAGTGCGGTCGCAACAGAAACAATCTGCTTCGGTGACACGTCAATGAGTTGCACTTCTGATGGCGGAACCATCTTGATGTCGGTGGTTGCACCGAAGAAGCTTTCGGCTTCAAGCATGCGCTTCAAGTCGGCGAGGCTGGCAGCCTGCGGCGACTGACGCACCAAAATCTTGGCGTCGCGGAATGTTCCGTCGGGATTCAGAGCAGTGTTGGCCTGAGCAACAACGTACTTCTCTTCTTCGTCGGCGGGCATGTACTCGAACTTCTTCGTGACTTTGCCGTTTTCAACTTTGAGGTATGGCGTTTCGATGA
>JBIKOO010000189.1:0-4673 GCA_044358015.1 Ilumatobacteraceae bacterium
TGTCGGAGCAGCATTCTTGGGGTTCGTTTCTGATGCGATGTTGTTAGGGCACTGGTATCTCGTTCAACCAGGTCTACCTCGACGTCATGTCAACGAGATTGTCAAAGCGTTCTTGTTTATCTGGCCCCTCGAAGTCATCGTTATGTTGATTCCGACGGGAATGTTCAGTGTTTTCTCCGGATCAGTTGACGATGGTTGGGGCGGGCAACTCGGTTGGTTTTGGGCAGCGTGCGCAATCACCACCGGAGTCTTGACCGTAGTCACTTTAAAGGCCTTGCAAGAGCGGGCGTATTCAGCGGTGATGGCTGCAACTGGGTTGATGTATCTCGCGATCTTGACCGCATTCGGAACCGATCTAGTAGCCCGCGCCGTATTAGCCGGATAGAGATCCAATTCAACATTTATTGCTGATTAATGACCCACGAGTTGATGGCGTAGCTTTTGTCGGTATGAACTTCAAGGACTGCAGTTGAGACAGATCGGCGTACTCCGCCAGTCGTTGAGACAGTAAAGCGAAGTTTTCGTTGAACTGTTTGGCTGATGACTCCAACTTTGAAAGCAGTGATTCCTTTGCTCGGCGCGAGCATTAGGGCGAGTTGAAGTTTTGTAGTAACGACACCACCCGTCATACCGAATTCATACGTGGCAGTTGTACTAGTTGCGCGAAATCCGGTGTTTGGGACGAAGATGTAGCCGTCAACGAGAAATCGATTTGTCAGTGAACTGGTTCCGTTGAGTCGAACATCAATCCCCCACGATGTACTAGGTGCGAGCGTTGAGGAGACATACGTAACGGGCGTTGCATTAGCCACGGGGATAATGGAGTGGGCGGTAATTGGGGTGGTAGTTCCATTTGGAAGGCGAACGGTGTCGGAGGGGATCACGACAGTCGAATTACTCTGGCCAAAGTTGACGGTGCGAATTGCAACACCTTCGCTGCCGCGTGTTGTCGACGTGGAAACTCGTCGATTGAAAAGTACGGAAGATTCCTGAACCGTCAAACTTGCTCCACTTCCGAGTAGGAGGGTTGCACCTTTGCCCGTGATTTCATGGCTTTTTGGAGCAGTTGCGGCATAAGCAGATTGAGCATCAACGGCACATCCAGCGTAACTTCCCTCGCCAAAGACAACTTGGGCGCCTCCCGTAATGACTAAGGGTCGTTCAAAGTAGTAAACCCCTGAGGAAAAGTAGTGCGCACCACCGTTGAGGGTCAGGGGCGTCGTTCCTAAATAGCGGCCAGGAAAATACAACGAACAAGTACCGATCTTCGCCTGTGAACCTGGTCGCTCAAAACTGGGAATTTGTGGAATTTGAGGATAGATCCAGTTTTTTCCAGTGGGGTTATCGCCAGCCATCTGCCACCACTGTTGTGCCGTGTTTTTCCAAGCGGTTGAACCATCATTAACAAAATTGCTACTGAGCGGAGCAACGGAGGTCCCTGTATTCACCAGGATATTGCCAGTCAAAGCGGTGGTCGTTGAGCCTGCCCACGACGGCGTGGAAATATTCGCCGTGGTTCCCGAATTAAGCGTGGTGATAGCGCCGTATCGATTCGCGCCAGTGGCGAAACTTGTGACGGTAGTGCATGAAGAGTTGACGTTGAATCCATTGAGTGTCCAATTTGTTGATGCGGCGAAACATGCCGACGGCCCAAAATCTCTTTGCAAGGCGATCGCCATTCGTGTCCCTGACTTCACAGCCTCAGTCGCGGCGTTCTGTTCGTGCAGCGCCGGCTGCGTATCAAATAAAGCGCTGGCGTAGGTGAGTAAACCAACCGCAATGATGCTGCCGACGGTCATCAAAATGAGGACCATTAACAAGGCGGAGCCTTGATCGCATTCGGAATTGTGTTTGGTGTCAGACCTATTGTGTTTCATGATGGCCGCGACACCATCAAGCAGGAGATGGCTTCGTCGGGAGTCAAGGTAATCATCACACCAGGCGATCCATCTGCTGGGGAGCGGAGTCGACTAGTTGGAAGCGCAACTCCAGATGACGAACAATCTGCTCGTACAAATGTGTATCCAGGTTTTGGAGTCTCGGCGATCTGTACTGTTCGAGTTGTCGTGCCGGCAGGGAATGTGTAGTCAAAGGTGGCCGACGATGACTGCGCAGTGTTGAGGTCACGCACACCGACATCAGTTGTGTACGACCAAGTGTCGGTCGCTTCAGAAAGTAAGCCGTTTTGCTCGATTCGTTTTTGAATGGTGACCGTACCGCCACAGATAGCAGCGCTGATTGAACGTAGAACATTTCCTAATTGTGCAAAGGATGCAGAGTTGGCTGGCAAGAAAAAGTCTGCTGTAGCGGCATTTCCAGGATTAGTTGGTCCAGTCCCGTTCCAGACAACGTTGCCCACTATTGACTTCATCCGACCTTGGTTTGTTGTATTAGCGTCGTTTCCCACGAGGATCCCAACGATCCTGGCTCCAGTGCCTTTCCCGTAGTTGGCCGCAGTGACAGCGCGTGATAGGTCAGGCGGATTGAAGCGTGAGTCGCCGTCATTGGCTGTGTTGGTTCGGTTGCGGTTCGGTTCACTATCAGAAATGAAGACAACTAATTCAGGCAACTGTGAAAAAGGGGTGCCGGCATTCGTGCGAAATGCTTGCCATAAACCGTCTTCCCAATTAGTTCCTGATCCCCAGCGAGAATTCGGTAAGTCTTGATTGTCTACTTTTGTCCGCATCGCTGCGAGGCCGTTTGAGGGATTGAGAATGTTGACGTATTGGCCTGCGGTGGTTGGAAAATACGAATAAGCAGATACGTCAAAGCCGACAATACGCATGAAAGTCGGCGTCCCTGAAAAAGCGTCAATAAAGCCGAGGGCCGCATTCACTAAGGAATTTGCGCCACCTTGAGCCGGAATTGAATTGGAGGTATCGAGTATGACCGTTACGGCCCCACCGCATCGGGTTGGTGGTGCGGCAGGTTCTATGATTCCGCCGGTGTAATCGGTCGGTAACTGATCTTGTGACGATAGACCTGCGCCGCCGGTCGTGAACTTCTCGCCACTTTTGAATACCACTTGAATGTCTTCGCCGATTGGTTGAAGGACCACCTGATTACGCGAGGTCACAGTGACGGCGTGAGTTGGTGATTGCGTTGGTTTCCATGTTGGGGGAGGAGTCGCTAATTGGTGGGCCACCCCCACTTGAGTAATGGTCTGATTTATGAGACTCACATTGCGAATCTCGTAACGTTTAAGTTGCCACTCATTTTCTGACTGCACATAGCGATATGAGACGACATAGTTCTCTGAGAGACCGCTTGTTGCAATATCCGAACGGTTTATTGTGAGCACGTTGGTGCCAGGTAACTTGCTCGTTGCGGAAGGCTGGTGCTGAGGTTCTGTATTTCGACTAGTTGCCGAGGCAAGATCGCGAGGAATCCATGCTTGTAAAAATGTGATGTCTTTGGTTTCAGCCAATTGATCTCTAATGGGGCGTTCGGTTCGGAGAATGACAATCATTGCGGCCGAAAGGCTGGCCATGATGATGCCGAGAATGGTGACTGTCATCAGTAAATCAACGAGTGTCATGCCACGATCGCGCTGAACTGGTTGAGTGTTGGTCTTATGAAATCGAACGCGGAAACACATTGCTCTTCACCACCTCCAGAGACTTTGAATATCCAGAGGGCGAGGTCACTTTTAGCGTGATCCGTTGCAATGTCCGAGATGTTGTTAGCGATACGGCTTGGTTGCATTCCGATGACGAAAGAGCATTGGTTGCAAGCCAGGCACCTGACGCCGGCGATGAAGGGTTCCAGAAATGCACTCCCGTCAGAGCGACGGTGCTTGAGGGCCAATCAACCGTTCCTGCGGCTGCTTGGACAATCGGGAGGTAGCCGCCGTTGCTGTTGTTGGTTGGACACGGGATGTAGGCGTAATTCGCCAATCGATCGGCGGCGCTTCCAAGTACCGCCTCAACTTTGGCTTGGTCATCAGAAAATTTTGACAAGTGAATGGCTGACCACATCACTCCGAAGACGCCGGAGATAACCACACCCATCAGGGCAACGGCGATGACGACTTCAATGAGGCTCGAGCCTCGGTCGCGTCTTTTCATGGTGTCCCTACTTCGGTAAATGTCGTGTACTCAACACGTCACTTATCGGAGCATCGGCTGTGCTGGATCGTCAGGAAAGTGTCAAGAAAAGCCTGACTCAGAAATTCTGGAGTTAGAAGATCACACCAGCAGCCCGTAGCGCCGCCGCATCAAGTCCTACTTCGGCGACGACTTCGTCGCTGTGCTGACCTGGAGTGGGGGCTAGACCACCGGCTTGAGCAGGGGTTGACGAGAACCGAGCAGCTGGCCGGGGTTCGCGAATTCGCCCAGCAACAGGGTGCTCGCGTTCAAGGAATACCTCGTTATTCACAATTTGTGGTTGCTGAGGAAGGTCAGCGAGAGTGACGACGGAGGCTGCAGGAACATCAAATGATTGCGCGCGTTTGACAAAATCTTCAGCCGACTGCTGCGCGGAGAGTTCGGTCATGAGTGGCACAAGTTCTGACGCATTCAGGGTTCTGCCGGCCATCGTGTCAAAACGTTCGTCATCGGCGAGTTCGGGGCGACCATAGGCGTGGCACAGTCCACGGAACTCGCTATCGCTGACTACTGCTATTGCGGCAAACCCATCTTTGAGTCGCGTAATGCCGTAGTTCTGTCCGATTG
>JBIKOO010000106.1:0-4651 GCA_044358015.1 Ilumatobacteraceae bacterium
TGAAGCCCGAAAAGCACGACAGATGAGTCCTGCTGGGTACACCTGGGTCACTCGCTTCGCTCTGATTTTGTTGTGTGTCATTGTTGTGAGCGGCGCTGCTGTTCGTCTCACCGGTTCGGGTTTGGGTTGTTCTGATTGGCCCCGTTGTAATTCCGAAAAGTTCATTGATGTTTCGACGACTCATGGTGCCATTGAGCAGATCAATCGGTTGTTCACCGGTCTTGTTACCGCCATCGTCATCGCAGCAGTTTTGGCAGCGCGTTTTCGTGTTCCTTACCGCAAAGATTTGGTCATGCTCTCGTGGGGCTTGGTTGCTGGTGTCATTGGTCAGATCGTGCTGGGAGGAATCGTTGTCCTCACCGATCTGCATCCACTCGCCAATCAAGGTCACTTCATACTTTCTATGGTTCTGGTCGCTAATGCGTTGATATTGCACCAGCGTGCAAAGTCGGACCACAAACTAGAACGCCTATCCACTCTGTCTGGTCTTCAGAAACTAATTCGTCTGACAGTTGTCATGGGAAGCGTGGCTCTCATTACCGGAACGGTTGTTACTGGTTCTGGCCCTCATGCCGGAGACGAAAAGGCCCGCCGATTTGATTTAGCAATCACCACAGTTGCGCGCATTCACGGTATTTCGGTTCTCATAGCGATCGCCCTTCTGTTGATTGTTGCCTGGAAGATGAAACAGCAACGCGTGCAACAGTTGTTTGGGCCACTTGAGATAGTTCTTGTCATCGCTATCTTGCAAGCAACCGTGGGTTATGTGCAGTACTTCAACGACATTCCTGCGTTACTTGTTGGGATCCATATATTCGGAGCGACGATGTTTTTCTTGTCGCTCGTCAACCTTTGGATGGTTTCAAATCAGATTGCTGATGCCAATCCTGAAATGACCGAACGCAATTCTGCGATCGTCTCATAGATAATTTCTTGAACTGGCTTGATTGCCTCAATGCGTCCCATGACCTGTCCGGTGAGGGCGATCGCTGCTTCCATATCTCCGCCGAAGTAGAGATCAAGGGCACGTGACATTTCCGTCAACGGGACATGGTCTTGCTTTTCTAATTCCGTCGTTCGTTCAGTACGCAATGCTCGTAAACCTGGTCGAGATAATCGATTCAAGAAAACGGTTCCCGTTTCTGCACCGTTGATGATGGAGTTCTTCCAATTGTCGTGAACGGGAGATTCTGCGGCAGAAACCATTCGAGTTCCCATCTGCACACCTTCAGCACCAAGTGCAAAAGCAGCGGCCATCGATACTCCATCGCAAATACCGCCTGCGGCGATAATCGGAAGTGACACCTTTGATGCGATCAGCGGCAACAGCACCATTGTCGAAACGTCTTGCGGATTCTTGAAACCTCCGCCTTCGCCGCCCTCAACCACGAGTCCATCGACACCAGCATCAACTGCTTTGAGAGCAGCAGCCAGAGTCGGGACGACGTGAAAAACAGTCAGACCTGCTGCTTTTAATTGACTGGTGTATTGCTGTGGGTTGCCCGCTGAGGTCGTCACAAACTTGACACCTTGCTCAACTACAAAATCAACAATTGAAGGATCACGAACGAATAATTGCGCGATGTTGACACCGAACGGTTTGTCGGTCAACTCGCGCATACGCAAAATCTCTTGGCGAACATTGTCAAGTTCACCTGAAGAGGTTTCGATAATTCCGAGTGCCCCAGAATTGCTCACTGCTGAAGCGAGTTGCGATCGAGCGATCCAACCCATTGGTGCTTGCACAATCGGGTAGTCAATGCCGAGCATCTGTGTGATTCGGTTAGAGATAGGTAGAGGAGCAACCTGCAAATTCGTCATGACTTGACGGTAGTAGGTCGTTGAACCGATATCGCAACGATTGGAAGCCCAACTAAAACCAGTGACATCCCGAGCCATGATTGCCCAGACACATTTTCATGAAGCACTAGGTACGCCAACAATGTCGCCACGACGGGTTCCAGAAGGGTCAGCATGACAACCGTTGTTGGTACCAATTTCTGCAATCCCTTTCCGAAGGCAACATAGGCAAGAGTCAAGGTCACTAACCCCAAAAAGGCGATCATTAGGACTCCCCGTGAGGTGGAAATCCACGCCACGGGGCAGAAGAAGAGAAATGGACTCGTCACGACACCCGCACCGAAAAAGAGGGCTGCCATGACCGCGGTGGAGTTCAGTTCGCGCCCGATAAGTATCGCTGCGCTTTCGGTATACGCCGCATACGACAGCCCGGCGACCAAGGCTGCCAATACTCCGATGATCTCGATGCTGTCTCCAGCGTTGGGGGAAACCGATAAAAGAATCAGTCCAGCGATCAAAATCAGAGCGGCCACGTACCACAGACGATGGGGAGGTGGACGACGACGTAGAGCTCCAATGAGTCGGGCAAATAGGGGACTACTACCGATGGTGATGACGGTTGCGACGGCGACACCGGCATGGCGGGTCGAATAAAAAAAAGACAGTTGGTACGAACCCACCCCGATCGCACCGAAGAATGCGATCTTGGTGTGGCTGGCCACCTCCCGCAGGTAACGCCAACTTAAGATCACGAGGCCAAGACCGCCAACGAGTAGGCGCACGACCCCTGCGGTCACCGCATCGACATTTACTGGACCATTGGCCAAAACCGTGCCCGTCGTTCCGAACAAAGCTGCTGCAGCCAGGATCAAACCAACTGACCTCAGCATCGGTTCATTTGTCGCTTTGGGAGTTCCGTCAGGCATAAGTCCTGCACTACGCTAGGCGCATGGCGGGTGGTCTGGCACGATCTCCGCTCACTGTCATCTGGGGAGAGTTGAATTTCAAGTGAAATCGTCGATGCAATCTTCTCCGATCGTACGTCTGCTCATACTTGCAACGGCGATTTTTTCAGTTCTCGGATTCGCCCTGAGTCCAGTCAAGGCTGAAGACAGCGAATATGCGCTGCGAATTCAAGTCAAAGATCAAGTTCGCACCAGCGATGGTAAAACCGACAATCAGCCGGTATCAGGTGTCGAAATCACAGTCACCGATTCAACAGGTTCGGTGGTTGAAACAGGAGTCACTGATGCCGAAGGAATCGTGATCATCTCGGTGCCGACCCGCGCCGACTACACGGTGTCGTTAAATGAAGAAACATTGCCACCAGGCGAAAAACTCGATGCAAAAACTCCTGCTGTTCAGAATGTTCTCACTGATTCGTTCGTCACCAAAACCAAAGTGATTACCTATTTCACTGGCGAATCACAAAATGTTTCACAGTCTGGCTTTGAACGCGTCGCCCAGAGATTTTCGGACGGAATTCGTTTAGGTCTGATTTTGGCGATGTGCTCGGTGGGGCTATCACTCATTTTTGGAACGACAGGACTGACCAACTTTGCCCACGGCGAAATGGTGACCTTCGGCGGAATCATGGCCTTTGTTTT
Organism: Ilumatobacteraceae bacterium; assembly: GCA_044358015.1. GTDB lineage: Bacteria > Actinomycetota > Acidimicrobiia > Acidimicrobiales > Ilumatobacteraceae > Casp-actino8. The sequence goes on from JBIKOO010000106.1 coordinate 3,408, forward strand.
CAATGTGACCGGGTTGACCTTTCTCGGATTCTTAAGTTTCATCCCGGGTGTTCACGACGACGGAACTTTCCATATTTTTTGGGCCGCGCCGTTAGGAATCATTCTGGGTGGTGGTTTCGGTTGGGCCCTCAATAAAGGGATTTTCGGTCCTTTACGACGACGCGGAATCGGCCTGGTGACCCAAATGGTGTTAACCGTCGGCTTGTCTATCGCGTTACGCAACTTTTTTCTCTCCAGGTTCGAAGGCCGCACCCGTCCCTTCGCAGATTTCTCATTACAAAAGGCTTGGGACCTCGGTCCGGTCAGTATCACCCCACGAGATTTCATCGTGTCAGTTCTGTGTTTAGTGATCTTGATCGTGACCGCACTTGGATTGCGATTCACCCGTCTTGGAAAAGCCACGCGAGCAGTATCTGATAATCCCGACTTGGCCTCGGCAACTGGTATTGACTCGGAAAAGGTCATTCGTTTGGTCTGGATTCTGGGCGGATGTTTAGCCGCTGCCGGCGGAATCTTCAGAGGTCTTGATGAGCAAGTGAGCTTCGATATGGGCGGACGTTTGCTCTTCTTACTTTTCGCTGGAATCACCCTTGGTGGTCTCGGTAGCGCATTTGGTGCTCTTGTCGGTGGATTCGTGATCGGCATCTTGGTTGAAGTTTCTAGCCTGGTGGTTCCAACCGAACTCAAAACTGCACCGGCTCTACTCATTCTGATTTTGGTTCTGCTACTGAGGCCTCAAGGAATTTTGGGTCGAGCACAGAGGGTTGGTTAGGTATGGATTGGAACCTCATTTTCGAAAACAGCCTCAAAGGCTTCGTCGGTATTAACGCCGTGTACTTCGCGATCGCAGCCTTAGGTTTGAATGTGCAGTTTGGCTATACCGGACTCTTAAATTTCGGCCAGGCCGGATTTATGGCATGCGGTGCGTACGGACTTGGAATGACTGCGCACTATTTTGACATTTCGTTTTGGTGGGGGATTCCGATCGGAATCCTTTTTTCGGTTGTACTCGGCCTCTTGATGGGAATACCGACCCTGCGGCTTCGAGCCGACTATCTCGCCATTGTCACCATCGCTACTGCGGAAATCATTCGACTCGTTGTGCGTTCGGTGAAGTTCAAAACGTATTTTGGTGGCAGCGATGGAATCAACGGTTTTTCTGACAGCTTCCGTTCATTGGGTAATGACTTCGGAATTCAAGAATCAGACGAGTATGGCTTTTGGCCCTTCAAGTTCACTGGGCG
>JBIKOO010000041.1:0-14590 GCA_044358015.1 Ilumatobacteraceae bacterium
CGCGAAGAATAAACGGCTGATTCACTTTGACCTCACCAATCAGCTCAATTGTTGCAAAAGTATCAATCATCCAACGCAAGGCCATCTGACCTTCACGACGAGCGAGCACATTGCCAATGCAATGGTGCACTCCCCAACCAAAGGCCAAGTGCGGCTTAGCTCCGGGTCCAAAACGGTTGAGATCTATCTCATCGGGGTTGTCCCACACTCGTGGATCACGATTAGCAGCAGCAAAAAGAAGTTGCATCTTGCTGCGCTCAGCAATGGCCACACCATGTATCTCGCACTCTTCTTTATTCGTGCGAAACAGACCTTGCACTGGTGAATCAAACCGCAGAAATTCTTCAACAGCCCATTGAATCTTGCTCGGGTCATCGCGGAGCTGTTGCATGAGTTCTGGTTGCTGAATCAAACGCCACAACATCAGGCTCAACAAACTGGCCGTTGTTTCGTGACCAGCAACCAAAACTTGCTGACATAGCCGACGAACCTCGCTGTATTTCAGTTCGTCAGCAAGGTACGCCTGAGTCAGCACGCTCAAGAAATCATCGGGCGGAGTTCCGCCAGATTCAATAATCTCTTGACGTTCGGCGACAAGCACATCTACTAAGCCATAGATACCTGCGTTGGCCGCTTCAACGAGAGATAGGTCTCCGCCACCCAGACCATTCACGATGTCATCTGACCAGTGACCAAATTGATCGCGATCTTCGGAACGAATACCTAACATTTCGGCGATCACGATGGCCGGAAATGGAAAAGCGAAAAGTCGCACAAAATCGCCTTCGCCGTCACCACTAAAAGAGTCTTCCCATAACTGTCGACCAATTTCTTCAACCCGTGGTGTCAAGGCGTCAACCATCGCGGGACGAAAGCCATCTTGCAATACTTTGCGCTGACGCCGATGATCGGGGTCATCGGCCGACCCCAATACGCCACCGACCTGGTAGAACACACCGGGACCATCTCCGTTTAACCATTGGGTTGGCGCAGTGACCATTGCCAAAACATCTTCATGGCGACTCACCACATAAAACGGCGGATCAAAAGTGTCCTCTTTGTGAATCGGACACTTTTCTAAAAGATGATGATGACCCGCTGAAGGTTCAAGATCGTTGGCGTGTTCTAAATGCGAATAGGTCACGCTGTCACTTGTCCCTCAAGGAAAACTGAAAATCAGTACGGAAGAGTTCCGCCATCAACAGGGAACAAACAACCTGTGATATTGCGGGCTGCATCCGTGGCCATCATGACAGCGACTGCAGCAACCTCTTCAACCTTATTGGGCTTTTTGGTCGCGGCTTCGGAGCTGAATGCGGCGATGAGGTTTTCGTATGTACCGAGTCCCATTGCAACAGCGGAATCCGGACCAGTCGAACGCACAATGTCTGTTTCGATAATGCCCGGCAAAATTGCATTCACCGTGATACCAAGTGTGCCAACTTCATGCGCAGCTGACTTCACGAGACCATTGACAGCGTGCTTCGTTGCGACGTAGCCAGGAATTCCGGGCTTACCCAACTTGCCTTCAACCGACGAGGTCACGATGATGCGACCACTTTGGCGCGGGATCATGTGCTGCAATGAGCGACGCATACCCCAGAAAACGTGATTGAGGTTCCAATCGATTTCCAGATTCCATTCTTCATCAGACATTTGCGCAACTGGGGCGGTCATATTGACGCCACCCGAGTTCAAACAGCAAATGTCCAACTTTCCGAATTTTTCAATTGTGAAATCAATCAAGCCTTCAACAACTGACTGCTTGGACGAATCTCCCGCGTAAAAAGCGATGTTCGGTCCGCCGCCCATTTCAGCAATAGCAACGGCACCTTTCGCAGCGTCACGACCATTAACAACAACCGTGGCTCCCTCAGCCAAAAACGCTTCGGCCATTGCGCGGCCGATACTGCGGGTTCCGCCGGTGATGCAAGCGACTTTTCCATCAAGTTTTCCCATGACAATCTCCTAAATCAGTAGGGCGAAGTTCCGCCGTCGATTGAGATCAAAGATCCCGTAATACCTGCACCTGCATCTGACGCCAACAACACGGCAATCAGCGAGACATCTTCAACTTCATTGAGTCGCTTAATTGCTGACTCCGAAGCAAACATTTCGAGGAGACCCTCATATGTCGTGCCCATTGCGACTGCCGCACCTGGACCTTCAGCCATCATCACATCGGTTTCAATGGCGCCTGGACACACTGCGTTAACCGTGATGCCAAGAGTTCCAACTTCGTGGGCGGCTGATTTGGTTAAGCCGTTCACCGCATGCTTCGACGAAACATACGTTGAGATCCCAGGCTTACCAACTTTTCCTTCAACTGACGAGACGTTGATGACTCGTCCAGATTGCTGAGGAATCATGTACTTGAAAGCTCGGCGCATCACCCAAAAGGTGTGCCAGAAGTTCCAGACCAAAGCGTCTTCCATGGCCTCATCGGTCAGATCGGCGACCGGCGCATGATTGGCTGCACCACCAGCATTGGCAACCAAAATGTCAATGCGTCCGAAGTGCGCCACAGTTCCATCAACGACGGCCTCGCAGTCTTCGCGCTTCTTGACGTCTCCGGCGATGAAGTGCACGTTGGCGCCGGCGTTCAATTCATCAAGAGTGCGTTGAGCCTTGGCTTTATCGCGACCATTAATAACAACTTTGGCACCCTCATCGAGGAAGGCCTTCGCAATAGCGAGTCCGATACCTCTGGTTCCTCCAGTTACACAAGCGACTTTTCCATCAAGTGACCCCATGTCGGCCCTTTCATTCCAATATGTAAAAGAATTGATTTAGCACTTTGACCATAATCAACCGACCGACCAATTAAGTAAGCGGAGAGCCTGCCTAGCCGAAATCGATGAGGCGTCTCGGGCGTTCAGGAGGTTTTGACCAGTTGACCACGCATGGCCAACTTGATGCCCTGGATGGCCCGCTTTTGTAGCTCGTGATCCTCGGAAACGGCGTCCGTGAGTCCCATCAAAACGGTCAGTAGGTAGGCCTGCACCACCAAGCGGTTTTCTTTAGCGATTTCGCCTCGCTCGACGCCGAGATCGATCATGATGGCGAAAAATCCCTCTCGCTGCCGTACATGAGTCGAGAGTGCCGCAGCCATATCAGGATGACGACCCGAATCGACCCTCACCGCTCCGATGAATCGGGCGACCGAGGCGTCTTCGATGTTCATTTCGTGGGCGATATCAAGAACTGCCTCAAATTGTCCAATAAACGACTCATACCCGATAATCGCCTTGGTGAACTGCTCGTACACCTGTGTTTGGGTGTCTTCATGGACCGCTAGGTACAGGGCCAACTTCGATCCGAAATAGTGATACAAGGCCCCTGGCGTAATCCCGACTGCGGTCGCGATATCGCGGTTCGTCGTGATTTCGTACCCATGCACCGAGAACATCTCACGGGCCACAACCAAGATCCGCTGTTTGGTGTCAACCGAACTGGTATCGCGCGGACGGCCAAGACGTTTAACAACTGGTTTTGCCTTCTTCGCCGATGCCATTCCGAAAGTATTGCGGACAATCGCCCCAATCCGACCACCGAGGTACTCCGGGTCGAATTCACTCCCCACAGTTCTCTAACTGATCAGTGGGTCAATTACGCTCACATCATGTCTGCCGCACAGAATTCAACCCAATCAAGCGTCCCGCCCCTTGACGAATTCATCGAAACCGCCCGAAAGTGGCTGGAGGCGAATACTGAATACCGCGCCGGTGGATCCGACGACAAAGAACTCGTATGGGGCGAAGGTGAGTTTTCGGTTTCGGTGTTCCACTCTTTGTCTTTTGAAGAAGAGTCTGCGTTGCTCGAAAAAGCCAAGGCTTGGACTCAGGCCAAAGCCGAACACGGTTATCACGCCATCACTCAACCCGTTGAATACGGCGGTCTTGCTTACCCTCGTGAATACGCTCGTGCGTACTCAAAACTCGAATCACTGTTCGTCACTCCAACCGGTCACGAAACGCACAGCGTCACTGTTGGCCTGATTGCTCCCACGATCAATGTGTACGGAACACCTGAACAAAAAGAACAATTCGTTGGGCGTTTCTTGGCAACACGCGAACTGGCATGTCAGATGTTCTCTGAGCCAGGTGCAGGCAGCGACTTGGCCGGTCTCGCCTGTCGCGCCGAACTTGACGGTGATGAATGGGTCATCAATGGTCAAAAGGTTTGGTCGTCTGGCGCACAGTTCTCTGAGTGGGGTGAACTCATTGCTCGTAGCGATGTTGATGTCGTCAAGCACAAGGGCATGACGGCATTCATCATTCCGATGGATTTGCCGGGTATGGAAATTCGTCCGATCAAGCAGATGAGTGGCGGATCATCATTCAACGAAGTGTTCTTCAATGATGTACGCGTCCCCGATTCAATGCGACTTGGTCCGGTAGGCGAAGGCTGGAAGGTCGCCCTCACCACACTTGGTTTTGAACGCGACCACTCCGGCGACGGTGGCGGTGGCGGTTCACGCGTCGGTGGCTCATGGCGTCAAATCATCGCAACTGCACGCGCTATGGGCGTCACGAGCGATCCGGTGATGCGCCAAGAACTCGCTAAGGCGTACACCCATTTCCGTGTTGAAGGATTCGTCAATCGCCGAGCATCTGATATGCGTCGCGCTGGCCAACCTGCTGGCCCAGAAGGATCACTCGGCAAGCTCATGTGGACCGAAGGCATGACATACATCAGCGAAGTCATGTCAAAGATTCTCGGAGCCACGCTCATCGCCGATACCGGTGAATGGGGCACGTTTGCCTGGGGCGAACACGTTCTCGGTGCTCCTGGATACCGCATTGCTGGTGGATCCGACGAAACTCAGCGCAACATCATCGGCGAACGAGTTCTCGGTCTTCCTGGCGAACCTCGGGTTGACAAAGATATTTCTTGGAAAGACACGCGTCGGTAACAAGCGAACAAGTTTTTGAACCTGCGTCGCGTTCAGGTCGTAGATTTAGACAAGATTTAGAAATAAATGTTTTAGAAATAACCAACAACAACAACAACAACAACTACCACAGGGGGCAACATCATGGACCTAGGTCTTAAAGGTAAAAAAGTATTAGTCACTGGCTCAACAAAGGGCCTCGGTCGCGCGATTGCCGAAACAATGCTCGCCGAAGGTGCATCAGTCGCTATTTGTGCTCGTAACGCCGAAGAAGTTGCGGCCGCAGTTGCCGAAATGTCAAAGCTCGGCAAAGTTGTTGGCGCATCAGTTGATGCAGCTGATCCCGAAGCACTTCGCGCTTGGGTCGCATCGTCAGCCGAACAACTCGGCGGCATTGACGTGTACGTTCACAACACGTCAGGTAAGCCTGCTCGCAAGCTTGAAGCCTGGATCAACAACTTCAACATCGACCTCATGTCACTCGTCCACGGTGTTGACGCAGCCAAAGAAGCACTCGCCAATGGTGGCGGTTCAGTCATCAGTATCGGAACTACCGCCACCAGCGAGCACTTCGCCAGCGGATCAGGCAGCTACAGCGCGATGAAGTCGGCGGTTGTTAACTGGACACTTGGTCAGGCTCAGGTTCTTGGCGCCCAAGGTATTCGTTGCAACGTTGTGTCACCCGGACCGATCATGGTTCAAGGTGGCGACTGGGACATGATCAAGAATGCCATGCCCCCATTCTTCGAGGCCACTGAAAAGAATCACCCCGGCGGCCACATGGGCGAACCGAGCGATGTTGCGAACGCTGTTGCATTCCTCGCAAGTTCGGCTGCTCGTCACATCAATGGTGTCAACATCACCGTTGATGGTGGCTTCTTGAAGCGCATCGACTTCTGATCCGCGATTTGCGAATCAGAACTCGAACCAGAGCAGAATCATGAGCAATACACCAGGACGTCGTATTGACGTCACGCTCGTTGCTGGCGGAAAATATCACGACATTGATTTCGCGCGTCGTGAACTATTGACGTTGCTCGGCGAACACGAAGAGTTTCGTGTTCGCGTGCAACCCGATTATGAAGACACCGCTGGCATTGAGAAATCTTCAATTTTGGTGTCATACACGTGCGACGTTCGACCGAGCGAAAAAGCCCAAACCGACATTCGTTCATGGGTCGAAAATGGTGGACGTTGGGTTGCGCTTCACGGAACTAACGCTGCACTCACTTTGGGTGGACCTAATGGCGTTGATGCTCCGCGTTGTTTCCCATCGTGGGCCGACACGTTGGGCAGTCAGTTTGTTGCTCACCCACCCATTCAGCCGTACACCGTGCAAGTGAGCGACCCCAATCACTGGCTCGTCGCTGGCATTGAATCATTTGATACTGACGACGAGTTGTACCTCAGCGAATACGCCGACCGCGATGCTCTTCATGCTTTGTTGCACACCACCTGGCAAGGTGACGCCAAAGGTTTCGTCGAAGCCGACTGGACAAATTGCGACCCCACTCATCTCGTGATGTACTTGCGCGATTTAGGTCAAGGTTCGATTCTCTATAACACGCTCGGACACTGCCGTGGTCATTACGACATGGCGCCAGTACTCGACTACTACCCACGCATTGAACGCTGTTCATGGGAAAAGCCCGCGTACTACGAGCTGTTGCGTCGTTCGTTGCGTTGGGCCCGCGGACTCAACGAGTAAAACACAAATTCTTCATACAAGATCTTTCACACAGACATCTATTCACAGAAACAGGTAGCTATGGATTTTTCATCAGCAAAACAGTTTGATCTCCATCGACGCATGGTGCGTATTCGTTTATTCGAAGAAGCAGCCGGTCGTCTCGCCGAAGCAAATAAGTTGCCCGGCTTCTTACACCTTTATGTTGGTGAAGAAGCAGTCGCATCTGGCGTGTGTGGAGCACTCAACGATGATGACCACATCACCTCAACGCACCGCGGTCACGGTCACCTAGTGGCCAAGGGCGGCGACTTCAATCGCATGATGGCCGAACTCATGGGTAAGTCCACGGGTTATTGCAAGGGCAAGGGTGGCTCGATGCACATCAGCGACACCTCGCTTGGCATGCTCGGAGCCAACGGCATCGTGGGTGCTGGTTCACCGATCGCTGTCGGCGCCGCATTCGCCAACAAGTACCGCGGCAAGGGCCAAGTTGCGGTTGCGTTCTTCGGTGATGGTTCAACCAACATCGGTGCTTTCCACGAAGCCGCCAACATGGCGTGTGCTTTACACCTGCCGATTGTGTTCGCCTGTGAAAATAACGAATACGGCGAATTCACTCCTCGTGACAAGACCATGGCCATTACCGACGTGGTCGACCGCGCCGCTGGTTACGGTATGCCTGGAGTCATTGTTGACGGCATGGACGTCATTGCCGTTCACGAAGCTGCTGTTGAAGCAGTCGAGCGCGCTCGTCAGGGTGGCGGACCTTCGATGATCGAAGCCAAGACCTATCGCTTCTACAACCACCACGGTGTTCAAAACCTCGGATTGAAGTATCGCTCTGACGAAGAGGTGGCCGTCTGGAAACTACGTGACCCGATCTTCACATTTGAAGATCGCATGATCGAAAACGGTGTCGCAACTCGCGCCAACTTTGACGACATCTGGGCCGAACTACGCGCCGACATTGATACCGCTATTCAGTTCGCTGAAGATAGCCCCTACCCCACCCCCGACCAGATCATGGTCAACGTGTACACGAGCATGACTGGAGCAAACTGATGAGTGACGATCGCAAACTCACATACGCGCAGGCTTTCAATGAAGCCGTATCGCAAATGATGGAAGCCGACCCCGACGTATTCTGCGCGGGCGAAGACATCGGCGCATTTGGTGGAGTCTTCGGAACCTTCGCTGGTTTGCAGGCCAAGTTTGGTGAGAAGCGGGTTGTTGACACGCCCATCAGCGAACAAGCCATTGTTGGTCTTGGTGTTGGTGCATCGGTCACTGGCTTGCGACCCATCGTTGACTTGATGTTCATGGACTTCATCTGCGTGGCCTTCGACCAGATCGTCAACCAGGCCGCCAAGTTGAAGTACATGTTCGGCGGAGACGCAACCTTGCCGATGACCATCACCACTGCTGGTGGTGGCGGATTGTCCGCAGCTGCCCAACACAGTCAGTCGCTCGAAGCATTGTTGTGCCACATTCCTGGCCTCAAAGTTGTCATGCCGTCAAACCCGTACGACATGAAGGGTCTCATGATCTCGTGCATCAAAGAGAACAACCCGACAGTCATGATCAAGCACAAGCGCTTGCTGGGTATGAGTGCACCAGTTCCGACCGAGGCGTACGGCATTCCTTTGGGCAAGGGCAACATCATTCGCCCCGGCAAAGACGTCACGATCGTTGCTTATGCCCGCATGGCCAACGAAGCGATCATCGCCGCCAAAGAACTCGCCGAAGAAGGTATCGATTGCGAGATCATCGACCCGCGTACGTTGCAGCCACTTGACACCGATCTGATCATTGACTCAGCAAAGAAGACCAATCGCGTCGTTGTTGCTCAAGAAGCAGTTCGCTTTGGTGGGCTTGGTGCCGAGATTGCATCGCAGATTCAAGAGTTGGCTTTTGATTATCTCGATGCGCCGGTGTCGCGTATTGGTGCCCCGTTCTCGCCAGTGCCATTTAGTCCGGCGCTTGAATCGCATTACATCCCCGATTCCAAGGCCATCGTCAAGGGCGTCCGTGACGTCATGGCACGACGCTAGCTAACGTCGAAGATTTCTCATTGTCCGTGAATTTCCTATGAGCATCGTCGGAATCATTGTCAACCCCAATGCGGGTAAAGACATCCGTCGTTTGGTGACCCCGGCAACGCATACCTCTGATGGCACGAAGGTCGGCATTGTTCGACGAGCCATTGTTGCGGCATTCGAATCTGGGGCAACCAAAGTTCTGCTCATGCCCGATCGTCATCGACTTTCAGAGAAAGCCGCTGAAGGAATCGCCGGAGACATTGTTCTTGTCGACGAACCACTCAGTGGCACTCGCTTCGACACCATCGCTGCGGCTCGCCGTTTTTGGAAAGAGCAAGTCGGTGCGGTGATTGCGCTTGGCGGAGACGGCACGTCACGAGATGTCGCAATCGGTTGGCCTGACGCCCCGCTCATTGCTATTTCAACTGGCACCAACAACGTTTATCCGTCGGCGATCGACGGAACTTCTGCTGGTGCCGCTGCAGCATTTGTTGCAACTGGCGTCGTCAATATGTCAGATGTTGGCCGACGCTCAAAAAGAGTTGTCGTCCGCGTCGACGACGGAGACAAATCAATTGACGATCTTGCTCTTGTGGATTTGGCCTTTATCAATTCGATGTTTACAGGTGCTCGTGCTGTTCGCGACCCCAACACCGTCAAAGCCGTGATCGCAGCAGTTGCCACGCCGGCCAGCACTGGACTGTCAAGTATCGCCGGACGCATTCATCCCGTTGGTCGCTGGGACGCTTGTGGAGTCTTTGTACGCCTCGGGTCTGGTGGCCGCAAAGTACGCGTGCCGCTTGCACCTGGTTCATTCATCACGATGGAAATCGCTGAAGTTCGTACACTTGAATTGGGCGAAGAAATCACCATGACCGGCAAAACTATTTTGGCTTTTGACGGCGAACGTGATCTGCCGGTGAGCGCTGACGGTGTTGTCACTGCTCGCGTTGAAGCAAGTGGCCCACTACTCATTGATGTTGAGAAAACTCTCGTCATCGCTGCCCAATCACAGATGTTCGACGAGCAAACACGACATGTGACAAGCAAAGATTTATACACGTCTCCGGAGGAAAACTAAATGTCCACTGAATTCATCATGCCCAAGCTCGGACTCACTATGGAAGAGGGCACCATTCTCGAGTGGCTCGTTGAAGACGGTACCGAGATCACTCAAGGTATGGCAGTCCTTCGCATTGAGACCGACAAAGTTGAAAGTGATGTTGAATCGCCAGGTGCTGGACGTTTCCATCGCGTGGGCAATCAAGGCGATACGTATCCATGTGGTGCATTGATCGGTTACTTGTTGGCTGACGGAGAAGAGCCGCCCGCAGCGAAAGTCAGTGCTCCTGCGACTGCCGCATCATCAACTGCATCATCAACGTCATCAGCACCGGTCACGTCATCAGCACCAGCCACGTCAAGCGTTGCTACGTTGCCCCGTCGTGAAGGTCGCCTCTTTGCCTCGCCGAATGCTCGTCGCGTTGCCAAAGAACTCGGCATTGATATTGAGACAGTCGTTGGCACCGGGCCTGATGGTCGCATCGTTTCAGAAGATGTTGAAGAAGCCCATAAGAATCCGAATGATCCGCGTGCTGTATCTGGTTCTGCGCCGTCATCAACTCCAGCAATAGCCGTTGCCCCAATTTTGTCATCCAGTGGCAATGTTCTCGCGACTGCTGCCGCACGTCAGCTCGCCGAGTTGTTGGGTGTTGATCTTGCTCAGGTTCCTTATGACGCCACCGACGGTCGTGTCACCAAAGAAGGTGTCGCCGCATTCGTACGGGCACGGTTAACAACCACACAGACTGCGAGCAAAGAAACTTCAAGCGCTGAGAAATCAACCACGGTCCTCGCTCCTGCCAGTCAGACACCGACGTCGATCAAGAAAATATCTGGCATGCGTGGCACGATCGCCAAGCGCATGCAGTCATCGTTGCAAGATATGGCGCAACTGACGTTACACATGGACGCCGATCTTGACGCCATCGTCGAGGATCGCGAGTCACGTAAATCTTCAAGTCATGGCGATAATTCAAGTAACAGCCTTCCGGGCTTTACCGATTACGTCATCGCCGCTGCTGCACGAGCATTGAAACTGCACCCGATCGTCAACTCACAAGTCACTGCCGAAGGTATTGCGCTTCTCCCCGAGATTCATGTGAGCATGGCCGTCGCGCTGCCCGAGGGACTCATCGTGCCGGTCATCAAGAACACCACGTCACTTGACCTGTCAACACTCGCTGCTGAGACCAAGCGTTTGTCTGGAGCAGCCCGTGAAGGCAAGCTCGGCCTTGGCGAACTTGAAGGTGGAACTTTCTCAGTGAGCACACTCGGAATGTTTGGCGTCGACGGCTTCACCCCCGTTATCAACCCGCCCAACACCGCAATCCTTGGTGTCGGTCGTCTACGTGATGATGTCGTGGTCAGCAAGAAAGGCAAAGTGTCAACGGTGAAGCGCATGACCCTCAGCCTCACCTGGGATCACCGAGTCTTTGACGGTGCCCCCGCTGCCGAATTCTGCAAGTCAATCGTTGATCTACTTGCCGATCCCTCAGCGCTGAACAAGTAGTTCTCGCGTCTCAGGATTGAGTTTCAGTTTCCACCCTCCTTCGTGTGCCGCATGATGGTGTCGTGAGCAGAGTGGAACCAAGTTGTTGAAGTCGGTTGCTCCCCCGTTTTCCCAGTATTCAATATGGTGCGGTTCGCAATGACTGAACTTCACAGAACAACCATCAATCGCACACGTCTCATGCACTGCAGCCAACGCCCGGCGTTGATAGGCCGTGGCCAGTCGTTTTGATTTCCCGACATCAAGTGGGACGCTCTTGCCGTCCAGCACCAGCGGAATAATCTCGGCTTCACACGCCAATCGACGAATCGTCTCGACAGTGAGTTCTGAGCCATTCAATGTTCGACACGTACTCTCAGCACCGAGTTGTCGTTCTCCAGCACCACCAGCCAACATTTCGTAGTCGATGTGGACAACGATCTCAGCACGAGCCGGAAGATCACACGAAGAACCACCAAGGGCGATACCGGTCAAACCATCTGGACGACCTTGCAACATAGCCACGAGCGCCAATGCCCGCCGATGATCATTGGGTTCAATGGATGAATCACACTCAATCGGAACCTCACTGTCGCCCGAGTGAAACAACGCTTCGACTCCGGCGTCAAGCAGTGCTGTCACCACCGAGCCCCGTTCGGGATCAAATTTGCCGAAGAGATTGGTCATCCCATCGGCGTCAATCCAGTGGCGAAGGAAAGTCTGGCGTCGTTGCTTCTCGAATCGACTGATTCCACCGTCATCAGCAAGAGTTTGCGCTGTACGCCTAACGAACTTCGTGAACTCGTCGGCGGTCATGGTTTGTGCTGTCACCAAAAGCTCTGGTGCTCGCTCAATCAATTTGTCAGATTGCTCTCCCAAGATCTTGAGACCGCTCGATAAAGCGTCAACATGTGCAGACGTGACATTTCCTTCGGCCAACGCTTCACCAAAGACTGGAACCGATCCAATGGTTTCGGTACGAGACATCACTTTGCGAACATCAGAGGTAGACAACCCACTTTCACGAATGAGCTCGACTTCGGGCATCACTGAATCACAATCTGAGAGCGATGCGACCACTTGCGACTGCAGGAAATCTAACCAAGATCGAAGGTTACGAATATCGCTGAGGCGATCACGAAGTTCGGCCGTCGAACACATCGAGATATCACACGAAGTCAGAGCGTTGACTCGCTCAATGACTACGGAACTATTCATGCAACACACCTCCCAACGAATAAACAATGCGAAACAAATTAAATTTCAATGACGCGGGAAGTCGACAAACACAACTTAATTCAGGGGTGCAACAGAGTTAGACGAAAATGTGAAGGTTCACAAAACTTTTTAAAATATTTCTCGTTCAGATATTTCTTGTTTAGCCGCGGGCGGCGTCAACGACCGGCAAGAAACGCTCGGGAACATCAAGCCAGTCTTCGGGTTTTTCAATGTCTTGCCAGAAGTTGTGTTCAAGTGTGAGTTCAACAAACCCAGCTTCACGACATGCAATAGCATCAGCAACAAGCGCCGCCATGTTGTCTCCATCAGCAGCTCGAGGAGCAAGCGGTCCCTGGATAAACGATCGATAGTAAATCTCAAGCGGCTTCTGATCTGCACTGCGCTGTTCATTGAGACCAGCCACAATCTTTTGCACTTTGCCAATCGGCATGCCCGCGGGGTTCCATGCATCAAACCATTTCGCCGTTCGCGCCATTCCATCGGCCGACCACATACCCGACAACAACTTCGGCCGCGGGCTCTGCACGGGCTTCGGACTCACGAACGAACTCGGTATCGAAAAGATTGGCCCGTCATACGACACCGGATCTTCATGCCAACACGCCAACATCGCTGGAATGAAATCATCCATACGGCGACCGCGCGTTTCAATCTCGGTTCCGGAAGCGGTGTGCTCTTCGGCGTTCCAGCCAACACCGAGACCAACAATCAACCGTCCGTTGCACATCTGATCAATCGTTGCGAGTCGTTGCGCCAATGGCACGGGCCAATGGTTACCTGCAACCAAAATGCTGGTTCCTAAACGAACCTTTGACGTAATGCCGGCAACAAAAGCCAGAGTCTCAGTGGGCGCGAATACCGACTTGTATTGATGTGGCGGCATGCGATCGGGTCCGCCATATCCACGAATCGGCTTTTCTGGGTACATGAAATGATCCTGAACCCACAGCGCTTCATACCCCATCGCTTCAGCACGACGAGCAAACTCAGCAACGATGTCGGCCCGTACGTGGGGTCCAAGTTGTGGCAAACATAATCCAACACCGGTCACGAAAATGTCTCCCAACAAATCACTTCATCAACTGGCTTGCGGTTGACACTGGCGAACTTCTTTCCGGGATAGCCCATCGCGATTGCGGTACCCAAGTACGCGGCATCGGGCAATCCCAATTCTTCTCTAAACTTCTGCTCAGCCACATAATGAAATGTCGTGAACGTAGTTCCGAGTCCGAGTGACCGAGCCGCCAAAACCAAGTTCTGCGAAGCCGGATACACCGTTGACCACACAAACTTTTCATTCGGATCATGGGGCGGGTATTGATTAAACCCGACGACAAAAATCCATGCCGGCACATCGGCAAAGCCTTCAACCAATCGTCGAGCACCAGCCATCATCTTGTCGCGTGATGCGTCACCAGTTGGTCCGCCCGAAAAGTGAGAACCGAGCATGGCTTGAACCGCAGTCGCCATTCGTTCTTTGCGGGCACGATCACGCACCACAACGAATTTCCAGTTTTGACTGTTGCCAGGGTTCGATGCATAGGTTGCAGCTTGTACGACCTTTTTGATGAGCCCTTCAGGAACTTCATCGGTTTTGAGATGCCGCATCGCAATACACGTGCGCATCATTTCAATCACGTCAATTTCAGACACTGAATCTCTCAATCAGTAATTCGTGATGCGACCGGCATCAATGCCATTGCGGAACAATTCATTGAGATCTTCATCAGCGGTGACCAACAATGCGTCAAGCCATCCGTGCACATACTGAGCGCCACCTTCGTTGCGACCGAAGTGCAGAACTTTCTTCGCCCCCGTCTTCACGGTGCGTTGAATCTTCAATCCCGTTGCGTAGTCCTCATCGCGAACGACGTTCTCAAGGAATGCAATTTGCTTGTTGGCAGCAGCAATGAACTCATCGGTCTTTGGTGCTGTTGAAATGAAGTCAAGATACGTCACTGATTCATCGGCGGTTGCTCCAGGGAACACTCGTGCGACCTGATAAATCTTGTGACCTTCAATCTCAAAGCCGGCGATTGAACCGTGTGGAAAAACACTCCATACGCCGCCAGTTAAAACCGAATCAGGCCACTCAGAAGTTGGGCGACCTTCTAGCTTTGCCCAGTTGCCACGCGGACCAGTCACACGCTGATGGGGTCCGACGCGATGAAACAATG
>JBIKOO010000107.1:0-4572 GCA_044358015.1 Ilumatobacteraceae bacterium
ACTATTGGTCATTCGCTATTTGGTGGGCGGGACCAGCAATCGGGTTTTTCAACCTGATTCCGGTCCTGCCGCTCGACGGCGGAAATGTTGCTGCCGAGATCCTGGACTACTTTTCGCCAGGTCGGGGCCGGAACATGATGATCAAAGCAAGTCCGTTGCTGACCGCAGGAGCATTCATCGCAATGGTCTTTGTTGATGACCTCCGTCCGCTCGCGGCCTTCGCAGCCATTTTGCTGGTTTTACAGTTGCAAACAATGTCGGCGTTAGCCGCGACAACACCCGATCGCCGCTCGGCTGCATTGGAACAGCAACGGCGACTGGCCGCCGAAGCCGAAGACACTGCGTGGAGAACTGGCCGACCAGGCATGTTGCAAAGCCCGCAAGTGATGTCGCCATGGTGGGATGCATATTCGAAGATGCGGGCCGGCCATTCGTCAGCAACTTCGTTCATTGTCAACGACTTATTGAATACCGAGTTAGATCGTGCACCGTGGTGGCCGCCACACGCCGCAAGTGATGAACAACTCAAGCCACTCGTACTTCAACTTCCACGACCGATTCCCGAGCCAACCCAGAACACTTCAGAGTTAAGCGCCGCAACCCTGCTCACTGTTTTACGACGAACTGGTCACTATGAAGACGGCGCACGCTATGGGTCGACACTCTTCAAAGTTCATCCGTCATCACATGTTGCCATTGAAACCGCGCGATGTATCGCAATGCTTGGCCATCACGACACTGCGGCCCAATGGCTCACTATTGCCGGACGAGTTGACAATCAACACGCCCAACTTCTTCATGCAGTTGAAAACTACGCTGAGTTACAAGGGTTACGCGGGCGCACCGATATTGAAGAATTGGTGATTCAACTCAGAAATGAAGCACTGTCATAACTCAGTCATAACGTCGTCGTGACGACGATGCGGCGTCGACAACAACGCCAAGTTCAACTGCACGTCCGACATACGCAAGAGCGCAGTCAGGTGCCACCGACGTAAACTCGCCAACGGTTTCTCCGTTAACAATGACTGCATCACCAGACTTCGCGTTTTCGACAATTGCGCCAGTGAGTAACCGCAAATTCTTCGGCGCGGTTGAGCCACGACTGTCCATACGCTCAACGAGCTCTTGACCGGGGTAACAGCCTTTAGTGAAACTCACGGCAAGTGAAACAACCCCGATTGCGGCGGGCAAAGTTTCGCCTGCGATGATTTCTCGGCCCATTGCCGGCCAACCTGAACGAATCCGAAGTGCGTCAAATTCTTCGGGCGAAACATGAGCAAATTGCGAAACCACCGAAGCATCAATTGTCGTCAATAGTGCATCAACAATTGCGCCACTTCCCCATTGCGACACTGCAAATCCGGCTTGCTCAATTGCTGAGCCATCACGACTGCGCAAACACAAATACTTTTGGGTTGAAACAGCAATGTCGACCTTGACTCTGATCTTGAAACGATTCAAACGGGCCAGCAATTGCTCGCCCAAATCTGCAACATTTTCCGTGTCAAGAATAAATGTCTCTTCTTCGGTGCGGGTGACTCGTACCAAAGCAATGACTTTGCCCATGGGCTCGAGCACGAATGAATAGCGCGATCCATCAACGGGCAACGAGGCGATGTCATTGCTCAACTGCGAGTGCAGATATTTGCCGGCGTCGGCGCCAGTAACAGTAAAGACTAAATGTTCACTTTCACACGCAATGATGTTGTCGCTCATTGAGTTGCTCATGGTGTTATTCATGGTGTTGCTCATGCTTTCGTTCCGCCTTCCAAGCGTCGCTTGGTCATTCGTCGTGCTGCAGGAATCGCAGCAAGCAGACCGGCTGCTTTATTACGGCATTCAAGATCTTCATCGTCAGGCTCGCTGTCGGCCACAATTCCGGCACCTGCTTGCAAATAGGCGGCCGATTCACCAATGAACATGGTGCGAATGGCGATAGCAGTGTCGAGGTTGCCACTGAAGTCGACATAACCAACGACTCCGGCGTACGGGCCACGCTTTACTGGCTCGAGCTCGTCAATGATTTCCATTGCTCGTACTTTTGGCGCGCCGCTCACGGTGCCGGCGGGAAGAGTCGCACGCAAAACATCAATCGCCGTTTTGCTAGGCACGAGCGCTCCACTCACCTGTGATGTGAGGTGCATCACGTGGCTGTATTTCTCAAGAGTCATGAGCTCATCAACGATGACCGTGCCAAATGACGACACTCGGCCCACATCGTTGCGGGCAAGATCAACCAACATCACGTGTTCGGCGACCTCTTTGGGATTTTCACGAAGTTCAGCAGCCAGACGTCGATCGTGTTCATCATTCGTACCACGCTTGCGCGTGCCAGCGATAGGTCGGCTGATCACACGACCGCCAAGTAATTGCACCATCGGCTCCGGCGAACTGCCCACAATGGTGACACCAGGATGACGCAAGAAGTACATGTACGGACTGGGGTTCACCTGACGTAGCACGCGGTACATATCAAACGGATCGGCCTCTAATTGCAATTCGTAACGTTGCGATAACACAACCTGAAAGATGTCGCCGGCGCGAATGTATTCCTTCGCAACTTCGACGGCCCGTTGATATGCGCCATTGGGCATTGACGATGTAGCAACTGGAAGAACATCATCTCGTTGCGGTGGTTCAACTGGCGTATACGGCAAAGGTCGGGCGAGTTCATCAACTGCGTTCAATGCCCGCACTGAAGCCTCGTCGTATAAACGATTCAATTCATCGGTCGTGAAAGTCTGCGAGTTTTGACCAACAACAGGAACGCTTTCAATGAGATACACCCGTTGACGCCAGTGATCGAATGCGGCCAAAGAACCAATCACACTCATCACGCCATCGGGCATATGTCGATCGTCGAGAGGAACATTGGGCAACGATTCCACTTCGCGTACAACGTCATAGCCAAGAAAGCCCATGACTCCGCCTTGTAACGGAGGAAGGTCAGCAATGACCGGACTGCGGTATTCAATAAGCAAGGCTTCAATCGCCGCCAGCATTCCTTGATCGCGCGGCACCGATGCCGGGATGTCGCCAGAGATCTTGAGTTGACCATCGATCAGTTCTAGGGTTGCGCGCGGATGGCGTCCAACAAAACTAAATCGACTCCAACGTTCGCCGTGCTCAACTGACTCCAGCAAGAAACCTGGTTCGTCACCGACCAATTTCGCAAATGCAGCAACGGGGGTTTCAAGGTCGGCCAGTACTTCAACCCACACCGGCACGACCGTGTAGTCGGCGGCCAGCGCATGAAATTCTTCGCGCGACGGTCGCACCACCAAAGACTGGGTCATGCAGGGGTTCCGAAACTTGAAAAGAAACAGGTGCGGTTACCGGTGTGGCACGCTCCGGCGCCTTCTTGTTCAACTTTGAATAACAACGTGTCAACATCGCAGTCGTAATACGCCTCGCGCACAAACTGACGATCGCCGCTGGTGTCACCTTTACGCCACAATTCTGAACGACTACGACTCCAGTAAACCATGCGACCTTCGGCAAACGTCATCGACAAACTCTCGGCGTTCATCCACGCCATCATGAGCACATCGCCGTTGGCAATGTCTTGTGCGATCACTGGAACGAGGCCATCGGAGTTGTACTTGACAGCAGCGAGTTGCTCGGGCGTGGGAACGATCAGGTTCATATCTACAACTTTGTCAGAGATAGAGGCCGGTATGGCCATCAATTCGGCTAGCGGCGACGGCGTGGATGTCACGTTCACGCAACATGATGTAGTCAACCCCGCTCACTTCGACTTCGTAACGGTCTTCAGGGCCAAAAAGCACTTGATCACCGACCTCACAGCTACGGACGTTCTGACCAAGCGCTACGACTTCGGCCCACACCAAACGCTTTGACACCTGCGCCGTGGCTGGAATCAAGATTCCGCCCATACTGCGACGCTCGCCGTCTTTATCGGGAATCTTGACCAACAAGCGATCATTGAGCATTTGAATCGCCATTTTGTCAACGCCTAGCTTTTGCGCAGTGGCTTTGTCATTTTCTTGCTTGGTTGTTTCTTGCTTGGCTGTTTCTTGCTTGGCTGTATCTGCTTGAACGGTCGTCGGCTTTTCTGTACTTTCACTCACAACGGGCACGGTACCGTGACAACTGCCTGAAAGGAAATCCGAATCGAAATCTCAAATCGTTTTATGACTTCAAAACGGTTTTGATGCGAGCCATGACCTCGGGGGTCAAGAGCGGAATCACGTCAAGGGCCTTGAAGTTTTCGGTGACCTGCGATGCCTTACTGGCTCCCGTAATGACGGTAGACACATTGGGGTTCTTGGTACACCAGGCCAAAGCCATCTGCGCAAGAGTGCAGCCCAGTTCGTCAGCAATCGGGATCAACTTCTTCACGGTCTCTTGGGCCTTGGGTGCGGTCAGACGCTCGGCCAGCCAGCCGTAACCCGGCAGCGCGGCCCGCGAGTCTTCGGGCACACCATCGAGGTACTTGCCGGTCAAAACTCCTGACGCAAGAGGGCTCCAGATAGTTGTTCCAAGGCCTAGGTCTTCATACAAACGTCGGTACTCAACTTCGACGCGCTTGCGTTCGAGCATGTTGTA
>JBIKOO010000109.1:0-4522 GCA_044358015.1 Ilumatobacteraceae bacterium
GGCGCCACGTGTAGCCCACAGCGGGACAAAAAAGCCAAACGCAATATCACCGGAGTCTTTCAACATTGGGATTGCATCGACCCCGATTTCAATCCTGGTGGCATTTGGCGTGGAGTGCGCATTGAGCGCTCGGGTCCAGTGCGCATTGATGCCTTACGAGTTTTGTGTCGTGACGCCAACGAAGCGCGAGCGAACGTTCGTCTAAGTGCACGGCTTGATAGCAACAATGAACTCGCGGTTCGCATTATTACTTACGTCAATAATCAAGTCGTTGAAGAAATTGAGAAGTCACTGGCGAGTGGTATGAACACTCTCGACTGGGATATTGACATTGATGAACCCAAGTTGTGGTGGCCATGGTCAATGGGTGAACAAAATCTCACTGACGTTCGGGTTGAAGTCATACACGACAAAACACTTAGCCACTCAGCAACTCGCCGAACTGGTCTACGCGAGGTCGCTGTTCAAGATTGGGTGTATTCAATCAACGGTGAACGAATCTTTTTGAAGGGTGCCAACATGGCACCCACGCGAGCCATGTTGGGCGATGCCACCGAAACTGAATTGCGTCGCGACATTGAATTGGCCCGCGAGGCCGGTCTTGATTTGGTTCGTGTGCATGGGCATATCTCTCGCACTGAGTTGTATGACGCTGCAGACGAACTCGGAATGTTGATTTGGCAGGACTTCCCATTGCAATGGGGATACGCCCGACAAATTCGCCGCCAAGCAGTTCGCCAAGCCGAAGAAGCAGTCAATCTTCTTGGACACCACCCGTCAATCATGACGTGGTGCGCGCACAATGAGCCATTTACTTTCAATGTCTCTCCCGGTGAATCATTTGACTTGAAAAAGATGGCCGTTCCTTTTCTTGCCGGCCATCAATTGCCCACATGGAACAAGAGTGTCCTTGATCGTTGGGTGAAACGTTCATTTGAAAAGGCTGATGTAACGCGACCAGTCATTGCGCACAGCGGAGTGTTGCCGCACTTGCCCACACTTGACGGCACTGATAGTCACTTGTATTTCGGTTGGTATCACGGCAACGAACGAGACCTTCCTAGTTTTGCTGCAAAGATTCCCAGACTCATGCGCTTCGTAAGCGAATTTGGTGCGCAAGCCATTCCTGAATCAACTGAGTTCATAGATACATCGGTGTGGCCAGTTTTAGATTGGGAAAATCTAGAAAACAAGTTCGGTATGCAACGCGGGAATTTTGAAAATCATTGCCCCGCTTCAGCATTTGACAGTTTTGATGATTGGCGCACGGCAACACAGACGTACCAAGCAGACCTCATTCGCTATCACATTGAAACTCTGCGGCGATTGAAGTATCGACCAACGGGCGGCTTTTGCATGTTTGCATTGAATGATGCGATGCCCATGATTTCGTGGAGTGTTCTCGACCACAAACGCGTTCCTAAATTGGGCTACACCGCACTTGCTGAAGCCTGCCGCCCCGTCATTGTGACCGCTGATCGTCTTCCGCCATCAATGCGACCTGGTGACCAAATACGAATTGCCCTTCATGTTGTCAGCGATCTACATCGCGAACTTGACGACGCCACAGTGACCGCAACTGTTGAATCAACGGGCGATCCTCAGGTCTGGCAATTCGAAGGCGCCATTGCCGCCGATGATTGCACCCTGGTTGGCCACGTGCTCATCACCGCACCGTTCGCTGAAGGACCGGTGGTGCTTGATTTAACTCTCGTGAGCGGCGATGTGGTTGCGACGAATCGCTACCACACCACCGTCATCGCGAATTAGCAACTAGTTGGGCAAAATAACCACCGCAAACGGGGTGTTATCGCGCCCAAGAGATTAGTTGCGGGAGATTTCTTTGCGGTTCTTGAGCTTGGACTTGCGATAGTCCTTGTTCATCAACGCAATGACATCAATCGAAATTTCTTTCGGGCAGGCTGCTTCGCACTCACCGTGGTTAGTGCATGAACCGAAGTACTCGTCCATTGTCTCGACCATGGCCTCGGTGCGCTTGTAACGCTCGGCCTGGCCCTGTGGCAATAAGTTCAGATGAGCGATCTTGGCAGCAGTGAACAAGTTGGCGGCACCATTGGGACACGCGGCAACGCACGCACCACAACCGATACATTGCGCCGAGTCCATTGCCGCATCGGCAACACTCTTCGGAATCGGAATCAGGTTGGCGTCGGGGGCACCACCAGTGTTCGCCGAAATGAATCCACCTGATTCGATGATTCGGTCAAAAGCTGAACGGTCAACCATCAAGTCTTTGATGATCGGGAATGCCGATGCACGCCACGGCTCAATGACAATTTCGTCACCACTCTTGAACTTGCGCATATGCAACTGACACGTTGCAGTACTGCGCTCTGGTCCATGAGCCTGACCATTGATCATCAATGAACAAGTTCCACAGATTCCTTCACGACAGTCGTGGTCGAACACCACAGGCAACTTGTTCTCGCCGATGAGTCCTTCGTTGAGCACGTCGAGCATTTCGAGGAACGACGCTTCGTCGCTGATCTCGGGCATGACGTATTCCTCGAAGTGGCCCTTTTCGGCCGGACCTGACTGGCGCCAGATTTTGAGTTTGAGGTTCTTGAGATGGTTGCTCACTTGTAGCTCCGTGTCGCTAGGTGAATTGCTTCAAAATTGAGTTCTTCTTTATGGCGAATTGACTTCGTTGGGTCGCCGGTCCATTCCCAGGCAGCAACGTGAGCAAACTTTTCGTCGTCACGCATCGCTTCGCCTTCTTCGGTCTGGTATTCGGCGCGGAAGTGACCGCCACAGCTTTCATCACGCTCAAGAGCGTCACGGCACATCAACATGCCCAACTGGAAGAAGTCATCGACACGACCAGCTTTTTCAAGCGTCTGGTTCATGCTTTCGGCATCACCAGTGACGCGCAAATCCTTTTGGAATTCTTCGTACAAGGCAGGCAGTTCTGACAACGCCTTTTCAAGTCCTTGTTGTGTGCGCTCCATACCGCAGTAATCCCAAATGATGCGACCAACTTCGCGGTGGAAGTAGTCGGGTGAACGAGTTCCCTTGATATCGACGTAGCCCTGATAACGAGCTTGCGCAGCCATCTCAGCTTCTTTGAATGCTGGGTGATCGGTGCCCGGAATCGGCTTGTTCAACATTGGTGCCAAGTAGTTACCGATTGTGTACGGCAACACGAAGTAGCCGTCGGCCAAACCTTGCATGAGTGCCGAGGCGCCCAAACGGTTTGCTCCGTGATCGGAGAAGTTGGCTTCGCCGGCGGCGTACAAACCAGGAATGTTGGTCATGAGTTCGTAATCAACCCACAAACCGCCCATCGTGTAATGCGATGCCGGGTAGATGCGCATCGGCATGTCGTACGGATTCTCGCCAGCAATGCGTTCGTACATTTCGAACAAGTTGCCGTAACGCTCTTCAACTACATCTTTACCAAGACGATTAATGGCATCGCTGAAGTCGAGATACACGCCGTTCTTCAACGGACCAACGCCACGACCGGAGTCAACTGAACGCTTGGCCGCGCGAGATGAAATGTCACGTGGAGCCAAGTTGCCGTAGCTCGGGTACAAACGCTCGAGGATGTAATCGCGCTCTGCTTCAGGAACCTGTGAAGCGGGCCGAGTCTCATCGGGATTCTGCGGAACCCATACACGTCCGTCGTTACGCAACGACTCTGACATAAGCGTCAACTTTGACTGCGTGGGATCGCTCTGCGGAATGCAGGTTGGGTGAATCTGCGTGTAGCACGGGTTGGCGAAAGTTGCACCCTTGCGGTGAGCGCGCCAGGCAGCAGTGACGTTGCAGGCCATTGCGTTAGTTGACAAGTAGAACACGTTTCCGTAGCCACCAGTTGCCATGACAACTGCGTGTGCCGAGTGTGAAACAACTTCACCGTTTACCAAGTCGCGAGTCACGATGCCGGCGCAACGACCTTCAATGGTGACCACGTCAACCAGTTCGGTGCGGTTGAACATGCGCACATTGCCAAGACCAATCTGGCGAGCAAGTTGCTGGTACGCACCGAGCAACAATTGCTGGCCAGTCTGACCACGGGCGTAGAAGGTACGACTTACTTGTGCGCCACCGAATGAACGGTTGTCAAGCATTCCGCCGTATTCACGAGCGAACGGAACGCCCTGCGAGACCATCTGGTCAATGATGTTGACTGATACTTCAGCCAAACGATGCACATTCGCCTCACGTGAACGGAAGTCTCCACCCTTGATGGTGTCGTAGAACAAACGATGAACACTGTCGCCGTCGCCTTGGTAGTTCTTCGCCGCGTTGATTCCACCTTGTGCAGCAATCGAGTGCGCACGACGGGGCGAGTCGTGGAAAGTGAAAACGTCTACTTGGTAACCAAGTTCGGCCATTGTTGCAGCAGCAGATGCACCAGCGAGCCCTGAACCAACAACGATGACTTTGAACTTGCGCTTGTTACCAGGCGCAACCAACTTGGCATCTTCTTTGTAGGTGTTCCACTTGTCGTTAATCGATCCAGCGGGGATTTTGGAATTGAGTGTGATCGTCATTT
>JBIKOO010000110.1:0-4516 GCA_044358015.1 Ilumatobacteraceae bacterium
CGAGGATTCAAGGTCATCACTTTTGACAATCGCGATATTGGACTGTCCACAAAGATCGATGCGGCTCCTCCGACAAAAACTCAGTCCGCACTGTTTTCAATTTCACGAAGATTTGCCAAGTCGACATATTTGTTGAGCGATATGGCCAAGGACTCGGTTGGGTTGCTTGATGCGCTCAATATTGAGCGTGCCCATGTCGTTGGTATGTCAATGGGCGGAATGATCGCTCAGACGATGGCTATTGAACATCCAAGCCGCGTCAAGTCGTTGACATCAATCATGTCAACAACTGGCAATCCCCGAGTCGGCCGCCCCAAGACATCGGTGCTGTTGCGAGCCGCCAAGTTGACCGGTGGAAGCAAAGAAACTTTTGCCGATCGTCAGGCTGCACTCTTCAAATTGTTCTCGGGTTCGCTGTATGACGAACTTGAAATTCGTGAGGTCGCTCAACTGTCCTCCGAAAGAGACTTCACACCTGATGGAACTTCTCGTCAGATGGCTGCGATTATGGCCAGCCCCGACCGCACACCACAGTTAAAGAAACTCAATGTGCCGACACTCGTCGTTCACGGACTTGAAGATGGTCTCGTGCAACCTTCTGGCGGCTACGCAACGACCAAGGCCATACCGGGCGCGCGCCTCTTGGCATTCCCCGATATGGGACATAACTTGCCCCAAGCGCGCATTCCAGAAATTTTGGATGAGATCAAGCGCAACACGCAGCGCTCGTAAACATCTTTCATTTATTGTTACGGCGCCGTTGCTTCAAGAAGTTCCCACGAATTTTCGGGACTGTACCCACCGGCGGCCATAATGATTGAATTCGCTCCGGCGTCAATATGTTCTCGCATACGGTTACGAATGCTTTCGATACTGCCCCACGCCACGTAGGTGTCGACTAGGCGATCGCTTCCACCATTCGTCCAATCGGATTCATCAAAACCTTGCGATGCCCACTGCCGTTGATAAGCCGGCAAGGGTAAGTAGATCGAGACCATCGCTCGACCAACGGCACGACCAATAGCGGGGTCGGTCGTCAAACAACATGGAAGCACCACATTGAGAACTTTGTTCGCACCAACCAACCCTCGAGCATGCGTGGTGTGTTCAGGAGTTTGCATATACGTGTTGGCACCGTCGGCGACTTCTCCGGCAACTGCCAACATCTTGGGTCCGTGAGCCGCAATGTAAATCGGGACTGGTTCATAAACAGCTGGAGCCATGATGGGCAATGGACCGCGCAACGCGTTGACATACTCGCGAGTCTTTTGCACCGGGTTTTCCCACGGAATACCTCGCATTTCAGACGCGATCGTGTTTGAAACACCAAGACCCTGAATAAAGCGACCACCAGATAGTTCGGACAATGTTCGTGCGGCTTGCGAACTACAGATGGCGTCGCGCCCATACATGTGAGCAATACCCGACGCGACTTTGATCTTGGTGGTGTGATGCAAGATGAATCCTGCAGTGACGTAAATTTCGCGACCAAAAATATCGGGGAGCCAAGCCGACCCATGCCCGATTGATTCAAGGCGTTGCACATGCTCAATCAAATCTTTTGGTTGCATCATGTCGGCGACGGTCATGATGCCTGCGACTGGTGACTTTTTAATTGTGGTCATTATTAGCTCCTAGTGATGAGATCATCCGAAATTACGAACGTTTGAAATTTGGCGTACGGCGTTCAGCCATTGCTTGAGCGCCTTCAGCAAAATCATCGGTTTGACGCAATCGCAGTTGTTCTGCCATCTCGTGCTGGGTTGCGGTATGTACTAGATCGGCGATATTTCCCCGAAGAGTTGCCCGAATAGATTCGACTGCCAAAGGTGCCGACAGAGCAATCTCACTTGCTAATTCAAGGGTTTCCTTAAGCAAGTCTTCGGGGTCCGCCAAACGATCGGCAAGACCAAGGGAGTGCGCAACTGCTCCATCAATACGTCGACCTGTCATCAACAGTTCAGCAGCACGCTGCTCGCCGATTGCCCGAGGCAACGTGATCGACAAACCAAACCCATGATGAAAGCCGAGTCGCGAAAAGTTGGCACTGACGCGGGTCTCGGTTGACATCACTCGAAAGTCTGCACCCATCGCTAATCCCAGACCACCTCCGATTGCAGCACCTTGCACCGCAGCAATAATTGGTTTGCGAGTTCGGAATAGTCGCTCAGCTGCCCCGTAAAGATCGGCTGTTGAATATGCGGGCGCAGATCCCGAGAAGTCGGCTCCTGCGCAGAAGTTCTTTCCTTCAGCACACAACACCACAACCCGACAATCGTCATTGTCATCAAGTTGCTCAAGTGCATCAGCAACGGCCGAGATCATTAGATATGAGAAGAAGTTATTTGGACCACGGCACAGACGAACTGAATAGACATAGTCGCAGGTTTTTTCAACGACGACATACGGTTCGGATTCAACATCCTTCATGAAGCGTCATCCGTCAATCAAATTGCGCTTGAACAGATCGAGCAATACTTCCCAGTGTCGAGCGTCAGCGACTGCATCGTAAGCCGGGCGATCGTTGAAGGCAAAACCATGATGGTTGCCCCAATATCGTTCGATTAACCCCTTCACACCCGTGGTTTTCATAGCTTCTTCAAACTGGTCAACCATTTCGAGCGGGACATAATCATCGTGTTCGGCGCAACCCACATAAATCTCACCGCGTACGTCGCCAAGACGAGCGTGCGGTGAATCGGGAGAATCAGTCACCAATCGGACTCCATAGAACGAGGCCGCGGCTTTCACACGCTCTGATAGTTCGGCAGCAATAAACAACGCAAATGGGCCTGACATGCAATAACCAACACAGCCGACAGTCGATGTATCTGCTACAGATTCGTTTCCGGCGAATGCGAGCAATTCACTGGCATCACGAACAACCATTCGATTACCGATTGTGCGCATCAGTTCGCTCATCCGTTGAAAAGATTCTTTGCTTGAAAAATCAAGTTCAAAAGTTGGAGTTGTTCGGTAATACAAGTTGGGCAACATGACGTAGTAGCCGTTGTCGGCGATTCGTTGCGCCATTGAATGAAGTAACGGACGTTTGCCTGGCGCATCCATCAAAAACAAGACAACTGGAAACGGACCAGGTCCTTCAGGGTGCACAACGAATGTCGTCATTGAACCTTCGGCGGTCTGAATTTCAAGATGTCGTTCAATCACAAGATTCACCATAGTGCGTTTTAGTCGCAGTTTCGACATTGATGTCGAAAACGGCTACGGTAAGGGCATGGCTGAAATTCACCCAGCAACTGCGGGCATTCATTTACCTCAAGCAGGTCCTGCTTCTTCGGGCGAGGCAATTCAACGTGCCGCGGTATTAGCTGAAGATCTGGGCTATGCCGATGTGTGGGTCAGCGACCACCTCGCCGTGCCCACCGGTGCCGACTATCCCCCATCGGCCTACATCTTTGAACCCTTCATTGCGATGACGTGGGCTGCCGCGTACACCAAGCGCGTTGGGCTCGGAACGACTGTGCTGGTTCTGCCGATGCGCAACCCGTTGTCGGTCGCAAAGATGGTTGCATCGCTCGACCATATGAGTGGCGGTCGCGTGATTCTCGGAATCGCGGCCGGCTGGCTCGAAGCCGAATTCAATGCCCTAGGCGTTCCCTTCGCCGAACGCGGACCTCGCACCGACGAAGCAATCGAGATATTGCGTCGAGTCTGGACCGATGACCACATCACCGCCGACTTCCCGGTTCACGATGCCCACTTCGTATCAATGCGCACCAAGCCACAACCATTACGTCATGTGCCGCTATGGATTGGCGGACATGCCGACATTGCATTGCGTCGTGCCATAGATGTTGGCGATGGCTGGCACGGAGCATTCTTGAGCCCCGAACAAACAGAGCGTCGCGTGAAGAAGCTTCGTGAAGGTCGTCCCGAACAATCGTTTCCGATTTCAATGCGCACCCGCTGGGATGCACTCGAAGATGACAACGATGTGATCCTGGCCGAGATTGATCACTATCGCGAGATTGGTGTGACGCACTTTGTTCCAGAACCACGTCAACGCACACTTGATGGCTATCTGCGAGCGATGGAAATACAAGCCGACCTCTTCCGCCGTGCTTCAGTATCAATGATTGATTCGTGATGGCCATCGCATGAGTGAAAGTTCAATAACTCGCGGTGGTTTCACACCAAGTGGAGTGGCGGCAGTGCGCCGAGCCTCAGTCGAAAGTTCACCGACCAGTAAAGCAACTCGCACCCGCCACATGATTCTTGAGGCTGCACGAGCCGAGTTTGATCGCTACGGGTATACCAACACCACGATCGAACACATCGTCACCAAGGCTGATGTGGCCCGAGGAAGTTTTTATACGTACTTTGAATCAAAGATTGATGTGTTCCGACACCTGGCAGCAACGATTGACCGTGAAGTTGCTAGTGACGTTGTTGCCTTTGAACGCAAACGTTCGGGCAACCCCATTGAGAATCTGCGTATTTCTAATCGTAATTATCTCGCGGTGGTTCGGCGCAACGCTGATCTGTATCGCTT
>JBIKOO010000112.1:0-4481 GCA_044358015.1 Ilumatobacteraceae bacterium
GATCCGTCAACAATTGAACGCGCACTCGTCGTGTATACCGACGGAGCTTGTAGCGGAAACCCTGGGCCCGGAGGATGGGCTTGGGCCTTGGCACCGTCGGGTGAACGGACTGGTTCGGGTGGTGAAACGCGAACCACCAACCAACGGATGGAATTGACGGCGGCCTTTGAAGCACTGAAGACCAATGCACCCATCGCGGCCGCTGAAACTAAGCGACTGATCATTGTGAGCGACTCGACGTATGTCGTGAACTGTTTTAAAGATCGCTGGTGGGTGAAGTGGAAGGCCAATGGCTGGCGCAACGCTAAAAAAGAGCCGGTGGCCAACGATGACCTGTGGAAGCCGTTTATTGAGTTCTATGAAAGTTTGCCAACTTCGCAGCGACCCGACTTTCAATGGGTCAAGGGCCATAGCGGAGACCCGATGAACGATCTCGTTGATCAAATCGCCGTTCAGGCGTGCCCACGTTGACGGAAAAAGAGCCTCTGAACAGGTCTTTTGTATTTAGTGACAGGACAGTACCTGCCTGAATCGGTACGGTTTGAGGGCTCGTGACACCATGAAACATTTTTCGTAAACCCTCATGAAACATTTTCGTACAACCCTCGTTGCCGCCGTGAGCGGAGTTCTGCTGGCCACGGCTTTGTCGTGGCTGGCGCCAAGCGCCCCCGTGCAGGCCGCCCCCGGCGACCCCAATGTGGGGCTCGCCATGGTGATTGAAGGTCAGGGCAATGGGCATGGGCGCGGGTTGAGCCAATACGGAGCGGTGGGTTGGGCCACGGTCTATGGAAAAGACTGGACCTGGATTCTTGATCACTATTACGGCGGTACCTCGATGGGAGCTGTTCCTGCCGAAACTCGCATGACGGTGCGGTTGACTGCGCAAGACGATTTACAGACTGCGGTGATCGCATCTGGCGGGAACGCATTTTGGGCTGGCGGACCTCAGGGCTATTTCACATCGATGGTCACCCGTGAAATTGCATCGGCAAATGGGCAGTACACCTACCAAGTGTGGGGTAAGGCTGGTTCCGCTGAATGTCCATCGTCAAATGATTCGTTGGCAAGTTGGGTCAGCCTTGGCACGGTGACGACTGCAGCGGGCTTGCCCTCAGTGACATTCACAGTGCCAGGTGCCGATGACCCGGCGACTCCAGCAGCTTCATTGTTGGGCGTGTGTGATTCGGCGGGCGCAGTGCGCCATTATCGGGGGAACGTCTACGCCTCAAACGGAACGTCTGGCGAAAATCGGACTGTCAATGACGTTGAAATTGAAGCGTATGTGCGAGGTGTGATCCCGCGAGAGTCTCCAGCCTCGTGGGCCGATCGTGGAAATGGCACCGGTATCAATGCGCTCAAGGCTCAAGCAGTAGCGGCACGTTCGTATGCGTTGGCTCAGGGCGGTGGCTTAGAAAATCGTCGATACTCGTATGCAAAAACTTGTGATACGACTAATTGTCAGGTGTATGGCGGTGCTGGCACGCGTGCCTCGGCGACTGCAAACATCGTTGCGATCGAAGATTGGCGTAGTGATCGCGCAGTTTCTGAAACGGCATTAATGATTCGTGTTCGTCCCGCGACACCCCTGGTGCCGGTTTCGACTGAGTTCTCGTCGTCGAATGGTGAACGGACAGCTGGCGTTAACTTCCTGCCGGTTGATGATGCTGGTGACAAAACTGATTACAACCCGTATAGCCGTTGGACTCGTGTCTTGGATCTTGAGGCCTTTGCCGCACGTGTTGGGTTAGCGACGATTACCAAGATTGAAGTTTCCATCGATCCGACGGTGTCGACAGGCATATATGGTGTCACTCCGGAATGGGCAGTGCGATTTCGTTTCTATAACGGAACTCAATCAAAATATGTGAAAGCTTCCGAAATCAAGTCGTGGTATGACTTGCCGTCACCTTCAATTTCGGCGCGCATCGTCAAGCGCGATCTGTCAAGCAACGATGACTTTGTTTTCATCGCTGACTCAGTTGGTGCGAGTGTCGCCGACAACGCTGGAGCGGGCGAATTGCCAACGTTGTTACGCCGAGTTTTCAACTCTGATAGTTACTACACCGAGTCGTTCCGGTGCACTGTTGGCAACTGTCCACCAGCTACTAAAGATGGTGTCACCGTTGCCAATAACCTCACCGGAACCCCTGATTTGGCGATTGTTGAACTTGGCTACAACGACAACCAATCAAGCCTGGGTGGCGAAATTGATCAAGTGATGACCGCACTCGTGGCTAAAGGCGTTAGATATGTCGGTTGGGTCAATATGTCAGAGCGTCGAAAAGTCAGTGGTGTCGCAGCATTTGCTGCCGGAAACCGTGCCTTAGTTGCAGCGACTAGTCGATGGCCACAACTTCGTATTCTTGACTGGGATGGTTACACGATGTGTGGGCCTCGTGACCGTTGGTTCTCGGACAGCGTTCATCTGAATACGACTGGACAAGCAGAATTTGCTTTGTGGTTACGTGATCGAGCGCTTGAACTTGGAACTGGATCAGTGGCGACACCGAAATGTTTTGTGCAAGTTGAGCCAGGTGTCGATTTGCAGATGCCAGTTCTTGGAGTCTCGGGAATTCCGTTGACAGGTGTGACGGCGGTGAGTTTGAACTTAACTGCAGTCGGACCAACCACCGAGGGGTACATGACGGTATGGCCATGCGGAAGTAGTCAGCCGGGAACATCAAATGTGAACTTTGTGAAAGATCAAATTGTTCCGAACGCAGTGATTGCTCCAGTTGATTCAACGGGCAAAGTGTGTATCGCTTCATCAGTTGCATCGCACGTTGTTGTTGACGTAAACGGTTGGTTTGGTACTACATCGGGGTTGAACGCAGTAACTCCAACTCGAGTTTTTGACACGCGCAGTGGTGCTGGTGGAGTTCCTGCAGCCAAGGTGGGTGCGGTTGACGGAAGTGGAAGCGCGCTTGAGGTTTCAGTGCTGTCGGCTATTGGGCAGTCTGCGGGGGCAGTTGCAGCGGTCTCATTAAACGTGACTGCAACCAGCACGAGTGCTTCAAAATTTGGTGGGTATGTCACGGCATATCCATGTGGCGAGCGACCGAACGCGTCAAACCTCAACTTTGTTTCAAATCAAAGTGTTCCCAACGCGGTGATCGTGCCAGTTTCGGTCACTGGCACAGTTTGTTTCTATGTGTATGGGCAAGCTGATTTGATTGCTGATGTGAACGGCTGGTTTGCCGGTGGTTCAGGATTTAACGCGCTTGCACCAACTCGCGTCTTTGATACACGTCGAGGACTTGGGGGAGTGTCAGTTGCCAAGGTCGGTGCACTTGATGGTTCAGGTATACCGCTCAGAGTGCAAGTTGCGGGAACGAACGGAGTTCCGTCTGGCGGAAGTGCGGCCGCAGTGATGATGAACGTGACAGTTGACGCCACAACGGCTTCGGCATACGGCGGCTATGTCACGGCGTATCCGTGTGGTGGTGCTCCTCCGAACTCTTCAAATATCAACTTTGTGAGCGGGCAAACAATTGCGAACTCGGTTGTTGCGCCATTATCGGCCGATGGGACTGTGTGTTTCTATGTTTACGGCGAAGCGCATGTACTCGCTGATATCACTGGCTGGTTGGCATCTGGGTCGACGGTGTACACCGCAATGACCCCGACCCGATTCTCAGACACCCGTTCTGGTGTGGGCGTTATTCCTGGCCGTTAAATTCTGCGGAATTGCGTCAGGCTGTCTAGCCTGCAGGTATGGATATCAACGGAGCTAGCGCAATTGTCACTGGTGGAGCATCCGGTATCGGAGCTGCCACCGCTCGTCTTCTCGCCGCAAAGGGAGCCAAGGTCGTCATCGCTGACCTTCAGGCCGACAAGGGCGAGGCTTTGGCCACAGAAATCGGCGGAGCGTTTTGCAAGGTCGACGTCACCAAGACTGAAGACATCATGAACGCCATCGAAATGGCCAAGGACATGGGACCGCTGCGCGTGCTCGTGAACTCGGCTGGTATCGGCTGGGCGCAACGCACTGTTGGCAAAGACGGTTCGTACGATTCGGCGGCCAACCTTGATGCATACAAAAAGGTCATCGCGATCAACTTGGTCGGAACATTTGACTGCATCCGTTTGGCTGCCACTGCAATGAGCGTCACCGAGCCGTTGAATGATGGCGAGCGCGGTGCAATTGTGAACATCGCATCGGTTGCTGCATTTGATGGTCAGATTGGACAGGCTGCCTATTCGTCATCAAAGGGTGGCGTTGTTGGTATGACACTGCCGATCGCTCGTGACTTGGCTGCAGTTGGCGTGCGCGTCAACACGGTTGCGCCTGGCCTCATCAACACACCGATCTACGGTGAAGGTGAAGGCAGTGAGCAGTTCAAAGAGAAGTTGCAGACCGGTGTGTTGTTCCCGAACCGTTTGGGTTACGGCACCGAGTTGGCTTCGATGGTCGTTGAATGCGTGACCAACAGTTACATGAATGCCGAAACCATCCGCGTGGATGGCGGCATCCGCATGCC
>JBIKOO010000113.1:0-4477 GCA_044358015.1 Ilumatobacteraceae bacterium
TCATCAATCCGGGTGATGAACGGTCGTTTGAACTCAAACGCTCGGGTGCAGTTCATGCAGGCTGGCACGCAACAAGAAATCATTGAAATTGGCGTTCGTCGCCCCGTGCCGACCCCGGTAGCTGAACTCGGACCTGGCGAAGTGGGATATTTGATCGCAGGAATCAAAGATGTTGCCGAGGCTCGTTCGGGTGAAACCGTCACGATTTACGGCAAGGCCGCAACTGAAGCGTTGCCTGGCTATCGCGATCCAAAGCCCATGGTCTTTTGTGGTCTGTATCCAATTGATGGCGACGAATTTGAAAATCTGCGTGAGAGTTTGCAAAAACTCAAACTCAATGACGCCAGCGTGACCTACGAACCAGAATCATCAGGTGCGCTTGGTTTCGGTTTCCGCTGTGGATTCCTTGGCCTGCTGCACATGGAGATCGTGAAAGAACGTCTCGAACGTGAATTTGGCTTGTCGCTCATTGCAACTGCGCCGAGCGTTGAATATCGCGTCATGAAAACCAACGGCGAAGTCGAAGTCGTTGACAACCCGGCTGATCTTCCGCCACCTCAGAATATTGATTACATCGAAGAGCCGTATTTCCGCGTGAGCATCATTACTCCGAAGGATTACACCGGAACCTTGATGGAACTGTGCCAGTCGCGTCGTGGTGATATGTCAAAGATTGAGTACTTATCGCCTGAGCGCGTTGAGCTTCATTACAAAATTCCTTTGGCCGAAGTGGTTGTCGACTTTTTCGATCAGATGAAGAGTCGCTCACAGGGTTACGCCAGTCTTGACTACGAACTTGATGGTTACCAGCGCAGCAACCTGGTGAAGGTTGACATCGTGCTCAATGGCATTGTTGCTGACGCCTTCTCGATGATCGTGCACCGCGACAAGTCGTTCACTTACGGCATGCGCATGTGTGAAAAATTGAAGACACTGATTCCGCGCCAGATGTTTGATGTGCCGATTCAAGCGGCCATCGGCGGCAAAGTGATCGCTCGCGAAACGGTGAAAGCCAAGCGTAAAGACGTGCTGGCAAAGTGCTACGGCGGTGACATTACGCGTAAGCGCAAGTTGCTCGAAAAGCAAAAGGAAGGCAAGAAGAAGATGAAGGCGATCGGGCGCGTTGAAGTGCCTGGCGACGTTTTCATTTCGGCCTTGAAACTGGACGACTGAACCCAATGGGTTCGTCGCAAACTTTTCGTTCGCTCAAGAACCGCAACGCTCGTCTTTTCTTTGGTGGGTTACTTTTCTCGAATGTCGGGTCGTGGTTGCAATCAACTGCAATGTCGATCTTGGTGTATCGCCTCACTGGAAAAGCGACCGATCTCGGAATCACGGTCGCCATGCAGTTTTTGCCGATGCTCATTTTTGGTGCATGGGCAGGTGCTGTTGCTGATCGGCGCGATAAACGGCGGATGTGTTTACTGACGCAATCGTTGATGACAGGGCAAGCGTTGCTGTTGGGAGTTTTAGATTTCGCCGGCTTGGTCACGGTGCCCGTTGTCTATGCGTTGTCGTTATTGCTCGGCTTCGCCAATGCCTTTGATAACCCCGCACGGCGCGGTTTGGTCGTCGAACTAGTTCCACCCGACGACATCAGCAATGCCATGGCGTTGAACACCGCGGTGATGACAGGTTCACGTATTTTTGGACCAGCGTTAGCGGCTGCATTGGTTGGTCCATTAGGTACTGCTTGGTTGTTCACCATCAACGGCATCTCATTTGTGGCCGTGCTGGCGTCATTGACGATGATTAATCGCAACATGATGTTCAGTTCGCCTAAGGCCGCGCGAGGTGGCACTCCTGTTCGTGATGCGCTGCGTTTTGTGAGTGGCAATCGCCAGTTGCTGTCATTGCACATCGTGTTGGTGGTGGTGAGCACTTTTGCATTCAACTATTCGGTGTCGTTGCCCAAGTTGAGTGCGGTCCGTTGGGGTGATGACCGTTGGTTTGGTTGGGTGCTTTCAGTGCTCAGTATTGGGAGTGTTGCCGGATCGCTGTACTCGGCTTCACGAAAAGAAGCGTCGTTGAAGTTGTTCTTCGGCAGTGTGGTCATCTTGGGAATATCTGGACCAATGGTGGCGTGGGCGCCCTCGGGTTGGTTGGCCTTTGTCGGCGCAATTCCATTAGGTATTGGGGGAGCGACCTTCTTGTCGTCGTTTAACGGGCTCGTGCAGCAGCAGAGTCCTGCCGATATGCGTGGACGTTTATTGGCTTTGTCTGCGGTGGCCTTCTTGGGTTCAACGCCTATTGGTGGGCCGGTGACTGGACTCATTGCTGACTGGGCGGGTCCCGAATGGTCGCTTGCTTACGGAAGTCTGTTGTCACTATTGATTTTGGTCATTGTCGTGTACTTCTTGAAAACAACTTCGCCAAGTTCGAAACCCCTAGTACCCTGAACGGTGATGTCGCGTTCTTCGGTACTTCGTCAATTGACATGGTCGCAACTTGATGCGGCTCAACGTTCGGCGTTGGTTGATCGAGATCTGAACAAGGTCATCACCACCGAACTTCGCGAACAGATTTCAGCCCTCGTTCTGGACGTTCGTGAGCGGGGCGATGCCGCAGTGTGTGATGCTCTCGCCAAATTCGACAAGGTTTCAGTCGAGCCTTCGGGGTTGCGCGTCGGCGATGATGAATGGGAATCGGCCCCTAGCAAAGTTGATCCTGCGTTACGTGTTGCGATCGCTGACATGGTTGACCACATTCGTCGGTTTAATGAGCAACTCTTGACCCATCTTGGCAATTGGCAATTTGAAAGCGATCCAGGGCTGATGGTGGGTGAGCGCGTGAGCGCAATTGCCTCGGCCGGTTTGTTCTGCCCAAGCGGCAAAGCCAGTTACCCAAGTGTTCTCGCACAACTCGGCACGCCAGCAGTTGTGGCTGGCGTGAAGAACATTGCAGTTGTCGTGCCACCGCAGCCGGGCGCCAATGGTGCGGTCGACCCAGTGGTCATCACCGTGGCTCGTGAACTTGGTTTGCGAGAAATCTTTCGGGTGAATGGTCCTGCCGGCGTTGCCGCGCTGGCCTTTGGAACCGAATCAATCCCGCGCGTGGTCAAACTGATGGGACCAGGTTCGTTGCCAGTGACAGTTGCGCAACTTGAAGTGCAGCGCTACGGAACGGCGACACAAATGGCGCTTGGTCCAACCGAAAGCGTTGTCATTGCTGACGACTCGGCCGACCCAGTTCGTTTGGCCGCCGATTTGTTGATTGAAGCCGAACATGGCACCGATAGCTGCACCTTGTTGATTACGACGAGTGAATCATTGGCAGCCGCAACCGAAGTTGAATTGGTGAAGCAGATTGCGTTATTGCCTGAGGTGCGAGCCGAAGCTGCGGCCTCATCTCTTGGCATTAACGGTGGCTGCGTGCTGGTGAAAGATATGACCGAGGCTGCGCTCGTCGCTAATGAATTTGCGCCAGAACATTTGCAATTAGTTGTACGCGCCGATGTTGAAGAGTCGGTCATCGAGATGCTCGTGCATGCTGGCGAAATTCTGCTTGGACAAGACACGCCGTTTTCGGCGGGCAACTTCGTTTTGGGTCCACCAGCGTCATTGCCAACTAATGGGTATGCGCGAGTGACGAGTGGAGTCACCGTTGACGCATTTTTGAAGCGCACCGCGATTGCCCGCGCCGATAATGCGGCATTACGTCGTTTGGCGCCAACAGTTTTGGCGCTTGCGGATATTGAAGGTTTCCCAGCGCACGGAAACGCAATTCGTTTGCGCTTCCCCGATTTGTAAGGGCTCGTTATGTCTCGTGCGATTATGTGGTTTCGTCGTGATTTACGACTCACCGACAACCCAGCGTTGCTTCGCGCATTAGCCGAACACACTGATGTTGTTCCGGTTTTTGTCGTTGACCCGAATCTTTTGAAAAATGCTGGGGCGCCACGTGTTGCGTACATGTGCGATGCACTGAACGCTCTTGACAATTCAATGGGTCGGGCTTTGGTATATCGCCATGGTGATCCAGTCGATGTAATCGTGGCGCTGGCCAATGAGGTCGGGGCAGACGATGTCTATGTGGCGCGCGATTTTGCGCCGTATGGTCGTCGTCGCGATGCCGAGGTAGGCCAACGTCTCAAAGATCTTGGTAAGCGACTACACGGTGTGGGGTCGCCCTATGCAGTTGACCCAGGTGTGGTGACCAAAGACGATGGTTTGTCGTACTCGGTGTACACGCCGTATTCCAAGCGTTGGTTAGCGAATGGTTGGTCGGCGCCTCTTGATGCACCGAAAGACCCCCAATGGCATGGAGCACCAACAGTTCCTTGCGAAGGACCTCCGGCACGACCAGACATTGAATTCGCATTGCCACCTTGCAACGAAGAAGATGTACATGATCAATGGAACGAGTATCGCTTGCGCGGTGGCGACGGTCTCGATGGTTACGCCGATCGTCGTAATGATCCGTCGGTGAATGGCTCAAGTCGTTTGTCGGCAGCGTTACGTTGGGGGATTGTCCATCC
>JBIKOO010000115.1:0-4440 GCA_044358015.1 Ilumatobacteraceae bacterium
CGGCTCGCGAACTTGGTTTCGCTCGTCCGTTTGATAACTCGTTAGATGCGGTAAGCGATCGTGACTTCGTCGCTGAAATCCTTTTTGGCCTTTCCATGGTTGCAATTCACTTGTCACGTATCGGTGAAGAGTGGGTGCTGTGGACCAGCGATGAATTCGGTTTTGCCGTTCTCGATGATGCCTACGCAACTGGTTCGTCAATGTTGCCGCAAAAGAAGAATGCTGACATCGCCGAACTAGCTCGCGGTAAGGCAGGCCGTGTCATCGGTGACCTCGTCGGACTATTGACAACACTCAAAGGTTTGCCACTCGCATATAACCGTGATCTGCAAGAAGACAAAGAGCCTCTCTTTGATGCGATTGATCAAGTGTCATTGGCATTGGCTGCTCTCAACGGAATGATCGCCACTGCCCGATTTGTTCCTGAACGTATGAAGTCAGCCGCTGATGCTCCAACCATGGCCGCGACAGATCTAGCTGAATTTTTGGTGCGAGCCGGTACTCCGTTCCGAGATGCACACGCGATTGTGGGTGCATTGGTGCGCCGCACATTGGCTGGTGAAGGTTCATTAGTCGACCTCGTGACCGCTGAACCAACACTCGGTTCAAAAGCAGCAGCCCTCATCGCTCCAGGTGTCGGTGTCACGATGCGCACGACTCCAGGTGGAGCTGGTCCGAAACCAGTCGCTGAGCAGATCAAGAAGTTTGCAACTGCTGTCGCAAACTGGAAGAAATAATGACTCTTCGACTTTTCGGCGAAGTGCTCGTCACGATGTTGGTCATTCTTGACCCACCTGGCAACGTGCCAATCTTCTTGGCAGTAACTCGTCAATTGAAAGAAAAAGAGCGTCACCGTGCGGCGTATCTCGCTATCGGCACCGCTTTCTTGGTCATCGTGTTGTTCGCTTTCGGCGGGCAGACCATTCTTGACTACTTGCATGTGTCTGTTCCGGCGTTGCAAGGCGCAGGTGGCTTGCTGCTTCTTCTCGTTGCTTTGCAGTTGTTGTATGGCAAAGGCGGCGATGACGGTTACATCGAAGCGACGCCCGAGCAGCGCACTTCAATCGCGATGGTTCCGCTCGGCACTCCGTTGCTCGCTGGACCGGGAGCAATTGTCGCCACGATCGTGTTCTTTGGTAAGGCTGATGGTTTTGACGAGTCAGCCACTGTGCTTTTCGCAATTGCGGTTGCGCTATTTATTTCGATGATTGCTCTGCGCTTTAGTGGACTCGTACAAAAGATTGTGCGTCCAACTGGCGTGTTGTTGCTTGCTCGCGTCGCAGGCATGATTCTTGCCGCAGTCGCCGTTCAAATGATCGCAGATGCTGTGACCGAGTTTGTCCGAGTCGGCTCACAAGGGATGTAAAACGATGTCGTATGTCCACACACTCCGAGTCCGTTACGGCGAATGCGATATGCAGCGCGTGGTGTTTAATGCCAATTACTTTGTGTATGTCGATGATGCCGTCGATACCTGGACTCGTTTCGCACTGTCCGATGAACTAAAGAAAGCAGGATCTTCAACAGATCTACACGCAATTGGTTTTGATTTCATGCTCAAGACCACACAACTCACGTGGCATTCACCAGTGAAGTTCGGCGACACTCTTGATATGCATTGTGAAGTTTCACGATGGGGGAATAGCAGCTTTGATGTCGCGATCACTGGACAAGTTGATGGCGACTCTCGGTTTGACGCAGTGATTACCTACGTGAGTGTTGACCCCAAGTCACAACGTCCGTCACCAATCCCCGACATCGTCAAGGAAGCATTAAGTAAATAACGAGTGGGTAGATAACTAGTTGCCCCAATGGATCCATTGTCCATGAGGATGAGTCGTCGCTAATCGTTGAACAGCGCGTAGGCCCTGACGCCAAGTCACCAACGTGATCACGGTGATGAGTTCATCAGATCCACGATGGCCAGGAAGCTCAGGAGTTTCATACGGACTCTCGGCAATGACCCAACTGAGATCTCGTTCAGTTCCGACACGATCAAGTTCATTCACGAAGGCAATACGTCGTTCAGGTGGGAGATAGTTCAATACCCAACTTGTCGTCACGACTGGATGTGCATATTTCGCTGCTCGTTCAATTGCTTGCGCGACGTCATCAACAGCGTCGCCATGTTCAACCTCTATGTTGTGCGACCGTGCAAGTGATATTGCCCGTTGCAGTCGATCAAAGCGCTCAACCTGATCTGGCCATACGCATGCTTCAAGCCAGCGCACTTCCGCCTCATTGCGAACATCAATGGGCTTGGCATCAAGACCCACGCTCCAACAGACATTGGGTACCTGTTTCGGTATTGGTGGTGTCCCGCTGATGTTGCACATGATGGTCAGCGAGTTGGAATCACCAATCAGTCCTCCGGGTGAGAGGTCGTACGCAATCTTGGATAAGAGTTGATTTAGACCCGCGCTACTTCCCACATCAACTTGAGAAAGTGCGCCAACTTCGGCCTCCAACATCGCAAATGGGAAAAGAAACCAATTGCATCGGCCAATTTCGTTCGTTTGAGTTGAACGAGTCGCGAGTAGTTCTTTCATTGCATCGGCTCGTTCAAGCACGAACGTCACGAAAAGGTTGGTGGCGTCGCCGCGACCAAGCTCGTGCGAGATGTTGGGGTAATGCTTGGCGAGTTCATGATCGCGTTGGTCAAGTAGTAGGTGATGGGCACTCGCAAACAGCAGCACCGGTATCTGCTGGGTCGCCGGAGCGACCGCCATCAACTCAAGAACCGCGGGTTCGTTGGCGACACGGGCAGCGATACGACTGTACAGCGGAGCGCCTTTTTCGAATGATTTGGCGAAGTCGCTGAATCGTTGAGCGAGATCGTGCATGAGTTCACGGTAATGGATCAGCATCTTGGTGCCCGAAACTGAGAGAATAAGCAGGTATGTCTCTTTCAATGACCGGTGAACAACTTCTCAATGACCTCGACGCCCGAGGCCTGATCCACGACTCGACCGATCGGGCCGCTCTCATCGAGCGTCTGAACCAAGGGCCCATCGGCGTATATGTGGGCTTTGACCCCACTGCCGATTCGTTGCATGCTGGCAACCTTCTTGGTCAAGTGATGTTGCGGCGTTTCCAATTGGCAGGTCATCGTCCAGTCGTGCTCGCTGGTGGAGCAACAGGAATGGTGGGCGACCCCGGTGGTCGTAGCGAAGAACGAAATCTTCTCGATCGCGAAACGCTCAATCACAACGTTGCATGTGTGAAGAAGCAACTCGAAAAGATTCTTGACTTTGATGGACCTGTTGCGGCGCGCATGGTTGACAATGCAACGTGGACTGAGCCGATGGGAACACTTGAGTTCTTGCGCGATGTTGGTAAACACTTCACGGTCAATCAGATGGTTGCTAAAGAATCTGTGCGGGCACGCATGGAAAGTGAAAACGGAATTTCATTTACTGAATTCAGCTACATGCTTCTACAAGCCAATGATTTCAGGCATTTATGCGAGTTTGAAAATGTTGAAATGCAAATGGGTGGTTCTGATCAGTGGGGCAACATCACTGCGGGCACCGATCTCATTCGTCGTCGACTCACGAAATCTGGTTACGGACTGACGTGGCCGTTACTCACGCGCAGTGATGGACAAAAGATGGGCAAGTCAGTACACGGTGCATTGTGGCTTGATCCAGAAAAGACAAGCCCGTATGAGTTCCGTCAATATTGGGTGCAGCTGCCTGATGAAGATGTTGAACGATTTTTGTTACAGCT
Source organism: Ilumatobacteraceae bacterium (assembly GCA_044358015.1). GTDB lineage: Bacteria > Actinomycetota > Acidimicrobiia > Acidimicrobiales > Ilumatobacteraceae > Casp-actino8. The sequence continues at coordinate 3,730 of JBIKOO010000115.1, forward strand.
CACGTTGCGTAGCGTTGACGACATCGCGTCGTTAATGGTCGAGCATCGCGCGGCTCCTGAGAAGCGTTTGGCTCAACGCGCGCTGGCAACAGACGTGACCACGCTTGTTCATGGTGCCGCCGCCGAACAGGCCGCCGCCGAAGCCGCCCAGGTTTTGTTCGGGGGAGACCCGACGACCGCCTCGGCCGAAGCACTCGCAGTTGTGGCCCGCGAGGTTCCGTCGTCAGAAGTGACCCGTGAACAACTTGGCGACCAAATTGCGGTCTTGGTGCAGTCCGGACTTGCTGCCTCAAACGGCGAAGCTCGCCGAACATTGACGCAAAAAGGATTTAAAGCAAACGGCCAAACGCTCGAAGAAACAAAGTCCCTGCTAGAGGTGGATTTATTGCATGGTCGCTATATCCTCCTACGTAAAGGAAAGACGAATTTCCATCTTTTGACGGTCACGAACTAACAAGTTCGCACACACCGAAAATAATTCGGAAATAAATCTGACATGCAGGTTGGATGCATCATTTCGGTGCGCTAGATTTGCAACTCGCCCCTGAAAGCCGTTTACGGCCGATGGGACATGGCACCAACATGCTGGTTAAGGGCTTGCCCGGCCCAGTGTGCGTGCCCCTGAGCTAAGGCTCCTTGAAAACGGAAGAGAAGACTGAACGCACAGTGCGGGCAGACATTCGAGAGGGCTTAGCTTGCTATGTCCCGACG
>JBIKOO010000043.1:0-14095 GCA_044358015.1 Ilumatobacteraceae bacterium
TTTGGAATCAACGAATGACTTCGTGGTCACCAGTTGACGATGGAACCGTAACGGTAAACGACCTAGGTGTTGAAGATTCAGTGGCCTGGGTTCAATGGACCTGTCATACAACAGCAGGTGATTTTCCCGGTTGGACATTGCACCACATCAACGGCACCGAAGTGACTGCTGACGATTATTGGGATATCAACAAAAATTAACGAAGCGCTCGTCGACGCATGCCGAGTAGCAGAATTCCTATTCCCAAAAAGCGACGAGTTTCTTCGAACGGTGACGTTATGCAAACAGCGGTATCGGGTGTCTTTACCTCGGTGATGTGAGGGCGAAAGCCACCGCAGCAGCGTGACCAACATTAAGTGAATCAACGTCTGATGCAATCGGGATACGAACTTGATGATCTGCGCTAGACAGTGTTTTATCGGGAAGACCATTTCCTTCAGCACCGAAAATGAGAGCTAAAGGACCTGGCGTGGTGTCAACAAACTCATGAAGCGACACGGCGCTGAGGTTGGGTGTGAATGCCAGAACCGATCCACTCTTTCGACGTACGACCGACATCGCTTCGTCCACATCCATACGAACGATGGGCAAGAAGAGAATTTCTCCCATCGACACTCGAACGGTGCGGCGATAGTAGGGATCGGCACATGTGGGGTCAATCACGATCGCGTCAATATGGAACGCCCGCGCCGAGCGGGCAATTGCGCCAAGGTTCTCGTGGTCGCTGAGGCCTTCAAGGATCGCAATGCGATGGCGCGGCCCGTACAACGGTGGATGCGATAACACTTCGTCGAGAGTTTGCAGCTCGGGCCTCAGAGCGGAACCAACCACACCGCGATGCATGTCAAAGCCAACAACGCTGGAGATGACTTTTCGCTCGGCGACATAGATCGGGCAGGCCACGTTTGCGAGCGCCGGAGTCATGATGTCAACGCGATTAGGAGAGAGCACGATTGAACGTAAACGCATATTTGACACAACGAGGCGGCGAACCACCTCAACACCTTCAGAGATGAAGAATTGATTGTCGGCTGAACGGCGCCGAATTTCTGGATCGCTGAGACCGACATAATCGGCCAATCGGGGGTCGGCGGGGTCGGTGATTTCGATCGGGTTGATACTCACTCCAGCATTCTGCCGACACATTTGTTGTGTTGAGCGCACATTTCTGTTCCGTTGATGCGTTTAACTGGTATGACAAACACAACCGATAACCCAAACCCACTTATCCTTCTCGACATTGATGGAGTCATCAATGACTTAAACGCTCTAAGCGGCTTAGACCGTGACTGGGGCATTGACCAGGTCTACAGCCATGGTCATACTGTTTATATTCCGGACTATATGGGCTGGCTGATTCGCCAGCTCACTGACGTTGCCGAGGTGCATTGGTGCACCACGTGGCGTGACCGGGCAAATGATGAAATTGCTGAACATCTTGGCATTGATCAATTGCCAGTGGTGGACGATGGTACTCGAAGTCGATTCGTCGATTGGAAGGCGGCGGCAGCCCACGATTTGGCCGAAGCGGCCTTGGGCGCAGGTCGGCGAGTTCTCTGGATTGAGGACTTCTATGGCCACTTGCCAATCGACGAGATGCCCAAAGGTGTCGAGTTTGTTGACACAGCAGCCAATGACGAAATGGTTCTAGAGATTGACATGTTGCCCGACTGGCTCTTGCAACTTTTCAACTCCACTCCCGTCAGATGAATCGTGATTCTGGTGCAGGATTGTTACGAAATACGCAACACATCTGCACCAGAATCACCTTGGTCCATTAGGTTTCGCAGAGGCACAGGAGGCCATATGAATAACGAAAAGCAAATCGGGTACGACATCATCGGCGATGTTCATGGATATGCCGACAAACTTGAGGGCCTTCTGCGACTAATGGGCTACGCGCAAGTTGATGGAACGTGGCAACATCCCGAGCGCAAGGCGATTTTCGTTGGCGATTTGATTGACCGAGGACCTCGGCAACTTGATTCAGTGATGATTGCGAAACGCATGGTTGAAGGCGGCCATGCTTACATTGTGATGGGCAACCATGAGTTCAATGCCATTGCGTACGCAACTCCGCATCCGAATAAGCGACATGACTTCTTACGAACTCACCGGGGGAAAACAGGTGGAAAGAATCGTAAACAGCACAAGAAATTTCTCCGGGCGGTGGGTAAGAATTCGGATCGACATAAAGAATTCATAGCGTGGTTCAAGACCATTCCACTTTGGCTTGACCTTGGTGGGTTGCGAATCATTCACGCGTGCTGGAATCTGGAGGCAATAGATCGACTGGAGCGGAAGCTTGGGCCGAAGAATACTGTGACTGACGAATTGATGGTCACGATGAGTACCAAGGATCATCAGGATTATCTCGATCTTGAGATTTTGATCAAAGGTCCCGAAATCGAAATACCAAAGGGATTGTCGTATGAAGACAAAGACGGTATCGAGCGCCACAAAGCTCGCTATGCATGGTGGAATCGTGAAGCTCGAACCCTGGAAGAAGCCGCTGTGATTTCATCAGACTTTAAATTCAAGAAGAATCGATCAAAGAGTGAACTAGCCAACTACACGATTAAAGAAGTCGACCGCCGAACCTACACAGATGCTGTTCCTCTCTTTTTTGGGCATTACTGGTGCAGTGATAAGAGCCTCAAGATTCGTTCTGACTACGCAATGTGCGTTGACTACAGCGCCGGTAAGGGCGGTCCGCTCAAGGCTTACCGCTGGAACGGCGAATCCAAGCTTGACCCAAGCGTCAATCTCGTCTCCTTCCCCTGAGATTCTGGTGCAGAATTGTTACGAAATACGCAACGAATCTGCACCAGAATCACAACTGTAGGTACCGTTAAGGCGTGAGTGAATTGAACACTGTGGTCATTGTCGGGTCGTCGTTGGCTGGGTTGCGAGCAGCCGAAACGTTGCGGCTTGAAAAATACGAAGGTCGGATCATCATCGTTGGCGCTGAAGATCGCCAGCCCTACGATCGTCCACCATTGTCCAAGAAAGTTCTCGCGGGTGAGTGGGAGGCCGAGCGCATCTCATTGCGCAAACCAGAAGACCTCGCCAAACTCAACATTGACTGGAAACTCGGGTCAGCAGCTACAGCGCTCGACGCCAAGAACAGAATCATCACCCTGGCCTCGGGAGAGACTATTTCATTTGACGGCTTGATCATCGCTACTGGCTCGGGAGTGCGCAAGTTACCCAACCAGCCAGAGTGGAAGGGCGTTCATGTTGTTCGCACGCTCGACGATTCGTTGAAGTTACGCGCTGATCTCAATCCTGGTGCTCGACTGGTTGTGATTGGCGCCGGCTTTATTGGGCTTGAAGTTGCGGCCACCGCGAAGGCACGAGGTTGTGAAGTCACAGTTCTTGAAGGTGCACCGGCACCCATGATGCGTGGTCTCGGAGCCGAGATGGGTCAGGCCGCCGCATTAGTGCACGCCGACAACGGCGTGCAGTTGCGATGTGATGTGAAAGTAGCCGGACTCGTTGAAGGCAGTCCAGGGGCAGTCGGTGGCGTGGCTTTAGATGGTGGAGAGATTGTTCCGGCCGATGTGGTCGTTGTCGGAATTGGCGTTGTGCCTGCCACGCAATGGCTTGAAAACACTGAACTTGAATTACGTGACGGCGTTGTTTGCGACACCACACTCAATGCTGGTGTGTCTGGCATTTACGCAGCGGGCGATATCTGTCGTTGGTTTAACAATCTGTACGACCAAGAAATGCGGGTTGAACACTGGACGACGGCGTCCGAACAAGGTGCGGCCGCAGCATCAAACCTGCTCGCGGTGTCACGTGGTGAACAACCCAAGCCGTACGCAGCGGTTCCATTTTTCTGGAGTGATCAATTCACCGCACGCATTCAATTTCTTGGTCGCGCCAACGGTGACGAAATTGCGCATGTCGTCGTCGGCTCGCCCGAAGAACGGTCGTTCGTTGCGTTGTATGAAAGAGACGGTTACTTGAAAGCGGCTCTCGGCGTGAGTCGTCCCAAACAACTCATGCCGTTTCGAAAATTGTTGGCCGAACGCGCCACATGGGACCAGGCACTTGAGTTGGTATCGACGTTTGTTGCAACCTGAACAATCTCGTGACAACGCATTGACAATTGGTTAGTCTTTTGCAGTGCCTCGTCTTGACGCTGAACGTGTTGCCCTATGGCGGGCATTTCAAACTGCCGGAGAGGTAGTTTCGCGCAGCATTGAAGCCGAGATGTTCGACGAGTTTCACTTGGCATTGCCACAGTTCGACCTTCTTGCGGCCCTAGCGCAGAACAACGATCAAATGCGCGTGAAAGAACTATGCGAGGTCTTGTCGGCAGTCCCGAGCAGTTTGTCTCGTCGCATCGACTCACTTGTTGAACGTGGATATGTCACCCGTGAAGAGGCTCCAACGGTTGAAGACAATCGCGCAGTCATCGTGCGCTTGACTCGTATGGGACGATTGGTTTGGCGCGACTCCAACATTTTGTATCGGCGCGCTATTCAGCGCGAGTTCGCCAGTGGACTGACCGAAACCGAAGTCAGCACGATGGTGCGAGCACTCACAAAAGTTTCGCCTTTCAAAAAGTGAATCATCCAACATGTTGAAAAGGTTTCCGCGGTGGTTAGCGCTTTCGCTTTTGGGTGTTCTGCCAGTCGTCATTTCGTTGATCAATGCATTGCGAGGCGGAGCGATTTTGGTTGGTGATCGAGCGATTTTTGCGTTGCTCGTGAAGGATGCTGCGACCGGCTCATTTCCGTCGGTTGGGCAATACAGTTGGCACGGCTGGAATCACCCAGGTGCCCTAATTTTCTACGTTTTCGCGCCATTTCATTGGTTATCTGGCGGAGCATCGTGGGGCTTGTTTGTTGGTGTCGCGTTCTATTCATCCGCTTTACTCGTACTCATTGCATGGCTTGGCTATCGCTTGCGCGGTACGTGGGGGAGTGCATTAGGTGTCGCTACTTTGGCGGCATGTTGGGTCAGCGTTGGGCGCATCGCCAGCGTTGATGCCTGGACTCCGTATCTGGCCCTTCCACTCTTTATTCTTTTTTGCTTCGCGGCACTAGGCGTGACCGAACGTGATCGACCATCAATGTGGTTGCTATGGGTTTCGGGCGCAGTGGTTGTTCAGGTACATATCGGCTATTTACCTTTGGTTGGACTAGTTGGTCTTGTCGCTTGCATCGTCTTCTGGTGGACGGGCGGCAACCAACGATCAATTACTCGTCCAATTGCTACCGCGGTGTTGTTGTTCTCTCCATATCTTTTTCATCTCCGTCAAGCAGTGCGAAACCTGGGCGACCTTACGCAATATTTTGTGACAACCGATGAACCTTCAATCGGATTGGCTCGTGCTCTGCAGGTCATGTCATTTGAAATGAGTCCGCAGGCTTCATGGCTAGCGGGACCGTCCGAGGTCGGACTCGTGGGTGAAGCCCCGCCGAGTTCGCTCACATGGTTTGTCGGTGTCGTACTTGGATTGTTGGCGATGACGCTGTGGGTATGGCGTTCACCTGAGAATTCTCCGCGCCACAAGTATCTGTATTCAGCTCCATTGGTGTGGACGATGTTGGTGGCTGGCACAGTGGCAGTGGCGCAAGTACGGGGCTATCTCTTTCCATATGTTGTCTTATGGCGTTCGGCGATTGTGATTTTCGTACTGGCTTGGATTGCTGGTGTCGCACTGGCGAATACCACCAAGTTCAGACAGCCGATGATCACAGTTGTGGCGATGGGTCTTTTCGCTCTGAATATCGGTGGTGCTATTTTGCCTGCGATCGACAACACGACTGTCACATCCGACGCGGACAATGTGCATATGGCTATTCAACAAGCAGTTGACTTCCATGGTGCCTTATCCGCAGATGGGTCCATCATGTTGAGGCTGGGCGATGGGGGGCTCGTTGGTTTGTATCCGGCGCTCGTCTACGACTTTGAAGAACGCGGAATTGCAAGCGGTATTGAACCTGGCATTGAATGGGTGTTTGGTGATCGCGCGTTAACCGAACCAGCATCAACTGTGTGGTTCGTGTGTGACACGGGGACAGTATTTTCTCTTTTAGCGGACGAACTCGGAGCGCAAGTAGTCAGTTCAATTACGCCGTTTGACGAAATTGACGAAGTAACCGTGCGTGATTTGCAGGTGCGATTGGCGAACCAGTTGCGCAAAGTCGGTCACGAAGAGTTTTTGAGTTCCCTTGAATCCCCGTTGGTGTCATTTGCGCTCCAGGGGATTGACGTAGACCAAGACTTGGTCGTCGAATTGGCTGAATACAACGCATTCACACCCGAACCAGGATTCCGATTTGGCGTTGTGGCTTTTCCGGCCGACGCTGTCCCCGAACTGTGGTGGTCATTAAACGCCGTCTCATAGTTGCGGTGTGCTACCAAAATTCGTTTTTACACCGGTGGACACAGCAGACTTAGGGCACAGAACAATTTTGGGAGACACCATGTTTAACGCAGTCATTGTTGACGCCATTCGCACACCGCTCGGTCGCCGTAACGGCAAATTGAAAGATTGGCACCCGGTTGACCTCATGGCCGAAACCATGAACGCTCTTGTTGAGCGCACAGGTATTGATCCCGGCATCATCGACGACGTCGTGATGGGTTGCGTCATGCAGACCGGCGAGCAGTCAACCAACATTGGTCGCAACGCCGTGTTGGCCGCTGGTTGGCCCGAAAGTGTTCCGGGTACCACGATTGATCGTCAGTGTGGTTCATCGCAACAGGCCGCGCACTTCGCTGCACAAGGCGTCATGGCTGGCGCATACGACGTCGTTGTCGCTGCTGGTGTTGAAGTGATGACTCGCGTTCCGATGGGGGCTTCGATGGCTGATGGCAAGTACGGCTGGCCATTCGGCCCGATGGTGAGTGCTCGCTATCAGCCACAAGGCGGGCTTGTTCCTCAGGGTGTATCAGCTGAAATGATTGCTGATAAGTGGGGTATTAGTCGTGAAGATATGGACCGTTTTGGTGTGCAGTCGCAATCACGTGCCGCACGTGCCACTGCTGAAGGTCGCTTTGAACGAGAGATCTTGCCCATCAAAGATGCCGAAGGCAACATGATGACAACGGACGAAGGTTTGCGTGAAACCACTATGGAAAGCTTGGCAAAATTGAAGACTGCTTTCCGTCCCGAAGACGAAGGTGGTCGGGTGACGGCTGGCAACTCGTCGCAAATCACTGACGGTGCCGCAGCACTGTTGATCATGAGCGAGGAAAAGTGCCGTGCACTTGGCCTCACACCTCGTGCTCGTTTTGTGAACTTCTCGTTGGCGGGCGATGATCCGCGGTACATGTTGACTGCACCAATCCCAGCGACTCGTAAGGTCCTTGAGCGTGCCAAGTTGTCAATGTCTGACATTGACATTGTCGAAATCAACGAGGCCTTTGCCTCGGTTGTTTTGGCCTGGGAAAAGGAATTCCATCCCAATATGGACATTGTGAACCCCAATGGTGGAGCAATTGCGTTGGGTCATCCGCTCGGATGTTCAGGCGCACGATTGATGACCACGTTGCTCAACGAACTCGAGCGCACGGGTGGTCGTTATGGTCTGCAGACCATGTGCGAAGGCGGTGGCATGGCCAATGCCACCATCATCGAACGCCTTGGCTGATTGTTGATGTTGCAGATCGCCATGCTGGCTATCGATTTTGCGGGAGTGGTCTGGTTTCTCGGAGCCGTCTTCTTGTTCTTCTTTTTGTGGCGCGTGGGCGTGGGATTGCTGCGAAGTATGACCACACCACTGCCCGAACCGCCCCCCGAGGGCGAACTACGCAGAGTCAACGTGCGCTACCGATGCAGTTTGTGTGGGGTCGAAATCCGGATGACGATGGCCCCAGAACAAGACCCAGTCCCGCCCCGCCACTGTATGGAAGACATGGATTTCATCGCACCTGTTGAGTGATTCACGGGCAAGTTACATGGGAATCGCCAGGTAAATCGCAAGTTACATCGGTGTGACTATCCCCTGCTTTATCCACAGGCTGGGGAAATAAGGTCTGGGATGAAAAGACCTGCTCAGAAGGTCTAAATTGTCAGGTCTGGGGCGTTAATGGTATTTGGTGGCGGTAAACAGACCGCCCAAGATAAATCCGAGGCCGAGCACCAAGTAATAGTTACTACGGCCGCCAGGAACAGCACCCAAGTAGTAAAGCAAAATGATGAGCGCGCCCAGAATGAAGAGGGTGAACATCAAGATCGGGACCCAACGGGGACTGACCTTGACGTACTGCGGAATTGGCGGGGTATATCGCGTCGATGCCGCGACCCCGTGCTCGTTGTGAGTTGGGGTTCCGGGACGGGACTCGCCGGGGCGGGTGCCCTTGGGAGTCGTGCGTCCGCTAGTTTTCCGTTTCGGAGGTGCCACGAGAAACGAGTGTACGCGCTCAAATGTCGTGCTCCCACACCGACTGACAGGTTTTGCTGGCAGGCTAGGGGGGTGACTCGGGTGCTTGTTCTAGATAGTTACGACAGTTTTGTGTACAACTTGGTCCAATATTTGGGCGAGTTGGGTGCCGAGCCGTTGGTCTATCGCAATGATGACCTGACCCTCGACGAAGCCCTTGCGCTTGATGTTGACGGAGTGCTGTTATCGCCCGGACCTGGTCGACCCGAAGACGCCGGAATCATCTGCGAGGCAATTGTGCCCTTTGCTGAAAAGGGCGTTCCGGTTTTTGGAGTGTGTCTAGGCCATCAAGCAATTGGTCATGTGTTTGGCGGACAGGTCATTCGTGCACCTCAATTGATGCACGGCAAAACCAGTGAAGTGAATCATCGCAATGTTGGTGTATTCACTGGCGTGACTAACCCAGTAACGGCAACTCGTTATCACTCGCTGGTTATTGAGCCATCGTCGATGCCTGATTGTCTTGAAGTGACAGCGTCAACTGCCGATGGAATCGTGATGGGTGTGCGACATAAAACGATGCCCGTTGAAGGTGTGCAGTTTCATCCCGAAAGTATTTTGACTGGTTCAGGTCACGATATGTTGCGCAACTTTTTGCATAACTGCAAATAAGTTTCTGCTACTGATTACGGCGTTGAAGGAGGTGTTGACGTCGTCGTTGCGGGCATTGTTGTGGTTGGAGCAGCCGTGGTAGTAGGTGCGACCGTCGTTGTTGCTGCAATCGCCTTACCAACTTTGAGAAGTACTTGACTTCCGGGCGTTGACTGCACATTCATATTTGGGTCTTGTGCAATCACGCGACCATCGTTGGCATTACCAGTAGCGACTTCAATGTACTCAACCTTCACAATGAAACCAGACGATGTGAGCTTGGCCCGAGCCTGAGCCTCGGTGAGTCCCGATACCAACGGAACCGCAACTGTTGCTTGACCTGTTGAGACGTAAATGGTGACTGACGCACCCTTGGTGGTATCGGCACCGATAGTTGGACTGGTGCGGGTGACTCGACCTGATTCAACAGTGGCGCTTGCTTCTTCAACAACAGTGATCAAGAACTTGTAAGGTTCGCCTTCTAGTACTGAACGTGCTGCTTGTGAAGTTTGGCCTTGAACATTGGGTATCTGAACAACGCCACTGCCCTGACTGACAGTGAGGTCAATCGTTGCTCCACCCAAAACTTGTTCACCAGCTTTAGGAACTGAAGCGATGATGGTGTCGGCCGGTGCCGTGGGATCATTTTGTGGAGTAATGACTCCGATGGTCAATCCGAGATTGAGCAATGCCGCGCGCGCTTGATCAATGGTCATGCCAGTCAAATTTGGCACGGCCATTGGTGCGTTTGAAGGGTTGTAGACAATAGTGACTGTCTCGCCCTCTTTGATTTCTTCGCCAGGTAATGGAACTTGTTTCCACACCACATTGGTATCAACAGTTGTGGTTTCTTCGGCGACAGGGACAACTTCAAAACCTAGGTTTTTCAGAGTTGTGACTGCATCCTCAAGAACTTGATTGGTGACATCAGGGACGGCGACGGTTGGAGCCTCCGTTGAACCACCCGACAATGCAAGAAACGCTACGACAGCACCAATGATGAGAAGAACAGTTACCGAGATTGCGCCGATAACAATGGCGGTGCGCTTGCGCTGTAAATCATCAGTCGGAACTACCGCGTTACTTGCGGTGTAACCAGGCGGCATATCGGGATTGGCATTGATTGTGGTGCGTGGCAATGCAGTTGTTGCCTGAGCACTTGGCATAACGGTTGTTGCTGCCGCGAGATCGTCGGGACCACCGACCATCGGCCCAGTAGGAATCATGGTTGTGGGTGCTGCGGTACCGATAGGGGTCGGATCACCATTGCGACGGTTAATTGCATCGGCCAAAGCTTGCACCGGAATACCGTCACGGAATCGACGGAGATCATCTCGAACAGCCTCGGCAGTTGCGTAACGAAGATCGGGATCTTTGGCGAGTAGTCGAGCAACGATCGCTTCAAACGCTCGCGGAACATCAGAGGCAAGTTGATTGAGTGGCTGTGGTGCTTCGTGAACTTGCTTGTAGGCGATTGATACGGGATTGTCACCCGAGAATGGAACGCGTCCTCCAACCATTTCGTACAGCACAATGCCGAGTGAATAGAGATCGCTGCGCGGATCGGGTTGACCACCCTGCGCTTGTTCGGGTGACAGGTACGCGGCTGTTCCCATCACTGCACCAACTTGAGTCAAGTTGCTGTCGGCCGCACTACCGAGCGCGCGCGCGATACCGAAGTCGGCGACTTTCAGTTGGCCGTTTGAACCAATGAGAATGTTGCCGGGCTTGATGTCGCGGTGAACAACATTGCCGCGATGAGCAAATGACAGAGCTGCGGCAACTTCAATGCCAACTTCGGCAGCTTTCATCGCCGTGATCTGACCAACATCGTGAAGAGCTTCAGCCAAGGTTCGACCTGGCACATATTCCATGGCCATGAAGTAGGTGTTGTTGCTACGACCCCAGTCGTACACGCTCACGATGTTGGGGTGATTGAGATTGGCTGCCGACTGTGCTTCGCGACGGAAGCGTTCGACGAACGCAGGATCGGTGGCATATTCGGGGAACAAAACTTTGATCGCTACAAGGCGATCAAGCAAGATGTCGCGAGCCAAATACACGTCGGCCATGCCACCGCGACCGATGCGCTGTTGCATTTCGTAACGATCGTTCAATATCACTGCGTTGTTGTCCGACATAACTCAAGTCAGGCTACCGAGGTTGATGACCCAGAGACTGTCGCCTCTACCCATGGAAGGGTCCGATTTCGTCAAGAACGCTATTGAGCGAGCGCCATGTCGAGGACCTTTTTGGCAACCGGCCCAGCCAAAGTGCCACCTGTCCCTTCACTGACTTCGGCAGTCGTCCCTTTGAGCATCACGACGATGGCATATTTGGGTGCTTCGGCCGGAGCGAAAGCAATGATCCAAGCGTGAGAGCGTTCTGGTTCGCCAGCGGCGTTCAGTTGAGCTGTTCCCGTCTTTGCCGCGGCCTGAACTCCATTGGCCAAACTCATACAACATTTGGCGGTTCCCTCGTTGACGACGCCGACCATCAACTCAGTCAGCAAGCTTGCAGTTGATGGGGTCATCGGGGTTTTCCATACTGTCGGAGCGGTTCGTTGAAGTACACCACCGTCATGGTCGTAAGTAGCGCCAACGACAAAGGGTTTCATCATCACGCCACCGTGAGCAATTGATGCCGCAACCATGGCCATATGTAATGGAACCATTTGGGTATTGCCTTGACCAAATCCTCCGATACCAAGGAGAGGCAAGTTTTGCTTGAAGTAGTCAACGTCGCCGAACTGACTACTTGCCGGGCGCGGTAGATCAAGGGGGATCTCTTGGCCGATACCGAAGCGATCGGCCGCGGCAACCATTTTCTCTGGACCCAACTCAATTGCTGTGCGTGCGAAAGGTGTGTTGCACGAGCGTCGGAAAACCTCGGGAAGATCGCCTCCACAGATTTTGTTTCCATAGTTCTGAATCGGATCAGTTGTTTGCGGCGGAAGAAATTCGCTTTCATCCGCCCATGTTGATTCTTTGGTGATGAGGCCATCGTCAAGAGCGGCAGCAGTCGTAATGACTTTAAAAGTAGAACCAGGCATGTAGCGCTCTTGATATGCGTTAGCCAACAATGGTTTGCCAGGAATCTCACCGAGATAATTCAAAACATCGCCAGCGAGTTCATTGTCTTGAACTGCGACCAAGTTGGTGTCATATGAAGGCCAACTCCACATTGCTTTCACGGCGCCAGTCGTGGGTTCAATAACGACAACACTTCCTTCGCGATTTCCCAACGCGGCTTTGGCGGCCTGCTGAATGTCGGCATCAATCGTTGTTTCAACTGTTCCAGTTGTGTCTTGACCACTAAACAGTGAACCAAAACCCTTGATCTGTTGTTCAATCGTGCGACCAGCCAGAACATCGTTCTGAACTTTCTCAATTTGCGTTGCTCCATACCCAAACGTGAAATAGCCAGTGATCGCCGAATACAAATCACCTTCTGGATATGTGCGTTGCCAATCAAATTCACTGCCCGCCTCGTTGCGAACCGACGTTGCAATGACGACACCGTCACTTGTTGTGATATCGCCGCGGGGGTCGTTGTAGTCGCGAACGGTTTGTCGGGTATTACGGGTGTCGGCATCAAGAGTTGGCTTTTGGCCGACCTGAATGAAATTGAGTTGCACAAACAAGATGGCATACAGCACGATGAGAACAACAGCGAGGCGACGAATACGTAGGTTCACGACATCGCCTCAAGTTCTTCTGGATGACGTTTGATTCGTCGTTGTGCAAGTCGAGTAGCGAAGCGCTCTCCAAAAGTTGCGGTGTCAGGGATTTCGCCGAGACGTCGAGCTGAACTGTCGCTGACCCGAATTAACAATGCCAACAACACGTAGTTGGCGACCAAACTTGAACCGCCATAACTCACAAAGGGGAGCGTGATTCCGGTCAGGGGAACAACACGAATCACTCCACCAATAATGATGAAGGCTTGCATTCCAAGAATTGTGGTCAGCCCGACCGCCAAGAGTTTTTCGAACGGTCGAGTTGTGCGCATCGCCGTTCGAAGACCAGCACCGATCATCAAGAGATAGGCGATCAGAATTGCTGTGGAACCGAAGAGACCGAGTTCTTCTCCGATTGCGGCAAAGATGAAATCGTTCTTCGCTTCAGGGATTCGCGTGGGATCGCCAAGACCTAATCCGGTTCCACCAACTCCGCCACTACCAAGTGCATACATTGCCTGGGCAATTTGGTAACCCTTGCCTTCATAGCGACTCCATGGGTCAAGCCATATTGCAACTCGCGTTTGCACATGATCAAACATGAAATATGCCGCGGTTGCGCCAGCCGCAAAGAGCCCTAATCCAATTACCAAGAAACTTGATTTCTCTGTTGCCACCCACACCATCACGATGAACAATGTGAAGAACAAGAGGCTTGAACCCAAATCCTTTTGCCCAACCATGACGACTACTGAAAATCCCCATGCTGCAAGAAGCGGTAAGAGGTGTCGTGGTTCGGGCAAATAGAACCGACCGACTTTCCAAGTGCCCGCAGCAATGAGTTCGCGATTATCAGCAAGGTAACCAGCAATGAAAAGTGCGAGCGCAATTTTGGCAAACTCACCTGGTTGAAAGTTGATGGGACCGATGCTGACCCAAATGCGCGCACCACCCGATGAAAAGCCGAAACCGGGAACCATGGGCAAAAGCAAAAGACCAGCACCAATGAAGAAAAACGTCCATTTATAACGGGCTAGATCATTTACTCGCTGAATGACAAAGAGAACACCCACGAACGCCGCTACTCCGACAAACGTCCATGTTGTTTGTAAACCGGCGAGGCGTTCAGATAAACGTGCGATCATCACGTAGCCGATTCCATTTAGAAGTGTTGCAACAGGAAGCAAAGTTGAATCTGCACCGTGTGCCAACCACCGTACGCCAATATGTGCTGACATTAAGACCAAGAGCAACGCCGCTAAGAACGGCAAGATCCGTGGGGGAATGATCGAGTTCTGACCAAGTGAGGCCAAGGTGTAGGCGCCGGCAGTGATGATTCCCGCCATCAGCACAAGACGAAATTCGGTTGAACGCCGTCGGGCGGCGATGTCGCTGTGGGTGTTGGTCACTGGCTCGA
>JBIKOO010000051.1:0-12146 GCA_044358015.1 Ilumatobacteraceae bacterium
CGACGCGAGCAGAAATACCACCCGGATGATCAGGTTGATCAGAGTGGTAACTGCGTGCGGCCACAATGATTGAACGCGCTCCCTCTACAGCGGTGTTCGGATCGGTTGACCGAGATGGATTGCGATAAGTGAAACCCATAGTGTCACTCAGACCGCGGGCATTGCGATCGTCAATGGCAACGCGTGCTCGACTCAGAGGCGAGGCATCAGTGACTCCAACACGGTCAAGCCCGAGCTCACGAGCAAATTGCAGGAGGGATTCGAGATATGCAGGGTCGGTGGTATCAACTGGAGGACTATCTCGCTTAACCCGATGCACGATGACGAAGCGTAGGCACTAAACCAGCCTCAGCGAGGGCACGCATGGCCCGAATCTCTGAGATATCGAACACAACTGCCATGGACTCGGCACCAATATGAGCCAATTCATCATTTTCAAGCTCTTCTGAAGCCTCTTGGAACAAGAAGGTCACGACACAATCTGCGCAGGCATCGGTTTCACGCATCACACAAGTGCCGCAATCGATCAGCGTGGACGAGCTGTCCAGCGAGGCCGGAGCAATCTGAGCAAGGTGGATTTTGGTGCGGCGGGGCTGGTTCGGGAAGTTCATATCTGAACCCTGCCCAAGGGGTATGGCACAGTGCGCCATGCCCGACAAAACGGCCGTTATTCAGGAATCTGCCAGCGATCGGCGATGAGTTCGGCTGCCATCATGACTGGGAAATGAGTATTGGCACGGGGCAACATCGGGAAGATTGACGCGTCACACACGCGCAGATTCTTGATTCCGTGCACCCGCCCAACCGTGTCGACCACTGCCTTCTCGTTTGCCAAGTCACCCATGGCGCAGGTTCCGGCCGCGTGCACGTAATCACCAGTGCGAGATTTCAACCAAGCAGCAATCTCATCAGCACTGTCGCCCAGTGCCGACAACGGAGTTCCGACATCGTCAATGAAAATTTCTGATGCCACTTTCTTCATTGCTGGTTGCTCAAGTAAGTGCCGCGCCACCGCAACACCAAATGATAGGGCTTCAATATCGCGCTCATCGGCCAACAAATTAAAGTCAATAATCGGATCAACGTTTGCATCCATCGACTCCAAGGTGATTCGTCCTCGCGATCGAGACATCATCAAAGCCACGCTCAACAATCCGTAGCCCTCAGAACTTTCACCCAGATGATCAATGGGAAGTAGTTGCAAATCGGCTGGCTCTATACCCGATGTAAATCGCGCCAAAGTTGTCACGGCCAATTCATGGGGAGAACACGACTCGGCGAGCGCAATTGTTAACGGTGCTGATGGATGATCTTGCAAACCTTGACCGATCCCATGTCGATCAATTTTGCTGCGCAACAAAATCGCGGGTGAATGAATTGCCCCCGCCGCCACAACTACTTCTGCTGCCGCGATGAACGTGCCATCGGCAAGTACGACCCCAACTGCTTGGTCGTTCTCAATGGCAACGCGGTCAACAAGCACATCACAGACAACTTGCACATTCGGACGTTGACGAGCTCGATTCAAATAGATATCTGCGGCAGAAACTCGATGACCATCTTGAGTGCGGGTCAACATCGCCGGACCGACATCACTACCAACCGCACCAAGTGGATACGGTCCACGATGCCACAACCATCCTTCGGTTCGGCACGCTTCAAATAATCCGGCACCAATTCGCGACGGGTCACCAACATCAGCTTGAGTCAAAGGAACTTCTATTCGCCGAAAATACGGCTCAACATCACGCCATGACCAACCAACGCAACCGAAGTCGCGCTCCCACGAGTCGTAGTCCTCAACTTCGCCCCATAGTCCCAACATTGCATTGACTGCCGAAGATCCACCAACACCGCGACCGCGCGCATATTCACGGCGCTCTTGTCCAACAACCCGTTGGGCTACGAGATCGGGCCAACGACGACCAGGTTCTTCCAGTGCGGCAAAAAAAGAATTCCCGTCAATACCTTCAGGCGTTTGGCCATGAGCTATATCGGGACCAGCCTCAAGCACTAAAATTGAAATACCTTGTTGCGATAATCGATCGGCCAGCACACAGCCCGCTGAACCAGCGCCGACCACAATGACATCGGGGCGCCGCAACTCACTCATCGGTGAACTTTGTATCAGAAATCTTCGGGGCGATTGGTTGACACTGGCAAATCTGCAGTGTGCGCCGCATCGTTATAGCGAACGACTCGCCAACGCCCTGGTCGCACAATGACAAACTCAGTTATCGACGTGTTCTTCGTGTGAATTTCAAAGATTCCGGTACCCGAGGCGCGCATCGCCTGACGCAACGCAGTGTCAACAACTCCGCCATGGCAAAAAATGATTGCCGTGCCGTCGCCGATTCGATCAACGAGGGAGCGAATTGCGGTTCCGATACGAATTTGAAATTCAGCAATCGTCTCGCCACCTGGGAAAGTGACTCCATACGGATCGTTCTCCCAATCGGGATCACCAAATCGTTCGGTGAATTCGGTGTACTTCAAGCCGTCGCACTGTGGGCCTGGGTCATGCTCACCAAATTCGGGGATGACTTCAATCGACTGACCAGCAAACGCCGGCAACACTATCTCGGCGGTCTCTTTGGCTCGTGGGTAGGCACTCGAGATCACGAGATCGGGAGTGAACTCTGACGTCTGCGTCCACCGATCACGCAAGCTCACAGCCTGACGACGACCTAGATCGGACAAACCGATACACGACCGCGGTCCGCCAACAACACGATTGACAGTGACTTGCGATTCGCCGTGACGAACAAAAATGAGACGCGTCATCTGAAACTAAACCAGCTTCTCCACGAATGCTTCAAGTTGGCGCAAATTACGACACTCATAAGCACCATCGGTATGAGCGGCGTATTCACCGACGATTGAGTCACCAGTGTTCCAGTACGACTTAGGTTCAGGATTCAACCAATACACCTGACGAGCCTTGGAACGGATCTCTTTGATCACCCAAGCCTGTGATGCGTGATAGTTATTTCGCGCATCACCTAAGAACAACACCGTTGTCTTTGGGCCAATGTCCTTGCCGTACTTGTCCCAGAAAACTTCGAAGGCATGGCCGTAGTCGCTATGACCATCAACCCACACGACGTCTGCTTCAGTATTCACCCGATGGATGGCTTCGCTGATGTCATCAGTACCTTTAAAGAACTCGGTCACTTCGTCAATTCCATCAATGAAAACGAAAGATCGCACTTTGGAGAATTGGCCTTGAATTGCGTAGACCAACATCAATGTGAAGCGCGCAAATGCGGCCACACTTCCAGAGATATCAGCAACAACCATAAGTTCGGGCTTAGAGGGTCGCGGCTGCTTGAACTTTGGCTCGGCCGGAGTTCCGCCATACGAAAGTGAATGACGAACCGTATTGCGGAAATCGAGTGGTCCCTTGCGACCATGACGACGCTTGCGAGCTAGTCGAGCCGCCAACTTACGCGTGAGCGGATACAACGATTTCTTTAATGCTTGCATTTCATCACGACTGGCGTGCATGAATTCAACATCTTCAGGAAGAGGCTTACGCAAAGTCTTGGCCATCGCTTCGGCACCACGATCGGCGACTAAACGCCGGCGAATTTCAGCTTCGATTTCCTTTTTGAATTGATCAATACGGCTTTCGTATTCATCTTTTTCTAGGCGCTCTTCAAGTGCAGTCAGTTCACCACCGACTTCTTGTTTGCTCGCTTCCATGAGTTTTTGCAACATGTTGTCGAGATCAAGATTGCGCAAGGTTCGGTACAGGTAGTACGTCCCACCTACCGGACGCCCTGGCTCCATACCTGCAAACCGCTGCACTGATTGCTTTGCCAATGCCCGCATCAGAGCCTGATCGCCGTTCATCAAGGCCTTCATGAGCATCTGCGCGATCTCTTCAGGAGTCAGGCTGTCCATCCCGCCGGATGAACCCTTACCTTCACCTTGCTGTTGCTGCATTTGCTCTTGCATCTCGCGCCACATTTGCTCGAGATCATCCTCGGCGCCTTCACCGATTTTGTATTCGGGTCCGCGCATCGAGAAATACACCTCAAACACCGTCTCAAACGAACGCCAGTGGGCGCTGTTCTTCACCATGGTTGCGCCGAGTGCATACTTAAATGCATCACGATCTTCCAGCGGGATATGTCGAACCGCTTCCATGGCATCAAGATTTTCAGTCAATGAAACCGGCAGGCCGGCATTGCGAAGTTCTTGAACAAATCCAGAAAGTAGATCAAGCATGAGCGACAGACAACAGTTCTGATCAGGTCAAGTCGACGGAAAGTTCTTTGGCAGCCTTAGCAATATCTGACTGATACTTCAGCAAAACGTGCAAAGTTTCCTTGGCAGTCTGAGCATCAATTGAATCGATATTGAGCAACATCATGGTGCGAGCCCAGTCGAGGGTTTCGCTGACGCTTGGTGCCTTCTTCAAATCAAGCTGACGAATACTGCGCACGATGCGCGCCACTTGATCAGCCAAGTTCTCGGTGATGTCGGGAACTTTCGCTAGAACAATTTCCTTTTCGCGCTCCATTGACGGATAGTCAACGTGCAAGTACAAACAACGACGCTTGAGGGCTTCTGACAGTTCACGTGTGTTGTTTGAAGTCAAAAACACCATGGGGATTTGCGTTGCCGTAATCGTTCCGAGTTCAGGAATTGACACCTGATATTCCGACAAGATTTCAAGCAGCAAAGCTTCGGTCTCGACTTCGACACGATCGACTTCGTCAATCAACAGCACGACCGGATCTGGAGCGCTAATTGCTTCGAGAAGCGGACGGGTCAAAAGGAATTCGCGACTGAAGATGTCATCGTGAACTTCACTCCATGAATCGCTGTTCTTGTCGGCCTGAATACGCAACAACTGCTTCTTGTAGTTCCATTCGTACAAGGCCTTTGACTCGTCTAGGCCTTCGTAACACTGCAAGCGGATCAGCCGTGCGCCGAGCATTTCTGCGACGCTTTTGGCCAACTGGGTTTTACCCGTTCCAGCTGGTCCTTCGACCAAGATGGGCTTTGCTAATCGGTCCGCTAAGAATGCGACGCCAGCGATGCCATCATCGGCGAGATAATTGACGTCCTTCAGGCTGTCACGGACCTGCTGGACGGAAGAAAAACGATGTTCCATGTCATTCACCCTACAAGTTGAGGCTCAGACACAAGAATTCTGCCGACGGAATGAGTCAAACTAGCCCTTTCTACGACCTACCCTGTACAGCGATGAACAGTGAGGAGATGCAGTCAAACGAGGTGACCGCCGCTGGCGAGCCCACGTCTTTGTCTGATCTCTCAACTTCACCAGAGGGCAACAGTTTGCTCCGAAGTAACGCCATCGTCGCTCTCGGCACTGGTTTGTCGCGCCTCACCGGAATGTTGAAAGTCATCGTCTTTGGAGTCATTATCGGCCAAACCGCGCTTGCTGATGCATACGACGGGGCCAACAACTCCCCTAACGCCGTATATGAACTCTTGCTCGGTGGAGTTTTATCGGCAGCTCTCGTCCCGATGTTCACTCGCATGCTTGAAGATGACGATCGAGATTCCGCTGAAGCCGTTGTCGGAACCGCGATCGTCGCGTTGACATTCATTACTACGATCGCCGTGTTTTTCGCTCCGTGGGTTTTCCGCGTATTTTCACTCAACCCTGCCGACGGTATCGACGCCAATCAATTCCGCACCGTTGGTACTGCTCTCACCCGAATCTTTTTGCTACAAATCTTTTTCTATGGAGTCTCAGCGGTCTTAGGTTCATTGCTCAATGCCCAGCGTCGCTTTTTCGCTGCAGCATGGTCGCCAGTCCTGGCGAATATTGTCATTATTTGTTCGCTTCTCTACGTACCGATTTTGTTGAATCATCCCGACAACGGAATTCCTCTCGTCGAAGTTCTCAATAGCCCCTCATTTCGGTGGCTTCTCGGCTTAGGAGCAACGGGCGGAATCGCCTTACAAGCACTCATACTGTTGCCCGCGATACATCAAGCAGGGTTGAATTTCCGCTTTCGCTTTCGGCCTCGACATCCTGCCGTCCGTCACCTCATGCGCTTGTCTGGGTGGACTTTCGGTTATGTCATGGCCAATCAAGCAACAGTGATCGTCATCAAGAATCTCGCCGAGCCCGGCAGTGGCGGACAAGACGCTTTCACCAAAGCCACTACTTTCTTCTATTTTCCGCACGGTCTCTTAGCAATGAGTATTGCGACAACTTTCATTCCCGAAATGGCGCGCGCAGTAGCCCGTCGCGACCGCGAAGCCTTCGTCGAACGTACTGCCCTTGGTTTACGTTTAGTAGGCCTGCTGACTTTCCCCGCAGCGTTCGCATTTTTAGTGATGTCTCGCCCGATCATTGGCGCTCTCTTACAACACGGAGAATTCAGCGTGAGTGCAAGCATTACAACGTCACGGGCGTTGGCTGGCTTGTCACTAGGTCTCGTCGGCTATTCGATTTACCTCTTTGCATTACGGGGCTTTTACGCACACCAAGACACGCGTACTCCGTTTTTGATCAACCTCGTTCAGAACGTATTGAACATTATTTTGGCCTTCGCACTTGTCGGCGCATACGGGGTACTCGGACTCGGTGTTGCATTTGCGGCGTCATACGTCATTGGAGCCGTCGTCGCTCTGTTTGTCTTGCGTATCAAAGTTCGCACATTCCCAGTCGGCGATGTACTTCTGAGCTTGGCGCGTATGTTGGCCGCCGCGGCAGTGATGGGTGCTGTCTTATGGCTCGCTCTCAAACCAGTCGGCGATAACGATGGCTTTGGGGCTGTCTTCAAAATTTCAGTCGGCATCGTCATCGGGCTGCTGGTCTACCTTGGCGCCCTCACTCTCTTTCGAGTTCCTGAGGTCAATGGCATCAGGTCAGTCAGTCAACGACTGATCGCAAACCGAAATTCAACTTCAACCGACTCATCGGGGCAATAGAACCAGCGCATCCCGATGCACCACAACTTGCGGAAAACCATCGTCAAGATCGGTTGATCGTCGACCAGCTGATTGCGTGACTTGAGCGCTTGACATAGAAGCGCTTCCACGGGCGAGCAATGTTCCGTCATCAGAAACGATTTCAATGGTTTCGCCTGATTCAAAATCGCCTTCAACACGAACAACTCCAGCGGGCAGCAAAGACACTGTGCCGCGTACAAGCACCTGCGATGCCCCCGCGTCAATATGCACACGACCACTGACTTCGCTCGCGAACGCCACCCATAACTGGCGTGCTGACAAGTTGCGATCTGAACCGTGAAAGGTTGTACCGATTGTCGAAATTTGCGCGATGGCACCAGCCACGATTCCATTCAACACATCGGCGATATCGGCACGCGCAATAACCGCCCGCACCCCCGACCATGAAGCGATTCGTGCAGCCGAGAGCTTTGAGGCCATTCCACCGCTACCACGGTTCGACCCAGATGCTCCAGCATCAACACTCATCAGTGGGTCACCTTCGTAAACATCGGTAATCAACGTGGCCGAGGAATCACTACGTGGATCAGATGTGTACAGACCTTCAATATCGGTCAACAAAATCAGCACATCAGCCTTGAGAAGGTGCGATAACAAAGCCGAAATATGGTCGTTATCGCCGAAACGAATTTCATCGTTAGCGATCGCATCGTTCTCGTTGACGACAGGAACACAGCCAAGTTCAATCAGACGCTCAAGGGTGTCACGAGCGTGCAGGTACTGAGTGCGATCAACAAAGTCGTGCGGTACAAGCAGTACCTGGGCAGCAACGAGACCATGACTACCAAACTCGGCGTTATAGACCTCCATCAAACGACTTTGACCAGCCGCAGCAAGAGCTTGCAGTGTGCGAATATCGCTTGGACGTTCTTTCATGCCGAGCGCTGAAACGCCTGCGGACACGGCTCCTGATGTCACGAGAACGACCTCATGTCCATCGGCACGCAATTGCGCAATTTGCCGACAGATATTGGCAATCATGGCGCGATCAATCACGCCTACATCATCAGTGAGCGACGATGTTCCGATTTTGGCAACGACACGCATCGAAACAACCTTCACATATCCGGAGCGTAGTCAAACGAGAAATCACCAATCCACACCACATCACCAGCCACAGCACCAGCGCGCGACAACAAGCGTGGAACTCCCAACTTCTTCAAACGCTCGCTGATATATGACATCGCTTCGGGCGTTGTTACATCGTTGAGGTGAACGGCTCGCTCTGCTTTGCGTCCATGAACCCTGAACCCGCCTTGACCGAGTTTTTCAACCCATGAACCTTCAGATTCAGGTTTCAAGATCACTCGGCCTTCAAGTACCGGTAATTCTTGGCGAGCAGAGTGAACCAATGAAGCGAGTCGACCAACAAGTTCACGTAGACCTTGATTGGTGATTGCCGAGATCAACATGCCATCCCACTCATCAACCATTTCCACTGTGGCCGAATCGGTCTTGGTTCCGACGATGACGCGCGGGCGTTCAAGAAGTTGTGGATCATACGATTCGAGTTCACGTAACAAGATGTCAAGTTGCGCTTGCGGCGACGTGTCGTCAACTGGCGCAAGGTCAATCAAGATGCACAGCACTCGGGCGCGCTCCACATGACGCAAGAACTGATGACCGAGACCCTTTCCTTCAGCAGCACCTTCGATCAAACCTGGGATATCGGCGACGACAAATTCGGTGACATTGTCGATACGTACAACACCCAAGTTCGGTTCAAGCGTGGTGAACGGATACGCCGCGATCTTGGGTTTCGCAGCCGAAATCACGCTAATGAGCGTGCTCTTGCCGGCATTGGGAAATCCAACGAGTGCGACATCAGCAATGAGTTTGAGTTCAAGTTTGAGCCAACGCTCTTCACCTTTTTCACCTTGCTCGGCGAAGTTGGGCGCTTTGCGACGATTCGCCATGAATCGCGCGTTACCTCGTCCACCACGGCCGCCGCCAGCAGCCATCCAACGGTCACCATGATTCGTTAAGTCGGCAAGGACCTCATCGGTGTACATATCGCGAATCAAGGTGCCTTCAGGAACACGCACTTCCATCACCTCGCCACGCTTACCGTGGAGGTCCTTACCTTTACCGTGAACGCCGTTACCAGCGATTCGGTGGGGGTGATCACGAAATGCCAAGAGAGAGGCCACGTTGCGGTCAGCGATCAACCAGACGTCTCCGCCTTGACCACCGTCACCGCCGTTGGGTCCTCCCATAGCTTCAGGGCCTTCACGACGGAAAGACACGCATCCAGCTCCACCGTCGCCGGCGCGCACATTCAATTGGCATTCGTCGACGAAATGACTCATCAGGACCTCTCACTATTACCCGCCCACGATACCCCCGTTGGTTGCCTCACCCCCGACGTATTGTTGTGTCGTGAGCAATGAACCCCATCAAACAGCATCACAACCGGCGTCACCTTCGCTCCCTATTGATCCTGATATGCAAGAACGCGCCGAACGTTGGGCCGGAACAATGTCGGGCTCGACATCGCCAGTTGGCATTACCTTGGCCCATACCGACTCGTGGGCCGGCACAGGGTCAATTGGTAGTCGCTCGCGGTCCGAACGCGAAGAGTTCCTGGAGTCGTCACTCAGTCGCCTCGCGACCCGTTCACATGACGCGGGTAACCGGGCCGTCCCCGAAGAAGCCGACCCATTACGCACATGTTTCGAACGCGATCGTGACCGCATTTTGCATGCCTCAGCGTTTCGACGTCTCGCCGGCAAAACCCAAGTGTTTGTCTTTCCAGACGATCACCAACGAACTCGCCTCACTCATGCCATTGAAGTTGCTCAAGTTGCAGCATCGGTGGCTCGCCCACTCGGACTCAATGTCACGCTCACCGAAGCCATCGCTCTCGGTCATGACTGCGGTCATGGTCCAGGTGGGCATGCCAGCGAGGATGCACTGGCCCCGTTTGTCGAAGGCGGCTTTGATCATGCTGTATGGGGCGCCGACATCACACTCGTTCCTTTAAACCTGTGCCGCGAAACTCTCGACGGTATTCGCAATCATTCATGGAGCCGACCCGCACCCGGCACACCTGAAGCCGAAGTTGTGAGTTGGGCCGATCGTATTGCCTACGTGTGCCATGACTTCGAAGATGCTGTCGACGCTGGAATCGTCACCCCCGAAGAATTGCCTGCACTCGTGACCTCACGTTGTGGAACCACACGGTCGCAACAACTGGGTGCATTCATTACCTCCATGGTGCGGGCCGCAATGAATAGTGGGCGTATCGGCATGGAACCCGATATCGCTGAAGCTCTCGCCGCCTTTCGCAAATTCAATTACGAGCAGGTGTACTTACGACCCGAAAGTCGACATCAAGCCGATCAAGTCATCGCTTTATTGCGAGCACTCGTTGAGTTCTACACTGCCGCGCCTATTCATCTCCCCGAGGCGCTCAGGGCAACGAGTGGCTCGGTTGAGGCCCAACGGTCAGCAGTTGAGTACGTCGCCGGCATGACCGACCGCTTCGCATGTCGCCAAGGCTCAGTTCTGCTGGGGTGGAGCGCTGAGCAACTCCCCCGCGGTATTGATGTCTAGCGAAAAAACGAATGACGGCTGAGGCATGTGTGTGTTGGCCAAAACAGTATGGAAGAGATGACTTTTCCAACCAAACCTTATTGTAAATCTGATTTTCTCGCCGATTTTCTTCGCCATAAAATCCAGATCAATGAATTGTGAATAGGTGAAAGATACACTTATTTGCTTATGCACAAAGTAAAGGTTGGAATGTGAAAATCCAGGACTTCATCAAACTCCTTCGAAGCCGTTGGTTAACAATATTCCTCACCGCAATCTTTACAATTTTTGGAGCTGTGGCGTACACAATTTCGACAACCCCGCTCTACCAAGCCTCCACTCGACTCTTTGTCTCGACTGCTAGCGGTTCGTCAGCCAACGAACTGTATCAAGGAAGCCGGTACTCTCAGGAACGAGTCCTTTCATATGCAGAGTTGGCCACTGGAGCCACTTTAGCACAACGTACGATTGACCGCCTCAACCTCGATATGTCGGTCGGGTTACTTCAATCCAGAGTGAGCGCAAAATCGAAACCAAATACTGTTTTGATCAACGTGTCCGTTTTGGACGAGTCTCCTCAAGTTGCCCGAGATATCGCTAATGCGCTTTCGGAAGAGTTCGTAGTTATGATCAGCGAACTCGAGACGCCTGATGTCGGAAACATCCCTGATGCCCGAGTGGTCGTCGAGCAACAAGCTACAACCCCTCAAAGTCCCGTTCTACCAAGTCCGATTCGCAATCTTGCTCTTGGTGTCATTCTTGGATTGCTGTTTGGTTTTGGCCTTGCGCTCCTTCGTGACTCGCTTGACAACACCATTCAGAATGGTGAATCTCTTGAAAATGACACCAACTCTGGTGTCATTGGTTTGGTGCCCCTCAGCAAAGATTTGCGCGAAAAACACGCCTTGGAATTTTCTGACCTTTCTTCAGCGCCCGCTGAAGCTTTTCGAAAAATTCGTACAAATCTGCAATTTCTCGCGGTTGATTCACCCCCGCGTGTCATCGCAGTCGGAAGCGGTTCTCCAGGCGAAGGAAAGACAACAGTTAGTTTGAATATTGCTCTGGCACTCGCCGAGGCTGATCAAAAAGTTTTATTGGTTGACGGCGACCTGCGCCGACCGCGATTGGCGCAGTATTTAGATGTGGTGCAGTCAGTTGGTTTTAGCAATGTTCTGAGCAGAAGTGCAACCCTGGACGAAGTGCTTCAGGAAACACGTTTCAGCAACTTGACCTTTCTCTCGTCGGGCCCTGTGCCACCGAATCCGAGCGAACTGCTTGGATCGCAAACAGCAGGCAATCTCATCGCGGAACTGCGCTCACGTTTTGATTACGTCATCATCGACTCTGCCCCCATGTTGGTTGTCGCTGACGGCTCAATTTTGGCCTCGCATACCGACGGATCCATACTCGTCGTGAAGCACGGCAAAACAACGCATTCTGAAGTAAAGCGCTCACTTACAACCTTACAAGATGTTGGAACAACACTGCTTGGCTCCATTATCACCATGCATCCCACGAGAAAATACGGATACGGATACGGATACGGATACGGATACGGATACGGATACGGGGACGATCAGTCCGAGAATCATCAGAACCGTCATGGTTTCCTCGAATTTCTTCAGCGCAAGTAACTGGAGACTGCTGTT
>JBIKOO010000190.1:0-4370 GCA_044358015.1 Ilumatobacteraceae bacterium
ACCGCAGTCAAAATGGCGATCACCATGACCCACACATATGTCGTCATGCCGACCGCTGTGATCACCCAACCGACCGCGAGTAGTAACAGGACGCGCATGCCACCAGCTGCAAGGAGACCGATTTTGCGGGCCTTCTCTTGCTCTTCGACGGGCAACTTTGAAGCCAAAATTGAAATGAAGACGACATTGTCAACTCCGAGCACAATCTCGAGGGTGAGGAGAGCGGCGAGAGCGCTCCATACGGTGGGGTCTGATATCCAATCCATAGGCACGTAGTTAAAATTGAGCACCCGAGAGATTGAGGTATATGTCCAATTGAACTGACGATGAGGCTTGCCAGAACAAAAAGAAGCAGCATCTGTTTGTAGTGGCAGAATAAACGCCACTAGTTTGGCGTTAATCATTCACGGCGGGGGATTAGCAATGGCTACAGACAAACCACAACGACTCATTTCAGATATGCGAGGCGTTCGCTATGGCGAGGTGCTCGCAGTCATGTCGCGCGATGAAAAGTTGCAGGCCGATGTTTATGGCACACAAATGATTAATGATTGCCCCGCCGAATTGTGGGACACACTCAATGCGGACGAAATCGCCAAAGATATGGGTGCACTTTTTGTGAAACTTAATGGCCCGCGTTATTGGATGCTTGATGGTCTCGGAACCAAAGTTGCCATGGTCGAGCCAGTGATGCGCGCATTCAACGGTCTCATGATGCGCCGTATTGCGACGGTTGATTTGGGCGACACGCCGGCATCGGTCTCGTACGAAGAGCGGTACGTCAACCGTGGTGCAGTGTTCTTTTTTGATGCTGGCTCGATTGTGTACGAACTCATCAACCCAGAGGGCAAGGCGTATGTGATGCAGGCTTATTGCGTGGGCGTCGATCCAACGCTGACTCAGTCAAACCTTGGCGACCTGACCGGCCGGTTGAAGTTGCCCGCCGGATGGACGTTTCGGTCGCGCATCTTGGATGAGGAATTGGTGGTCGATACCACCGATCACCCAGCCACAGTGGTGCAAGACGAACTCGAGAACACGTACACCCTTCCGTATTGATGCTTCAGGCTTCTTGGCGTCATTATTCGCCGCGTGGGAGGCACATGATGTTAAGGGTTTCTTGACTGGGTGTGATTGTGTCGTCGGCGCGTAGCGAATCTCTAATCATGAGGTCAAATAACAATTGAGTCGTTACTTGTGGACTGAGCTGACCAATTGGTCTGCTCGTTGTATCAAGCGTTGTTCCCGCCGGACAACCTTGACTGATGACTTGAACAGACTCCTGGACAAGCTGATGAACCTTGATGTTGTTCGCTGTGAAAGAGCTTTCGTATTGAACAAAAGTTGGCTGGGTTGAAATGACAACAAAACCAAAGAGGAATATCGGTAAGAAGCGCACTAGATACAGGTTTCTAATATTGGGAAATTGAAGTGCAAGAGAGCGAAGAAATACGGTTCCGACCGGAATGAAGGCGATGACAAAAGGAATTGCGATGTTATGGGCGTACCGATTCGCTTCAAACAATGTGAATTCTGGAACGCCAGCGCGGGAAATTGAAATAGCGATAACCGTCAAAGCAGTCGAACTTAAAAATGCGAGACATACTGTTTTTTCTACTTGGGAATACATCTTCTGTTGTAGGCCAATTCGAGCTATGACTCCGAACATGAAAACAAGAAATAGGCCGGCCACTTGCCCTGATCCAATGATTGATCCGATGCTTTCGAGGAAGATGTGTAAACCAAAGGTCAGTTGCTCATATTTGGTGGAAGCAAAATGGGGACTTAAATCTGCGGTCAAATACCAAATGCACAGGAATAGCAAACTCGGAGCAATTGGCCAAATGAGTCGGAGTGACCATCTGCAATAGACAACGACTAACGCGGCAGGGAAAACAATTGTTGCCATCCCGCTGTCAAGTAGAACTGAGATGAAGATGCCGACGCCAAAGACGAAGCCAGCGTATTGAGAAGGTTCATGGCCTACGACATAAAAGACTGCGAGCAGTCCCACTGCGATCGAGAGAATCGGAAAAATCTGAGCGACGTAGAGAAAATTCTGTGCTCCTGCACCCATGTACGTCAGCACTGTGGCAGTCAGCGAACTCGTTACACCCGACAGACCTAATGTGCGAAAGCCATATAAAAGGACCAGGTTGAGGGTCAGTAAAGAAACAAGCATGCACACAATGCTGAATGAATGATTCTGAAGTCCGAAGGCCGACACTTGTAGGCGGTGGATCCAATAATCGAGAATCATGAAATGCCCATTGATGGATGTAGTCATGGCTTGCATTGGTCTCATATGCAGAGCCCGACTGATGCCATCCCATTGGTCTTGATAAAAATATGAATTTCGAAGGTGGTAACCAGCAAAGACCAGTCCCAATGCGACCAAGACAAGATCCCGGGTTCGTTCACGAAACTTCAGATGAGATCGCTGTTCAAGTGTTTGGTTTTGATGCAGGTCTGTGTCCACGTCGGGCTGCCAATCATTGATGGTGAATAAAAAGAATCCCCGCTGCTTGCGCAACGGGGATTCGAGATATCTGGACTAGGAATTACTCAGCGCTTTTTAGCGGCTGCCTTCTTGGCGGGAGCCTTGCGGGCCGGGGCCTTCTTAGCAACTGCCTTCTTGGCGGGAGCCTTGCGGGCCGGGGCCTTCTTAGCAACTGCCTTCTTGGCGGGAGC
Organism: Ilumatobacteraceae bacterium; assembly: GCA_044358015.1. Classification (GTDB taxonomy): domain Bacteria; phylum Actinomycetota; class Acidimicrobiia; order Acidimicrobiales; family Ilumatobacteraceae; genus Casp-actino8. Next base: position 2,692 of record JBIKOO010000190.1, read on the forward strand.
CTTCTTCGCAGGAGCTTTCTTGGCCGGGGCCTTTTTTGCAACTGCCTTTTTGGCGGGAGCCTTAGCAGCTGCTGCTGCGGCAACGGCGCCAGCCTTGTTCAACTTAGGTGCCGGAGCAACGCCCAGGGCGATGTCCTTGAAGCCCTTGAGTGCGGTGATCTTGGCTACGGTCTTCGCGGCGATCTTGATGGTTGCACCCGTTGCTGGGTTACGACCCATGCGTGCTGGACGCTTGATCTTGGCGAATTTTGCAAAACCGGAAAGGTTGACGACTTCGCCCTTGGCCACGTTGGCCAAGATGACGTCGATCGTACCTTCAACGGCTGCGGTAGCCGTCTTCTTGTCGATACCGGTGTGGTCGGATACTGCTTGGATGAGGTCGCGTTTCTTCATGTCCGTAAACATATTTCATGAAAATGCGTGGGTGGTGGATTTCCGTTGTTTTTCTTGAGATTTTTCTCATTCCGAAATTTGAAGAATGAAGTGTGCTGCAGTCGTTTCAACCGAAACTCGGTGAGTACTGTCGGCTCAAACGTCAAATGTTTTCGTTGAAGTTTTGGGGGGATCGGTCATGGCAATTCCACACGAGTTCACAGCAGAGGCAATTTCTGCCGCGTCAACTGATGCATTTCGGCCGTACAACGATTTCTTGCAATCCGGTGAACCCTATGTATCGATCTATTTGAACAATCAGTGGCTTACTCCACCTAAGGATGACGCCGATCTTGAGTGGGGCAAGGGTTGGTATTACGACACGACTGTGGCGCGTAAACATGAATACTGGAAAGACATTGATCTTCCGCAGCCAACCAAAGACATCACAGTGATGCGTCAGAATCTTTTCGAGTGGGGCTATTGCCTCATTGAAGATGGGATGTCACCTGAACAGTGTGCGCGTTTGCGTGCACGTATTGAAGAACAAGCAGCTGCCGAACGAGCCTTGGGTATTGCGTATCTCGTGAAGTCACAACAGCATGTGTGGTCGCTCGTGAATAAAGGCGATGACTTTGTGAAGTGTCTTGAGCATGATCCAGACGGAGTGCAAGCAGGCCCAATAATTGAGCGTTTATTGGACGAAACGCTCGGATTCGGCTGGAATCACTTCAGTTTCCTTTCTAATATTTCGTATCCAAATTGCCATCCGCAACCGATGCATCAAGATCAAACTTTCATCGCGCCGTACAACCCGCGCGAGGCCCCAGTGTTAGTGAACACGATGTATGTGTTGCAAGATGTCAACGAGGTGAATGGCGGAACTCTGTTTATTCCGGGTTCTCACAAACCAAACGGAACGGGCGGGCCGTATGCCTTGTATGGTTCGATGCCCAAGCCAATCAATCTCGAAGCAAAAGCCGGAACCATCTTGATGTTTGATGGTCGACTCTTGCACGGCGGCGCAGTGAATCATTCAGACAAGTTTCGCTACGTCATCACCAACTCGTGTGTGAAGAGTTTTATTCGTCAACAAGAAAACTTCTTGTTGACAGTAAGTCCTGAAGTTCTCGCAAAAGCAAGTGACAAATTGTTGTGGCGTCTTGGATTTCAGTCATCGATCACAGCCAATTTGGTCGAAGGTTACGGCTATCAAGGCTCGGGGAAAATGGGCGATGCAAATGGTTCGGTTGCCTATGTGAGGCGCGAAATGGACCAAGGTGATTACCGCCATATCGGAGCCTTGA
>JBIKOO010000116.1:0-4329 GCA_044358015.1 Ilumatobacteraceae bacterium
CATGACCAAAAACTTTGGCGCAACCATATGGCGAACGCGGGTGGAAAGGTGTGAGTTCAGTCTGTGGAATCTGACGAACCTTGCCGAACATCTCTGATGAAGAGGCTTGATAGAAGCGCATCTTGTTATTGGAATTACCGCCGACCATGCGCATTGCTTCAAGCATGCGTAAAACGCCCGTACCCGTAAGGTTCGCGGTCAATTCAGCCTGGTTCCACGACAGCGCCACAAACGAAATTGCTGCCAAGTTGTAGATCTCATCTGGTTGAGCAACTTCCATCGCCTTAACCAAAGACGGCAAGTCCGCAAGGTCACCGGGGACGATGTTGACATAGGGAAATTCATCGCGCAGCATGTCACCTTTGGGGTTGCTCTGCCCCTTGACCATGCCAAAAATCTCGTATCCCTTGCTGTGCAAGAATTCGGCCATGTGTTGGCCGTCTTGACCCGTAATACCGGTGATAAACGCTCGGGGCATCAAATGACTCCTGGATTGGGCAATCGGCGGATCGCTACTGAACTGCCCTATCTTACGCTTCAGGACCTACGATCGGCTTAATGCCTTGCAATCTCAGGAGTTTCTCGTGATCAGAGTCGGAGTCGATGTTGGCCCGCTCCATGGTCCGATCACGGGCGTCGGCCGAGCCGTCGATGGGATGGTTCGACAACTTCGTCGACAAACTTCGGTCAATCTCACCGAATACGTCGTAAGTTTTCGGGCGAAATTGCACGAAAACACTCAACGACTCCCATTTCCAGCCGGGATGTCCATCAAAAGTTGGGGTCAACGAAATTTTCCACCAGTCGACCCATTCCTCAAGGGCATCCAACTTGTACACGGGATGAACTATGTCGTCCCGCCCACAAAACTGCCGCGAGTCGTCACGGTGTATGACTGCTGGGCACTTCTCAATCCTGCACAATGCTCTTCAATAACCAATGACGCAATGAAAGCATTACGGCGAGCCATTCAAACCGGAGCCGTCGTTCATGCTTCTTCGCACGCGACGGCCACAACTCTCCGCGAACTTTTTCCCACAGTTCGCATCGAGATGATCTATTTAGGTGCGCCCGAACATCGCTCAACAAGTTCACGAACAACTCGTCCCGATGCTCTATCCGACATGGGTGACGCCCCGTTCATCGTGGCCATTGGAACCGCGGAAAAACGCAAGAATTATCCGCGCCTCGTTGAGGCCTTTGCCCTCGCCGCACACGAGAACTCTGATCTGCAGTTGGTGATTGCTGGTTCCGCAGGAGACGACAGCGCGCTGCTTCAGCAGGCCATTGATTCGTTGTCCCCCAAACTGGCGGAACGCGTTCATCTCATTGGTCGGGTCACCGACGACAACATTGCGTGGCTCTATCAACAAGCCACCGCGATGGCCTACCCGTCACTTGATGAGGGTTTCGGTTTTCCACTTTTGGAAGCAATGTCCGCAAATCTCCCGATCGTTGGGTCAACGCGCGGATCAATCCCCGAAGTGTCAGGAACAGCCGCGATTTTGATTGATCCATTAGACGTGCCGGCGCTTGCTGAGGCTTTGATCAATGTGGCGACCAACTCCGAACTCCGCATCAAACTTCAGGCAGCGGGCGCAACTCAGTTGCAATCCTTCTCATGGGAGAAAACGGCTCAGCAGTTAGTCAATCTCTACAACGACCTCGTGAAATAGCGATTGAAACGAAAGACCAGAAGGAATAATGGGAGCATGATTACTGTCCTCGCAGGTGGTGTTGGAGCGGCGCGCTTTTTACGCGGTCTAGTTCTTGAAGTGGACCCAACAGAAATTTCTGTTGTGGTCAATACCGGTGACGACACGATCATGCATGGTCTCAACATTTCGCCAGATCTCGACACCGTCACTTACACCGTCGCCAACGCCATCGATCCTGGGCGCGGCTGGGGGCTTGCCAATGAATCTTGGCGGGTCATGGAGTCATTAGCGCGCTATCAAGATGCGAAGCCGCAGAGTTCTAGCGCGGCGGGGACTTGGTTCAATTTAGGTGATCGCGATCTAGCCACCCACTTGTATCGAACCGCCCGAATTGCTGAGGGCGCAACGCTCGCGACCGTCACTCAGGAAATTGCTCGAGCGTGGGGTCTCAACTTCCGCATGATTCCCATGTCTAACGATGTCGTCTCAACCAAAGTTGACATCATTGAAGACGGACAGACATCAAAAGTGTCTTTCCAAGAGTATTTCGTTCAACGACGCCACGGTGTACCTGTCACCGGCGTCCAGTTTGTTGGCGCATCGACCGCTCAACCGATATTCCTCGACTTACTCGACTCGTCTGAAGCAATCATCATCGCTCCGTCGAATCCGATCGTTTCGCTTGGCCCAATTCGTGCTCTTTCAGGGGTAGACCAAGCACTCGGGACCAATCGAGATCGAGTTGTCGCCATCTCACCGATTGTTGCTGGTTCAGCCTTGAAAGGTCCAGCAGACCGAATGCTGACCGAACTTGGCCATGAAGCGTCCGTCGTCGGAGTGGCCCGCATTTATGCGCCCGTATGTTCAACATTGGTGATTGACCAACAAGACGAAGCCCTGCAGAATGCCGTTGAACGCGAAGGAATGAAATGTGTCATCACTGACACGATTATGCGCACACCTGAAATAACCCAAGAACTAGCCCGTAAAGTTTTGCAAGCAGCGAGGTCAGGAAAGCCATGAATGAACAAAATCAACAGCCACAATTACGAATGACTGCTTGGGGCGTGACTGGGATCGGCGAGATTGTTCCTGGCGATCAGTTGGGTGACGTCATCGTTGATGCATGCCGTGAAGAACCTAATGGACCGCTTCTCGATGGCGACGTACTTGTCGTCACCCAAAAAATTGTCTCAAAGGCCGAAGGTCGCATGGTTGAGATTGATCCCGATGATCCCCTTTCACACAAGGCTCTTGTTGAAGAAGAAGGTGTGCGCGTTGTTCGCCGTCGCGGAGACCTCATCATCACCGAAACTAAACACGGCTTTATCTGTGCTAACAGTGGAATTGATTTATCCAATGTTGAACGGGGATGGGCCGCACTCTTGCCCATTGACAGCGATCGTTCGGCTCGAAGAATTCGTGACATCATCCGCGCCAAACTTGGCGTTTCCGTGGGAATCATTATTTCTGACACTTTTGGTCGGCCCTGGCGCAAGGGACTCACCGATGTTGCAATTGGCGTTGCCGGTGTCGCTGGAGTCCTCGATCTTCGTGGCACCCCCGATGCCTTAGGTCGCGTGATGCAAGTCACCGAAGTTTCAATTGCTGATGAAGTTGCCTCAGCAGCAGAGTTAGTGATGGGCAAATCAAACGGTGTTCCCGTCGCCGTCGTACGTGGTTTAGACCCATCGTGGCTGCGCGAATCTTCAATCAACGAAATTGTGCGTCCACCACAAGAAGACCTATTCCGTTAATTCAATTCTGCTCGGGACTCATTCGATCAAGGCCATCGGCAAGAGTTGTCCACGATGACCATCCGAGATGCAGTCGAGCTCGTGATGCCGAGAGCGCAAATCGTTGCAAACTATGCGCAGGCTTTACTGCTGTAGTTGACGCAAGACCTTGGCCAATCACTTGCCATAGATCTTTAATGCTGGTCTGTTGACCAGTTCCGATATGTAAAACCAATCCCCCACCTTTGGCACACGCTCGAGATGCGGCATCAGCTGCGTCGTCAACAAAGAGAAAATCTCGAGTTTGTTTTCCATCACCAAAAATCGTTGGTTCGTTCAAGGACGCGCGAGCCGCCATAAATGTCGAGACCACATTGTTATTCATCTGTTGACGAGGTCCGTATACGGTCGGAAGTGCCAAGACCGTAAATTCAATACCGTGGTCGCGGCGATACGACTCGCAAAGTTCAATAATTGCGTTGGCGGTTACCCCAGGCAAACCAACGGGGCGACGTTCACGATCTTCTTTAATCGGCAACTCACGTGTTGGCACATCTCCGTATAAAACTGTGGCTGGCAAGGTAACGACCACTTTGCCCACCTTGGCCTGAACCGCGGCCTCGAATACTGCGACTGCCATCGCGTAACTTTTCGTGCACCCTGCAGAACCACGCAGCGTTGGTGTGAGCAACGATGTCATATACATGACCTCGGGTCGTCGTAGACGAACAACATCAACAAATTCTGGAATCGTGACATCGAGGGTATGTATCCGCAGGGCACCTTCAGTCGACGACGAACGTGCAGCCGCGAGATTTGACAACGAACCACTCGACAAATCGTCAACAACATCAACGCGAGAATTCTCTGCAAGCAAGCGGTCGACAATATGTGAACCTAAAAATCCGGCACCGCCCACAACCATGACTGCGTCA
>JBIKOO010000117.1:0-4328 GCA_044358015.1 Ilumatobacteraceae bacterium
TTAGTTGCGCGTCAGCACAACAACTGGAATCACACGACCAACTTCGTCAGCCTTCGTTTGATACTCGTCGTAGCCCGGCCAAATGGCAGCCATTGACTTCCACAGGCTGGTGCGCTTGTCGGCGTCAGTAGCGGGATCAATGACATGTGCCGTCGCCCAGTATTTGTCGGCGGCAACCTGCACCCACACCTGAGGGTTCTGCACCAAGTTTTCAAACCACAGTGGGTGACTGGGTGCGCCGCCCTTTGATGCGATCAACACCAAGTCGGTGCCATCGGTGCCGTAAATCAATGCACTGCGATTCCACGATCCGGTCTTGCGGCCCTGCGTGGTCAACAACATGCAGGGGACACCGTTCCAGTCGTGTCCTTCAGCGCCATCAGTCTTGACGTAACTCTCGATGTGTTCGCGTACCCATTCAGAAGGGCTGTCAATGATGGGTGTCGGGGGAGTGCTGTTCTGGGTGATGGTCTTGCTCATACATGAAAGCGTAACCTCGCTGGAGTGAAGAGCGTCCGAACGGTTCAGGTAGGCCTTCTGTTGGCTATGTGTGGAGCGGCGATCGTTGCTGGCTGCTCTGGCTCAGCTTCGGAGACCCCTCCGATGACCGAAGCCCCCCAACCAACAATCGTCACTTCGACCACATCAACAACAACGAGCACCACTAGTACATCAACAACCACAACGCTTCCGCCGACCGAACTCACCACATCCATCGGAACGTCAGTGCAGAGTCGACCGATTGAAGTGATTCACCGAGTTGATATCCCGGGTGCGCAATTGGCAGTTGATGATCCGAATCGGATTGTTGTTCTGGTCATCGGTGTGATTCATGGTGACGAGCAGGCTGGCCTTGATGTCATTCGCGAACTGCGCGCCATGTCGCCAACAGAAATTCCGGCCAATGTTGACTTGTGGTTATTGCCAGAAATGAACCCTGATGGCGTTGCGTTGAATCAACGGCATAACGTCAATCAGGTTGATCTCAATCGAAACTTTCCATACAAGTGGGGAATCATTGCTGAACCAGGCAACTGGGAATACAGCGGTCCGTCTGCGGCAAGTGAACCAGAAACGCAAGCAATAGTTGACTTTGTTTCGTATCTACGACCAGACATGACGGTGTGGTTTCACCAAGACGAATTCAGTATCGCTCCGTCAACTGGCCCCGATGGTCCGCTGCGACGCGAGTATTCACGACTCACTGGTTTGCCGTTGAAGGGTGTTCCTGGTGGCACGTACACCGGAGTTGCAGCCACGTGGCAAGGTCGAACTTTTACCGATGACACGGCGTTCATTGTTGAACTCGGTCCAACGCTCGCTAACGGTGAAGCACTTATCCATGCGCGCGCAATCGTGTCAGTTGTTTCGCTGTTGCCGTAAGTGCTTCTGGTGGCAGGAATGTGCGGGAATCCGCACATTCCTGCCACCAGAAAAACCAAGGTTTATTTCGTGGCGAGCTCTTTGATCCATGCGGGCAAGCGCTGAGGTCGACCCTGAGCGTTCACGTATGCGTGTTGCGTCGAGGCGGTAGAGACAACTTGCTCGCCGACGGTGATCAAGTAGTTGATCGTGAACGTGGCTCCAGTGGTGGCGGCCAAAACCAGATGCACATTCATGACTTCGTCGAATTTGAGCGGCTGGCGGTACTTAACGGCGGCCTCAAGCACTGCCGAGTCGCCGAGGGTCTCACGCGAGTTGGCGTACGACTGACCAATTGATCGCATGTACTCGACACGAGTCTCTTCGAGATAGGGCAAGTACCTGCTGTGATGCACAATTCCCATGGCATCTGTTTCTGAAAAGCGCACCCGGATCTGATGAGCAAAGGTGTAGTCAGCGGGGTTCAGTGACGGTTCGGAAGCGGCGCGCACGGTGAGGACGGTATCGGGGTCATCTCGCACTGTTGTCAAAGTGGGGGATGAAATTTAGCCGATTGGACCCAACTATGTACAAATCGGTCGCGGAGGGCGTAGGGTAAGAACCCAACGGGCACAGTGTCCGGCAATAGAGAGAAATGAGTACCACCGTGGCTCTAGGCACAGTGAAGTTTTTTAATGCAGAAAAAGGTTATGGATTCATCTCCCGTGAAGACGGTCCCGATGTGTTCGTGCACTTCTCACAGATCCAGTCTTCAGGCTTCAAGACCCTCCAAGAGGGCCAAAAGGTCGAGTTCGACGTCGGTCCCGGACGCAAGGGCGATGAAGCCCGCGACGTTCGCGCCGTTGACTGATCAATTACTGATCAGTTTCTGATTGCATCTGTTCTGAGTCGCCGCTGGCGGCTCAGAACAACTTCAGTTTTCCCGTTCACATGACGTAACTGTCGATGCACGAGCGCGGTTGAGAACTGGTTATCCGGAGATATCGGCCACTGTTGCCGACAAAATCCGTACTAAGTCGTGGGGACTCACTTCGATGTCTAAACCGCGCTTGCCTCCCGAGACAAAGATGGTGTCCCACAACGTGGCGGTTTCGTCGATCACTGTGGGCAGTACTTTGCGTTGTCCGAACGGACTAATTCCGCCCACCACGTAACCGGTCATTCGTTCGGCCGCAACTGGGTCGAGCATCTCGGCCTTTTTGGCGCTCAGCGCAGTCGCTATTCCTTTTAACGACAACTTGCCCGACACAGGGACAACGCCGACCGCATGAGTGGTTGAGCCGCCCTGCAAGGTGACGAGCAAGGTCTTGAACACGCGATCTTCTTCAACGCCAAGAGCCTGGGCCGCCGCTTTGCCGTAGCCATGTTCGCCTGGGGCCACATCGTTGGTGAAGCTATGGACCGAAAATTCGGCCTGGGCCTGCTCAAGAACCACGATTGCGGGCGTTCCACCTTTGTTTTTTTCAGGTTGATTCACACTGTTCACCCATTCAAGGCCCACAACTAGCCGAGCCATTGTGACACGCAGGTAGAGTACCGAAAGCCCGATTTTGTGGGAAAGAGTAACGAAATTCAGAGCAATACAAGGAACTATTCAACTACGGCGAGGCTGATCAACCCTTTATGACCGCTCAACACCCAGATTTTGATGACGAACAGGCATATATCGATCATGCCTACGACTGCCTCGTGCGGAGTCGCGAAGACGCCTTGAAACTGCGCGGTCATACCGAGGCTGGACTGGGTGGAACCTTTCAGAATCGTTTTGAGCGCAATGCCATCGACGATGCGTTGGTGAAACGACTGACCGATCTTGATCTTGGTGACGCGGCTTTGGTATTCGGTCGTATCGATCGTCTCGAAAATGACGAACTCGAAAGTTTTCATATTGGGCGACTTGCGGTATCCGATGAAAAGCGTCAACCGGTTGTTGTTGACTGGCGCGCGCCAATCGCCGAACCTTTCTATCGCGCCACTGGCCGCCAGCCCATGAACTTGGCACGCCGTCGCCACTTCATTGTGCAATCAAACAAGTTGCTCGGAATCGAAGACGAATTATTCGGTGAAGGTCACTTAGGTATTGGGCACGACGAAGGTCTGGTTGCCGACGGTGAAGGAACTGTTACACAAGCCGGAACTGGTTTGCGTGGCTACAGCACATTGTTGGCGTCAATTGAACGTGGTCGCACCGGACAGTTGGGCGACATCGTTGCAACGATTCAAGCTGAACAAGACGAAATCATTCGTTCGCCACAAAGTGGTGTGCTGGTGGTGCAAGGTGGACCAGGTACGGGTAAGACCGTCGTGGCACTGCACCGCGCTGCGTACTTGTTGTACACCAATCGTTTTCCCCTGGAAGATCAGGGTGTTTTGGTGATTGGCCCGAACCGCGTGTTCTTGCGGTATATCGAACGAGTATTGCCATCGCTTGGCGAAGCCGGAATTGAACAAGTCATCTTGCAAGATCTCGTACCCGATGTTCGTTGGGTGACGATGAGCGCAGGTGAACAAGATCGACCAGAGACTGCGCGCGTCAAGGGCGACGAGCGTATGTCAGACGTGATTGAAAAGGCCGTTCGTGATCGGCAGCGTCCTTTGCGCGAAGACATGGTGTTGCCTTTCCGCAGTGGATATGTGCGTTTGCGGGCCGAAGAAACCGAACGCATTATCAAAACTGCGCGCCGCCGTTTCCGTCGACATAATTCGGGACGCAAGTGGGTTGAAGGCGAAGTCTGGTCGGCGCTGGCTGCGACATGGCGCGAAGGCGATGTGTCGCACCGCGACGTGCGTGAAGAATTGCGACGTGATGATGACATGCGTGTTGCATTTGAACGCATGTGGCCAGTGTTGACACCCGCACAGTTATTGCACGATCTATTTGGCTCGCGGGCTCTTTTGAAATCTGCTGGCCAAAAGCATCTTGAACTCGATGAAGTTGAGGCGTT
>JBIKOO010000046.1:0-13684 GCA_044358015.1 Ilumatobacteraceae bacterium
GGGATTCGCTTGTATCCAAGCCGGCTGCAGGTTCGTCCATACATACGAGATCGGGACGAGCAGCAAGTGCTCGAGCTGCCGAGACCAACTTGCGCTGACCTTGACTGATCTCATTTGGATACTTCTTGGCCAAATCGCCAATACCAAGTACTTCAAACGCAAAATCAACGCCACTGTGATCGCGCTTGCGTCCCGGACGAACCAAATCGGCCAAGAAACTCTTGGCAGTCTGTCGTTCGGCGGCCACTTGGATATTCTCTTCGATGGTGAGATCGTCAAAGAGTTCAAGCGACTGCCAGGTACGACCAAGTCCTAAACGAGCGCGATCATGAACTGGCATCGAATTGATTTCAGTTCCTTTGAAATCAATTCGACCAGTTGTTGGAACAAATCCGGTGATGCCGTCAATGAAGGTAGTTTTCCCGGCGCCATTTGGCCCGATCAGTCCCACCAGTTTTCCTTGTTCGACCGAGATGTCGACATTATTGACGGCCCGCAGACCGCCGAATGTCACTGACATCCCTGAAGTTGTTAATAGGTTCATGTAGCCCCCTCATTTTCCCTATTTGATTCTGACTGTTGTCTTAAAAGCGCTTCTTTTCGTGCCTTACGTTCTGCTTTTTGGATAACTACTAGACGAGGTGTCCCCGCGATACCTTCCGGATTTCGCACTGCTGTCACGATAAGTCCGATACCACCTATCAAAGTGGCATAGCCCGGGTCAATATGCAAGATATTTTCTAAGAAATTGAAGTTGAGGCCATTTGGAGCGATGATTCCCGCAACGACTGCTCCACTCACACTGGCAATGCCACCGAGATAGGCGAAAGCCAAGAATGTCAATGAGGCAAAGGCTCCGAAGTACTGCGGTGTCACCGAGCCAAATCGATAACCGGACAAGGCACCACCGATACCAGCGATGAAAGCCGACAAACCAAAAGCAAGCACCTTTGCACTCGCCACATTGATTCCGGTTGCAGCTGCAGCTCGTTCGTTACTGCGGACTGCTAAGAACTGACGACCTGTTGCCGAGCGACGCACGTTCACCACCATCAGGCACATCACCACCACGGTGATCAAACACACCACACCAAACCACACATTCGGAGGAATATCGTCCTTGGCCTTCAAACCAAGCACTTTAAGATTCGTATTGTTTGGTCCAAAATCTTTTCCACCGATTTCAGGCGGAGGAACTTTTAACGCTCCCGATTCACCAGCAAATGTTTTGTTCTTGAAAATCAGTTGTTCGATCGCCACCGCAGCCGACAACGTAATGACCGCCAAGTTCACGCCACGAACACGAAGGGCAGGAATCGCAATCAATGTTCCAAACACTGCAGCAACAAATGCTCCGATGATCGGTCCGAGCGGGAACGGAAGGTCAGAGAAATACTTCGACAAAAAGAATCCGGCTGTTCCCGCAATCGCCATTTGTGCCAAGGAGATCTGCCCGACGAATCCAACAAGCACGACCAACGAGAGCGAAATGACAATCGCCACCAATGTATTAATCATTGATTGACGCCAGTCGTAATTGAAACCAAACAATATGACAAGCGTCGCCACTGATCCGAGAATTGTGAGGGGCAACACCTTCTGCGGCCGCACCGCAAAAGGCATGCGTCCTAATGTCACCGCACCACGAACTGGCAAAGACTTTCCTCGCGCAAACATCGCAATCACGATGATGATGAATGGCAGCGCTTGCACCAACCCAGGGGCTGGCAATACTCCCGACGGGAACCACGATTGCGCTCCCTGATACTGAATCCATGCCTGAATCATCGCGATACCGATACCAGCGAACACAGTCATACCGAATGACGAGAAACTGGCCAGAAGTGCTGCACCCAATGCTGGGACAATCATTAAAGGCACGGTGATGGTATCAAGATTGGTAATCGGCGAAGCCAACACACCAAGCATGCCCGCAATCACGGTGGAAATCACCCAGTTTGAGCCAGCCAAGAAATCAGGCGAGAAGCCGAGAACAATTGCTCCCTTTTCGTTTTCGGCTGCGGCGCGTGTTGCAAGTCCGAAACGGGTGTATTTGAAAACTGCCCACAAAGCAACTGCTATCGCCACAACGACAGCCACCAAGAACAACTGGTTATTGGGGATTGCGCCTAATTCTCCGGGCAGTTTTACTTTTCCTTTGGGAAGAGGCAACTGAATTCCGGATTTGACTGTCTCACCAAAGCGCAGACGTACAAACTCTTGTAGAACAACAAAGAGCCCAACGCTCGTCACTACCTTCGCGAGCACAGGAGCATTACGAAGAGGACGGAAGATCACGAAATGTAAAAAGAGTCCTAAAAGAATTGACAAAATCAATGCCGCTATCAATGCGGCTGGCAGCGTGATTCGATCACCGGGAAGATCAATAACTGTTGGCCAATTGGGCAGATCAAGGTTGGGCCTCGAACCATTAAACCAATTGACAACTATTTCAATGAGAGCGAGCGGATTTGGCAACGGCGGAATGTACAACTTGCCTTCGAAACGCAAACCATAAAACCAATACGCAATAAAAATTGTGACAACGCCATTAGCGAAGTTCACGACGCCCGAGCCACGGTACGTCAACACCACGCCCAGCGCAATTGCCGAGATCAGCGCCCCAGTGCCGACATTGGAGAACATCGGAGCCAACTGCTTCGCGTCAGTGACATACATCAGTGCGAATACCACGACAACAATCAGTGCTGCGACAACACCTTTACGTTGTTTGGCGAACTTGACGAGAGATTCCACAGCAAACTCCTGCTTCTACATTTGGACTAGCAAAGAGGGTGTGGCAGATCTTGCGACCCACCACACCCTCTGAAGTTGAGCAACCATCAGGCCGCTCAACAATGAATCAACCTAATTCAGCCTGAGCGTCAATGGCCTTGCCGTTGAAACCATCCATGATGGAAACATACTCAGTACCCTGTTGCTGCTGAATACCGACTTGGAAACCACACAACGCCGGGAACGTCGGGTTACCGCCGCACTTCTGCGGACCAACAACACCCCAACCTGGACCGGTGAAGGCCTTAGCTGCAGTTCGGAAGCCTTCAGAATCAGCCGCGCCACCATTGGCGAACTGAGCGATGGTCATCAAAGTTCCGAATGTCGGACCACCGAAACCGGTGTATTCGAGAGTTTCTGCATCCATACCTTCAGTTGCGGCATAAGCGAAAACGGCTTCGATATATGCGTCAATGTCGGGGTTACCCGGAATGTCGTACGAGTAGCCATAGCCACCGAAGTACCAACCGTCAGGCAAGTCGGCATCGATGCCGAGCCCCTGGAGGTGGGTCTGCATCGGGATACCGAAGCAGAGACCAGTCGTGACAACTGTTGTCTCGATTTCAAGAGTCTGCAATGCGTCGTAGACAGCGATGCAGCTACCAACAGTCACCAACGGATAGAAGACATCAGCGTCTTGCGCACCAGCAGCCTGAATGAGGCTGGCCATTTCGGTTGCGCCTGCGGTGTCGGCAGCAGCAACGCCAGTGACTTCAACGCCAAGACTCTCAAATACGGGCTTGGTCAACATATTGAATGCAACCTGACCTGAAGGGTTGTCACCATAAACAACGGCTACCTTCTTGATCTCTTTGCCTTCGATCTCACCGAGATACTTGGCAATGAACACTGTCAAACCGCCGACAACACCGGGCGCACCAGGTGTGAAAGCGAATGCATCAGCAGCCAAGAACTCTGGCGTGGTCAACGGGTTCGAAATGAACACTGGCTTCTTGCCAGAAAGACCGTCCAACAGTGGAGCGTTACCGTTCAACATGGCGCCGGCCAACACGACCGAGACCTGGTCATTAGCGAGCATTTCTTGGGCGCACTTCTGACCATCTTCTTCTTTGGTGATGATGCACTCTGCGAGTTCAATCGGGCGACCACCAATACCACCGAGATAGTTGTTGATGTACCACACTGCGGCGTCAACACCAATGGAAGCTTCGGGGAAGCCTGGTGTGCCACCTTCTTGGTTGACGTAGCCCACGACATAGGGCTCGCCAGTGGCGGCGCCAGCGGTGCCTCCGGTGTACTCAACTGCGTGAGCCTGATACTCGGCCGAGATCGGCGATTCTGCGGGAGCATCTGTTGCTGCAGGAGCATCGGTGCCGGACGGGGCATCAGTGGCCGGAGCTTCCGATGCGGGAGCATTCGTAGTTGTCGTTGAATCTTCGCTACAGGCGCCAACAAGCAATCCTGCAATAGCCAAGACAGCGACAAAGCTGATCTTTCTATTCCTCATAAGTATCCCCCTATGGATGACTTCGAGCCCCAGGACGGGAAACTCGTACTGTGAAGCCTGCCACAGCGACCCCACCTGATCAAATACCAAGACGAACTATCAGGTCTATTTCTTTCACGGGGCTTTCTTTTGTTACTTCTTGGACTCACCTGACTCGCGGTAATCACCAAAGGCCGCGTCGCGTTCACTCAACGCGGCAGTGACTCCTTTAGTGATAAAAGATTGCATGTATTCCATCGACGACGGCTGATGAAAACCGAGCGCCTGGATCTCTGCAGTAGCGCGAATCCCTGCACGTATTCCCATCACGTCCATCGCGCGGTGCGCGGCTCGCTTATTCAAAGCCAACAAATCGGCCGGTATCTTCGCGATGCGTTCGGCCATTGCCAGAACTGCACCATCAAGTTCGTCGGCTGGGTGCGCGCGGTTAGCGAAACCGTTGGCAACTGCCTCAACGCCAGTCATTGAATCGCCAGTAAGAAGTGCTTCCATGCCACGACGCAGACCCATCATCCAGGTCTGCCATTGCATATCAGGCGGCGACATCAATCGCACCGGCGGGTATCCGATCTTCGCGTCTTCAGCGACATACACGAGGTCGCATGCAGTCGCGAGTTCGGTACCACCAGCCAAGCAGTACCCGTGCACTTGCCCAATGATGGGAGTCGACATATCCCACATCTCGAACCAGTTGTTCACGACATGGCGCGACCACCAGCCATCTGCTCGTGAAATTGATCGTTCGACATCACTGTTGGGAGAACCCAAGTCGTAGCCCGCGCAAAAAGCCGAGCCTGCACCACGAATAATCATCACCGATACATCGCGCGCTTTATCACCTTCACGCAATGCAGTGAACAGAGCGCCACGCAAATCATCATTCAACGCGTTGCGCTTGTCCGGCCTATTCAAAGTGAATCGACGAACCTTCGGTAACGGATTATCGATCAATAGCACTGGGTCAGACATGTGATTCCTCTATTTCTCCCAATATGGAGCGCGCAATTTGCGCTTATTGATTTTGCCCATGGTGTTACGACCAAGATCATCAACAAATTCAACGGTGCGGGGGCATTTGAAATGACTCAACCGCTCGCGACAAAAGGCCAAAACTTCTTTGGCGTCTGGAGGGTTCTTCAGGTCACGAGGAATCGCGAGCGCCTTCAGTTCTTCGCCCATTTCAGCGTGGGGAATACCGATACAGGCGACGTCCAACAAATCGGGATGTTGCACCAAGACTTGTTCAGCTTCGGCTGGATAGATATTGACTCCGCCCGAGACAACCATGTCGCTGAAACGATCGGTGATGTAGACAAAGCCACCGTCGTTGACATAGCCAATCTCTCCGAGAGTGAACACTCCTGGCGCAATATTGGCTGCCTTAGTTTTTTCGGCGTCATTCGGATAAATCACACCACGGCCCGTTGCATCCTTAAAGAACAAACGTCCTTCGGTGTTGGCCGCCAATTCATTACCGTCGTCATCAAGCACGATGACCGAGAATGGCGGAACAGGTCGGCCGACTGAACCCGGGTTCTCGAGCCAATCAGCACTTGAAATTTGACACGTCGTGCCTACTTCGGTCGCACCATAAGCATCAGTGAAAATCAGTCCCCACCAATCGATCATTGAACGCTTGATATCAACTGGACACGAGGCCCCAGTGTGGGCGACCAACTTCATTGATGACACGTCGTACTTGGCCTTCACATCTTCTGGCAACGCCAACAGACGCACGAAGTGAGTAGGAACCATCACCGAGGTTTCAGTCTTGTATGTAGCGATGGCTTCAAGAGTTTGCTCAGCATCAAACTTGGCGAGAATCACCATTGGTACGCCGCGCACGAGTAAACGCATGCCGTTTAACGGACCGGTGTGATACATCGGACCAACCACCAAGTGAGTCCCGTATTCGGCGAAGCGGTTCGACTTCATACCTTCAAGGTGTTCACCCATGGTTGAGCCACCGGCGAACATCGTGGGCGGAAGTTCGGTGCCCTTTGGACGACCAGTCGTGCCCGATGTGTACAACAGATTGGCTCGTGGCTTGACATCGAGCGGTGGATGACTCGGATCACCTTGCGCAAGCCAGTCATTCCAGTTCATGACATCTGGATGTGATACGTCCCATCCCACAATGCTGATTTCTGCGCCTTCAGAACGAGCGATCTTTGCAGCTTCAATGCCACGCTCAAGAGTTTCTGGACCGACGAATAAAATACGTGACTCAGAATCAACCAAGATATACGCAGCTTCTTCGGCGGTGAGGTGAAAGTTCACCGGAACCGTTGAGGCGCTTCCTAAGAGGCAGCCCAAATGTGAAAATGCGGTCTCAGCCGCATTCTCAGCAAATACGGCAACGCGTCGCTTCGGACCAAGATCAGTCGAGAGAGCATTGTTCGCGGTGCGATTGAGGATGTCACCCACCTGCGCCCAGGTAAAGGCTCGATTGGGATCGCGAACCGCAATCTCTTCGGGTCGTTCACGGGCAAGATCGGATGCAAAAACAGGCATAAGACGAAACTACGAGATCTCAGACGTCAGCAACAATGCCACGAGCAATCAATTGCTCTTTATCGTTCGTGAAGTTCGCCGAAAGGTCGGCAGGGCCGCCATAGTGAACCTGCAAGAAGCGTCGCGTGAACAACCACTGGCCGTTCACCTTGGCATATGCATCGTCGTAGTGAGCGAGCAGGATGCCCGAATCGCCATTTGCTCGGCGCATCCGCTCGCTTATTGCCCAGCGACCCGTGGCTTCGTTGGCCGAGGCTCCAACCCAAGCATCGCCGTTGTGAACAGTTTGCACGACCGAAGAAATACCACCCATGGCGGCGTACCACAGTTTGAGAATCGCCTCTTTACCTTCGACCAGTCGGCCTCCGCCCAAGTCCCAGACCGCGTCGTCGGTCCAGCAACTTCCCCACTGCACTCCGTTGCGATGAATCACCGCATCGGCGTACCGATTAATGAGTCGCTGGATATTGACATAATCTTCGACATTTACTGGTTCGAGATTGACGGGAGTGAGTTCGCTCATAACCATTATTTCTAGCCCAGCCAGAAGCCGTTGAACGATGCCAGATAGCAGGACGCCATCCTTCCGCTGATTTGCAGCCGAGCTATTTGCGACAAGATGAGGCATATGAGTTCTGATCTTGATCTCACGAAAATGACGTTGCTCAACCCAGATATTTCTGACTGCCCCTACGACGCCTACGGAAAACTCCGCACCGAAGCACCCGTGTGGCGTGACAACGCAACGGGCATGTACGTCATCACGCGCTATGAAGATGTGCGAATGGTGCTGAGTGACACTGAACGCTTCACCAGCGCTCGCCACCGCGGTCGCGTTGACCCACGATCAGCCAAGATCAAAGCGATGTACGAACAAGATGGCTGGGTGCCCGGAGCCACTTTGGCTGCTCGCGACGATCCCGAACATCGCGAAATGCGCGGTCTCTTCAATCATGCTTTTCGTCCATCGAAGATCAAAGAGATGGATCCCTTCATTGAAGTACTTGCTCATCAACTGATTGATGACTTTATAGAAAACGGCCAATGCGATTGGGTTCGATCATTTGCGATTCCGTTGCCACTCATCGTTATCGGACGACAAATGGGCGCCCGTGATAAAGACATGTGGCAGATCAAGGCCTGGACTGATGCTTGGGTGCAACGTCTCGGGATGATGCAATCTGACGACGAAGCTTTTTGGTCGACCGAGCAAGAGATTGAAGCCCAGCACTATTTCCAACCAATCTTTGAACGACTACGTCAGCAACCGGACAACACTTTGTTGAGTGATTTGGTCAACACCGTCATTCCCGAATGGGGACGCACACTCACTGACAATGAACTGCACGCCGAAATGATGGCCGACACATTTGTGGGTGGATCAGAGACAACAACTAACGCGCTCTCTGAAGGCGTTCGACTATTAATTGCGAATCCTGAGCAATGGGCGCTTCTCAAGTCTGATCCCGACAAATATGTTCCCCTTCTTGCCGAGGAAGTGCTTCGCTTGGAAGGACCCGTGCAAGGACTGTTTCGCTCAACGACTCAAGAAGTTGAACTTCATGGCGTCACGATTCCTGCGGGAGCAGTCATCAATGTGCGTTACGCCGCAGCCAATCGCGACGAGCAGCAATTTGAATGTCCGGCCGATATGGATCTCAACCGCGACAATGTACGCAGCCACTTATCGTTCGGTTTTGGAACCCATTTCTGCTTGGGCGCACCACTCGCCCGCCGTGAACTCATCATTGGGTTTCGCGCTCTTGTTGATCGAGTAGAAACGATGTGGTTTATTGATGGCGAAAACGATTTTCGTCATCATCCAAATTTCTGTCTGCGCTCACTCAAGCATTTGAATATCGGATTTACAAAAGCGACTTCATAACTGCTTGCCTCAGAGAACTACTTCACGGTCGGGCGAGGTAGGCATCAACCGTTTGATGCAGATGCCTCGCGCGAATCTCTTGATAATTGCCCGAGACCTGCGATGTTCTCATGCTGCCCTTGAAACCACGAGTCTGGGCGGCCATGTTGTCGGTGTCTTGGTCATAGACATAACCCAGGCCTTGGTCAATACCAGGCGCCGACATGTAACTCTCATGAATGTCAATGTCGTAGGGCTGTGCGGGAGGTGGTGGGGCTTGGCCGTCAGCGGGGAACCGTAAGAACAACAAGTCGAATGTGCACTCGTCTGGATTGGTTGGGTGCGGAAGGAATCGATACACCATCGGCTTGTGTGCACCGGGGAAGAAGAAACCGTTAGGAAAAACGAAGTACTCGATCGAATCGATTGTCTCGCTCACTTTAAAGTCAGAAAAATCATGGCCATATTTTTCTTTCAACTGCTGCTGTACAAACGCCGCATACACGTCGCGCGCAGTGTGACCCTCGGGAACCTGAGGGATTTTGACTCCCCCAGAAAACTTGCGCCCAATCATAAAGTTGAGAATCTCTTGTTCTGTTTGTTGTGCTGCAATGTGGGGACTCTGCGAGCCAGATGTGTGCATAAACCGCGACACATGCTCGCCAAATACGTCGTACTGTGCGTTTGCGTCACCAGTGGCACGAAGAGCTTCTGGGTGTGTCTTAAACACGTGATATGCCTCGAGAAAAGCCTCCATCGCTGCTTTCCAGTTTGCGGGCAATCGCTTGCGAACATGGATTTCGATGTATCGCTGTGAGAGATCCCATGTGCCAGTGAAGTGCCTTGTCATGACCCCGAGATATTCATGCAGTGACTGAGCATGCGGATCAAAATTCACGAAAACAAAGCCACCCCAGGTGTCAACTTGGATCTCAGGTAACTCATAGTCTTCATCTTTGACATGGGGGAAATCCCAGCGACACGGAATCGTCGCTAATTTTCCGGAGGTCGACCACGCCCATCCATGAAAAGGACAAGTAAATCGATTGGCATTCCCCGTTGTGTTTGAAGGTTTGAGTTGAGTTCCTCTGTGCAGACAAAAGTTATTGAAGGCACGAATTTTCATGTCCGCAGAACGAACAATCAGGATCGACCGATCCCCTATGTCGTAGACATGGAAGTCACCTTCGTTGGGAATATGTTCTTCGCGACACGCCCACTGCCATGTTCGTGACCACACTCGCTCGAACTCTGACTTTAAGAATTCCTCAGACGTGTAACGATCGAAGCCGATTGGCTCATCACCACGAAACTCATACTCGCTCTCAAGCATTTGTGGCGGAACCCCACCAATATCGCGCGAAACAATGTCGCGATAGCTCGGACCTGGACAACGCTCTTGACGCGCCTCCACTTCTACTGGATCCCCAACCGCTGACACAGCGCAAGGGTATCACGCTACGAAGTAGGGTTTAATTATCGATTTGCAGGAGGAAACGTGGCACATCATGCATACGGGGTTGGATCAGGTGGCATCGCTGGCGTCGGCTCACGCCAAACAATATTGGCGTACTACAGCATGCGCGGCGTCGAATTTGACCAACGAGTAGCGGCCGCATCGGCCGCTGGCTTTGATGGCATCGGATTTGGAGTGAGCGAATATTTACAACTGCGCGCTAACGGAACGAGTGACGACGACTTTAAGCAAGTTCTGTCTCAACACAACATTCGCATTCTTGAACTTGAAGCTCTGCGACTACTCGACGACAAGTCAGCGCTTGACTTTGAACATGTGGCCAGAACATTCGGAGCAGAGCGCATTCAGGTCATCGCCCCTTTTGGTACAAACAAAGACATTGACCTTGATGTTGCAGCGCAATGGCTTGGTGCCTTAGCCGAACGCACTGCTGACGCAGATGTGCATTACGCCCTTGAGTTTTTGCCACCAACAAAGATTCCAGACATTGCAACTGCCCAGAATTTTGTTCGCCGAAGTGGGCATCCAAATGTTGGCCTCTGCGTTGACACATGGCATGTTTTTCGCGGTGCTGGCGTGTCGTCGCTCGCAGATCTTGATTACTCGCTCGTCAAGAATGTTCAAGTTGATGATGGCACAATGACGCCAAGCATGGACGACTACATTCAGGATTGCATCCACAATCGTGAGCTTCTCGGTGCAGGCGAATTTGATCTCCAACAGTTCTTTGAATGTACGCCACCCACCGCCCCTATCAGCGTCGAGATCATCGACGACGACCTTGATCTGATCCCGGCTTTCGAGCGGGCTCAACTTCAGGCATCATCTCTTCAACGCTTGATGGCGCGTTGCTATCGGCAAGACTGACAATCAGTAGTTTTCTCAGCGTAAGGAGCAACCATGATCCCTGACTATTCATCACGAACCTTGAACGATCTCACTTCGCTTGCTGGCAAACGAGCCGTTGTCACTGGCGGAGCCAAGGGAATCGGCGCAGCAACCGTTGCGCGACTCGCCGAAGCCGGAGCCGATGTATTAGTCACCGATATTGATGAAGCCGGAGCAGCAGCGACTGCATCTGCGGTAGCAAAACAAACTGGACGACAGGTACTCAGCACGCGCATTGATATTGGAGATACATCAACCATCGTTGCCGCCGCAGATTTGTGTGTTGAAAAACTTGGTGGTCTCGACATCTGGGTCAATAACGCGGGCATCTACCCCACCACTGGTCCAGCAATTGAAGCTGCTGATGATTTCATCGATCGATTGATGCAGATCAATGTTCGAGGCAATTTCGCCTGTGCCCGTGAGGCCGCGCGACGTATGAACGGTGGCGTCATCGTCAACCTTGCGTCAACTACTGGCTTTCGGGCCGCTCCGGGCATCAGCGCGTACGTGATGTCGAAACATGCGGTCGTCGGAATGACAAAGAGTCTCGCTATTGAATTTGGACCCAAGAATATTCGAGTTGTTGGAGTCGCCCCCGGCCCTATCAACACGCCAGGAGTTCAAGATCAATTAGCTCCACTCAAGGCTGCTGGCCTCGACGTGGGAGCCCGCATGAGTCAAACCCTTTTGGGTCGAGCCGGCCAAGCCGACGACGTTGCACGAGTGATCTTGTTCTTGGCTTCAGATATGGCGGCCTGGATCACCGGAGAAGTGGTTGCCGTTGACGCTGGATCACTTGCGGGCTAAACGAAAGACACATTTCGCCTGCTAGACAAATAATGGGGGTAATGACATGAGTCAACCAAAGATTCCGCTCACAGCCGACACGATTGATGCTGCCTGGCTCAATCAAGCATTCGACGGTTCAGTCGCAACGATCACCAATGTGAGGGCCGAGCGTTTAGGCGAAGGTGTTGGCTTACTAGGCGAAGTCACTCGATTACATCTGAGTTACGCCGCAAATTCTTCTGGCCCTCAGCCACCGAGCATGATCGCCAAATGTCAAGCGGCCGCTCCGGGCAATGTTTTCATGTCTCAGGCCATGGGTTTCTATGAACGTGAATCAGCGTTCTACAAACAGTTCTCTCAATCGATCAACCTGCGAGTTCCGTATTGCTATTACACCGACGTCGATCCAGCAGGTGCTCCGTACATCGTTCTCTTAGAAGAAATCACCAACCCCCGAATGGTTGATCAAGTTGCTGGCGCAAACTTTGATGACAGCGCAGCGATTCTCGATCAAGCCGTGAAATTGCACAGTCATTTTTGGGACAACGAATTGTTGTGGTCGCTTTCATGGCTCCCGCCGATGAACAATCCGTTGTATCGCGCTGCTCGCGAAATGGCTGAACCAAAACTTGAATCATTTATCGCAACGTGGTCACCGCATGTTGAAGCCGACACGATGCAATGGATGCGCGAACTCACTCCCAAGTATCCCGACATGGTCGACTGGTGGGTCGAACAGGGCAATGCAACGTTCTCGCATACCGACTTTCGTGCCGACAACTTTTTGTTTGGTGGTTCTGCGGGCGAAGGCGTTGTGACAGTTCTCGACTTCCAACTAAGCGCCCGCCATGTCGGCATGTGGGATGTCGCCAACTTTCTTGGTCAATCCGTCACGATTGAAAATCGACGCGAGTGGGAGCAAACCTTGGTACGTCGCTATTACGACGGATTGATCGCCGCTGGAGTCCCCAACTACTCATGGGACCGCTGCTGGCGCGACTACCGCTACTGCTTATTGCACCAGGCATGGTCACAGGTAGCGGTGAGCGACATCGACCCTGGTAACGATCGCGGTCGGGCTTTGTTGCACGCAATGATTACCCGCGTTTTTGCTGCTGCCCACGATTTGCAATCTGGCGACCTGCTCAACGAATTCTGACAAGGTCCATACCGCTATGACCCCCGAACTTGTCGCTCGTCTCACCGCAGAAATGCAGTATGAATTCGACCGAACTGCTCCTCCAGACGGCTTCCCAAAATTTCACGACATTCCGGTTGAGCGGTTTACATCTGATGAGTTTTGGGACCTTGAACAGAAGTACCTCTGGCCAAAATCGTGGGTCTTGGCTGGCCGGGCCGAAGATATTCCCAATGTCGGCGACTTCTTTACCTTTGACGACTTAGGCGTGCCGATCCTTTTGATTCGAGGAAAGGATTCGCAAGTTCGCGCTTTCTACAACACGTGCCAGCACCGAGGTGCACCAGTTGTGCGTGAAGCCACTGGAACATCCAAACTTCTGCGCTGCCAATACCACTCATGGTCATACGACATTGACAGCGGACAGTTAGTTTCGGTTCCGGACGAACGCGACTTTGTCGATCTCGACAAGACCGAACGGTGCCTTCCGTCAATCTCTTGCGAAATTTGGGACAACTGGATTTTTGTGAATCAAGATCCTGAAGCAATGGCATTCAAAGACCACATCGGAAAAATCGCCGATGAAATGTCAGAGTTTCAAGGTGCGACATTGCGTACGGTCGCCAAACAAAGCGAAATAGTTCCGTGCAACTGGAAGGTCACTGCTGAAGCCTTCCTTGAGGTCTACCACTTCCGCCACATACACAGCCGCAACGGTGAAAGTTTGCTTGACAACCGTGGAGCAAC
>JBIKOO010000196.1:0-4242 GCA_044358015.1 Ilumatobacteraceae bacterium
TGACATACAATTCCAGCCCACCACCCGACGGATTCTTTGCGGTCAAATGTGATGTCACCAGTTCAGTTGAAGTTGATGCCGCGTTCACCGCTATTGAAAAGCATTTTGGTCCAGTCGAAATTTTGGTTTCCAATGCCGGAATGACAAAAGACATGTTGATACTTCGCATGTCTGAATCTGATTTCGCAGATGTTATTGATGCCAACCTGACTGCCGCATATCGCGTCGCGAAACGTGCTGCGCAAGGAATGTTGAAAGCCCGTAAAGGTCGAATGATTTTCGTCAGCAGCGTTGTAGGCATGCTTGGTTCGGCCGGACAGGCCAATTATTCCGCATCAAAATCGGGACTCATTGGTCTCGCCCGTTCGATCGCCCGAGAACTGGGTAGCCGAACAATCACCGCCAACGTCGTCGCACCAGGTCCGGTTGCAACAGACATGTTGGCTGCACTGTCTGAGGATCGAGTTTCGGCTCTAACCGACGCCGTTCCTTTGGGACGCCTCGCAAGTCCCGAAGAAATAGCGGGAACAATTGTGTTCCTCGCATCACCCGACGCTGCGTACATCACCGGTGCAGTGATTCCAGTTGATGGTGGACTGGGTATGGGTCATTAGTCGTATGGGTCATTAGTCGTATGGGTCATTAGTCGAAGTTCACTTCGAAAACACCCAATCCGAACGCTCCAGCGTTTACAGTGAGTACCGATGCCATGATTTGGTTCACAAAGGAGAACAACAATGAATGAAGAACTTTTCGCCCGCTTTCGTAAGTGCGCAGTTGATGTTTTGAGCGTCGATGCCGACAAAGTCACCCTTGAGGCTTCTTTTGGTGATGACCTCGATGCCGACAGCCTTGATCTCGTGGAACTCGTGATGGCACTTGAAGAAGAATTCAATGTTGAAGTTCCAGAGAGTGAAATTGAAGACGTGAAGACGGTCGGCCAGGCCTACAACCTGATTATTGGGAAGCTCTCCTGATGTTTGGACGCCGAGTTGCCATCACGGGTCTCGGCGTCGTTGCCCCTTGTGGCATTGGTCAAGCGAACTTTTGGTCGGGATTGTTAGGTCCCGGAATTACCTCTGGCAAATGGATCACCATTGCTGATTGGGATCCGCTGCCGTGGTTTAACAACAATGCCAAAGAGGCCCGCCGCGCTGACCGTGTTGAACAGTTCGCGGTGGCTGCGGCAGCCGAGGCGATGGCTCAGGCTGGTGAACTTGGCGTTGACCCGACTCGTTTTGGGGTAATTCTCGGAACGGGTATCGGTGGTCTCGGAACTCTTGAAGAGCAGATTCAGATTCGACTCGAAAAAGGCGAGCGACGTGTTTCTCCGTTTCTTGTTCCCATGATGATGGCGAACGCTTCAGGTGCTGCCATATCGATGAAGTATGGCCTTCAGGGTCCGAACGAAACGATCAGCACCGCGTGTGCGGCCTCAACCCACGCGTTGGGTTATGCAGCGCGACTGATTGCCATGGGTCGCTGCGATGCCATCGTCAGCGGCGGCACTGAAGCCGCCGCTACCCCATCATCATTGGCCGGTTTTAACAACATGACCGCGCTGTCATCAACTGGTCAGAGTCGTCCGTTCGATCGCGATCGCGATGGCTTCGTGATGGGCGAAGGCGCCGGAATTTTTGTTCTCGAAGCTTGGGACCATGCAGTTGCTCGTGGGGCCACAATATTGGGAGAAATATTGGGTTCAGCCAGTAACGCCGATGCCCACCACATCACCGCCCCGTCACCAGGGGGTCGTGGTGCGATTAATTGCATGCGACTGGCGTTAGATGAAGCTGGTCTCAATCACGAGGCGATTGTGTACATCAATGCTCATGGAACCTCAACTCCCTTAAATGACGCTGCTGAAGCTACTGCGATGGCCACAGTGTTTCCACATCGGCCAGCAGTGACAAGCATCAAGGGGGTAACCGGTCACGCGTTAGGGGCGGCCGGAGCACTTGAAGCCGCATCCATCCTGTTGTCATTCCAACATAAATTGATTCCCGCCACCGCCGGCACAGTCCATTTAGATGATGACGTCAACATTGATCTCGTCATGGGAACGGCACGTGAGTGGAAACCCGGTCCCACGATTTCGAATAACTTCGGTTTCGGCGGACACAACGGTTCGTTGATTGTGGCGCCCGCCTGATTCCTCACGTTTTTAATCACGCGTCAACGAGTACGAACATCAAATCGCATTCACAAGCGGTTGCTCCATTGAGAAGCGCTTTGCCAGATCCTTTTCCGGCTCGGGCTGACATTCGCCCCAGCTGAACCTCTAATTCAAGAGTGTCACCGGGCTGGACTTGCCGTCGAAAGCGTGCCGAGTCGAGACCGCCGAAAAGCGGAATCCTTCCCTCATGTTGTCCGCCCACCAATACTGCGATTGCCCCCATTTGAGCGATGGCCTCACACATCAAAACACCAGGCAACGTCGGACGTCCTGGAAAATGACCAGCAAAAAACCATTCGTCACCAGTTAGGTGCCATCGACCCGAGGCCGACACCCCCGGATCAACCGAGGTGATTTCATCGACGAAAAGAAACGGTGCTCGATGAGGAAGAACCTCAATTGGGCGGGGAAATGAACTCATGACGCAACCTTAGAAGGCGAGATCACCGAGTATGTGAATGCCTGCCAACAAGTGACGACAAATTACAAAAAGTAGTCACTTAACCACTCTCAGTAACAAAATGAGTAAATAGTCCGAATGACCTATCAGAAAATCTCACGCTGCGTGATTTGATGAGAACTGTCCCTCGACAGAAAGGTTGATCATGTCTGGTCGCCCCATCCGCCGTCCTTGCTGATCACAGCAACTTAAGAGTTCAAATCCCGCCGTGGCGGAGTTTGACCAAACCACAAACCCCGACCTCTCGCGTGTGCGTGATAGTGGTCGGGGATATTT
The DNA here is from genome assembly GCA_044358015.1 of Ilumatobacteraceae bacterium. GTDB lineage: Bacteria > Actinomycetota > Acidimicrobiia > Acidimicrobiales > Ilumatobacteraceae > Casp-actino8. The sequence continues at coordinate 2,913 of JBIKOO010000196.1, forward strand.
CGCATGTCGTCGTCGATATAGGGCTCGTACGCAAAAACTCTCGTGGCCTCTTCGAGTAGACGGGCATGCAACAGACTTTTAATTTCTTCACTTGGTTGCGGATCATGGGTCTTCCACACGATCATCGGAACGCAACAAGCCTCACACTCAGCCACCCAACACAGATCATCCTCGTAATACCACTCGGTGAAGCGGGCGGCTTCGCAGAGTTCGCACTTCTTCACTTCACTCGTCTCCACAGGGTCCACGGCTTCAATTCTTGCACTTCCTACGCCGGGGCCAAGAACGACTGAAGGCGGACCCGGAGGCCCGCCTTCAGCGTCTTACTTTTTCAATTCAAACTCAGAGAGCAGAAGGATCTACGTCTGGGGGAAGAATCACTGCATCGATCACGTGGATGACGCCATTTGAAGCAATGATGTCGGTTGCTACGACATTGGCGTTATTGACCATGACGCCACCTTCGGTGGTGACGGTGATGTTCTGACCCTCAACTGAAGGTACTTCGCCAGCAGTGACATCAGCGGCCAAAACGGCACCCGACACCACGTGGTAGGTCAAGATCTTCACGAGTACATCTTTGTTTTCCTCAAGCAACAACTTGTCGACCAATCCTGCGGGAAGGGCAGCAAATGCAGCGTTAGTCGGAGCAAAAACGGTGAATGGACCTTCGCCCTGAAGGGTTTCAACGAGACCAGCAGCAGCAACTGCGGCTACCAAAGTCGAGAAGTCTTCATTTGCGCTGGCAATGGCAACGATGTCTTGAGCTTCTTCGGCAGGCGCCTCTGAGGTCATTGACTCATCGGCAGGAGCCTCAGTGGTGGGGGCTTCAGTTGATGCGACATCTGAATCGTCGCCTCCACAAGAAACCAACAAACCGATTATGGCTAGGGGGGCTAATAACTTCTTCATGTATTTCTCCTAATTTGGAAGGGGTGTCCAGACATGATGGCAGAAATTCTGGGGCGAAACTTCATTTAACACTAAAGAGTGCTATGAACTTCGTCACCACTTGTACATTGAAATTCCGGAAACTATCCGACATCAATAGCGGCGCGCACTTCCGCGACATACGCCCCAACCGCGTCAGCACCGCCCTCCATCAGGCGTCGCACCACCGAAGCTCCTTGGACGATTCCGTCCGCAACTTTGCAGGCTTTGACTGCCTGGGCACTATTGGACACGCCAACTCCAATGATGACAGGAACGTCCGTGATCTTCTTCAACCGACTCGCCAATTGACTCGCAGTCGCAGCTAGCTCAGTTCGCTCACCCGTCACGCCCAACAAACCAACTGAATACACGAACCCCCGAGCCCGCGCACAGACCC
>JBIKOO010000050.1:0-12146 GCA_044358015.1 Ilumatobacteraceae bacterium
GTGTCGATGTAGGCGATGATCTCGTCGATCTGCTGAGCGTTGTAGCCCAACTTACGAAGTGCCATCGGAATCGTCTGGTTAACGATGACCATGTTGCCGCCACCGACCAACTTCTTCATCTTCACGAGACCAAGGTCGGGTTCGATACCAGTGGTGTCACAGTCCATCATGAGACCGATCGTTCCGGTCGGCGCCAACACGGTGGCCTGCGCGTTGCGCACACCGTATTCTTCGCCGTCGCGAACTGCGGCTTCCCATGACTCCTGGCCAGCACGCAACAACGACGCAGGCATGACTGTTTCGTCAGCGATTTGGTAGCTGGCGTCACGGTGCATGCGCAAAACGTTGAGCATGTAGCGCTCGTTTTCGGCAAAGCCAGCGTGAGGTCCCATACGGCTTGACGTACGAGCACTTGTGGCGTACGCGTGGCCGGTCATCAAGCTCGTGAGAGCAGCAGCCCATGCACGTCCTTCAAATGAGTCGTACGGTAAGCCAAGAGCCATCAACAATGCACCGAGGTTGGCGTAACCAAGACCGAGCTGACGGAACTTACGGCTGTTGTCGCCAATGGCTTCGGTCGGATAGTCGGCGCGGCCCACCAAGATTTCTTGAGCGGTGAACATTGTTTCAATGGTGTGCTTGTAGGCGTCAACATCGAAGTTGCCTTGCTCGTCGAGATACTTCAACAAGTTGATGGAAGCCAAGTTGCATGCCGAGTTATCAATATGCATGTATTCACTGCATGGGTTCGATCCGTTAATGCGGCCGCTCGCATGCGAGGTGTGCCACTTGTTGATCGTGGTGTCGAACTGCAAACCGGGGTCGGCGCAATCCCATGAAGCTTCAGCAATCTGACGCCACAAGTCGCGAGCTTGGACGGTACGCACTGGAGTGCCATCAGCAACTGCACGGTATGTCCATTCTTTGTCATCACGAACAGCATGCATGAAGTCATCAGTGATACGCACCGAGTTGTTGGCGTTCTGGTACTGCACACTGAATGCATCTGAACCATCAAGGTCCATATCGAAACCAGCGTCGCGCAATACGCGTGCCTTCTTCTCTTCTTTGGCCTTGCACCAAATGAATTCTTCGATGTCCGGGTGATCAACGTTGAGAATGACCATCTTGGCGGCACGACGAGTCTTGCCACCCGACTTGATTGTTCCGGCTGATGAGTCTGCACCACGCATGAAACTCACGGGACCAGATGCGGTGCCACCGCCCTTGAGCAACTCAACACTTGAACGAATCTTCGACAAGTTGATACCTGAGCCCGAACCACCCTTAAAGATGATTCCTTCTTCGCGGTACCAGTTCAAGATGGCGTCCATCTTGTCTTCAACGGCCAAGATGAAGCACGCACTCGCCTGCTGCGGAACACCCTTAACACCGATGTTGAACCACACTGGGCTGTTGAACGCAGCGCGCTGGGTCACCAAGATGAACTTCAGTTCATCACTGAAGTTGTCGGCTTCGGCCTGATCGACGAAATAGCCACCCTCAACGCCCCAAGTGGTGATGGTGTCGGCGACGCGGTCAATGACCTGCTTGAGCGATTGTTCACGCTCTTCAGTGCCTGGGGTACCACGGAAGTACTTCTGAGCCACGATATTGGTGGCGTTCAACGACCAGGTCACTGGGAACTCGACACCGAGCTGCTCGAAAGCAACTGAGCCGTCCTTCCAGTTCGAGATGCGAGCATCACGCTTCTCCCAGACCACTTGGTCATAGGGATGCACACCAGGGGTGGTGTAATGACGGCGGATTCCGATGGCGAGACGGTCCGGGGCGAGTGACATATTGATTCCTTTTTCTGAAAGTCGAGCGAGCGAATTGACTGATGTTGATATTTGTTGGAGTTAGATCATGACACATCAGACACAAGATGTGGTGTATTCCCCCGTTGACCGCGCGTGTCACCACAAGCAGTAGTGAAATTACAGCAGCGTAGTTACACCCGTGTCAACAACTACCGCGTCACACCTGCTCACACGGGGTTTTTGGAGACACTTCAGTGCCAACCGTCACAGTGGTTGGCACGTCGGTCGCGCCACCAACCTTCCTGCACATCAAGTCTTCGTTGAAAGAGTGACGGATTTCCGTAGGTCCAGGACCTGTTCATCCCACCCAAATCCGCCGGACTCGACCCAGAAAACACCAGATCTTGTGCCGACAGACCACTAGCCACGGTCCTCCGCCACTACTTTCAACGTTCGTTACCCTAGGCGCATCACCCTGTGGGGAGGAAGTGGATAACCCTGTGAATTAGCCCTTTGTTTAGGGGAAAACCCTGTGGATAGGGGTGTGCATAACCGCTTTTGAACGAAATCAGCCGATTCGAGCGATGGAAACGGGAATTCCGTTCAAAACTGATGTCCCGGAGAGTGGGTCCATGGCCTCGTGATCGCTCAAGATGTTCGAATTCACGCCACTCAACGACTCGGCGACGTGCATCTTGGTTCCGGCGTAATCATGTCCCCAACCGTGCGGCAAACTCACGACACCAGGTCGAATGTCATCAGTGATCTCAACTGGAACAACCACAGTGCCAACTCGTGATGTAACCGAGACGAAAACTTCATCACCTGATTGACCCAATAAATCAAGGCTTTTTGCATCATCAGTGTGCATTTGCAACGAACAGCGCACGTTGCCTTTGACAAGAACTTGAATGTTGTGCATCCATGAGTTGTTTGTTTTGAGATGGCGACGACCGACTAGGACAAAACGGTTCTTGGTGAATTCATCAATGGAATCAAGCAAACGTGGCACATCCGCGATGAGCGCTTCAGGTGCAAGCTCAATCATTCCGCTGCGCGTGCGCAATGCATCAGGCAGTCGCGGTTCAAGAGCACCGAAATCAACACCGTGTGGATTATCCAACAACAGTTGTAGCGACGCTCCCCCAATGTTTGATCCAAAGCCTGCACCGTATGGTCCAGTTTGCAACATGAAATCCAACATGCGTGCTGGACCTCGTCGACCGTCAGCATTCAGTAGGTCAATGATCTCATCAGCATGTCGCCCGTGAATCGGGGAGGACGGATCACTAATACTGTTGCGCACCAATCCCTCAATCGCTACATCATCAGCAAGATGTGGATCTGCATCAGGTCCAAGGCCTTGTGCAATCATTCCGAGTTTGGCAAGTATCTCCCATTCATCAGGTTGACCTTCGTCGAGAGCCAACACTGGCAAGCTGTAGTTGGCGACATTACGAATTGCGAACTGCAACAACAACACGTCGTAATGATCACGTTGCAACTGCGATGGCACCGGGAAAATCACATCGGCATGACGAGTCGTTTCGTTTAAATACAAATCAACACTGATCATTAACTCAAGTTTTTCGAAGGCATCATCAAGTTGACGTGAATGCGGGGTCGACAAAATTGGATTACCGGCCACCGTGACCAAAGCCTTGATACCGACATCACCTGCGTCCGTTATTTCTTCGGCCATGGCGGCAGCGGGATATTCACCCATCACTTCGGGATAGCCCTTCACTTTTGTTTTACCGCCACCGCGTCCGATGCGAAATCCTCCGCCTTTTCCAGAAGTTCCGCGAGTCGTCGGTCCACCAAGTGCAGGCTTGGTAAACATCACTCCACCAACCGCATCAAGATTTCCGGTCAAGGTATTTACTACGTCAACAAGCCACGAAGCAGTCGTACCGAACTCGGTTGTTGTTGTTCCGATTCGTCCGTACACGGCTGCCGTTTTAGCCGCGCTTAATTCACGCGCAACTTGACGAATGACTTCTGTATCAAGCCCAGTTGCCTCGGCAACTCGTTCAGGTGTGAATTCACGCGACACTTCGCGCACATCATCAAGTCCATTCAAAAGAGCAGCGATGTGATCTTGGATCTTGACCAAGTTCTCCGCAAACAAAACATTGACAATCGCCATCAAGAAGAGTGCATCGGTCGCGGGCCGAATGGCGATCCATTGATCGGCTTCTTCAACTGTTCGTGTTCGTCGCGGATCAACGACAACTACTTTGCCGCCACGCTCGCGAATGGCTTCAAGTCGTCCCGGAAAATCTGGCGCAGTACACACACTTCCATTCGAGGCATAAGGGTTAGCCCCCAAAATCATCAGGTAATCAGTGCGATCTAGGTCGGGTACCGCAACCGACACTCCAGTGCCGAACATGTAGCCAGCCGCAACTTGTTTTGGCAATTGATCAACAGTTGAGGCACTAAAACGATTGTGGGTTCCGAGACCTTGTAACAATGTTCGGTTGTACAACATGGCTGACAAACTGTGCGCACCGGGGTTGCCAAGATACACACCCACCGCATCACGACCGTGACGTTCAATCACATCTTGCAAACGACCCGCAACTTCGGCCCATGCTTCATCCCACTCCACTTCGACGTGCACTCCATTGCGTTTGATATGGGGCTTACGCAGACGATCAGGATCTTCATGAAGTTGTTTGAGGGTTGAACCCTTCGGACAAATGAACCCATGTGAAAACACATCATCCATGTCACCGCGAATGCGTCCGACAGTTGATCCCTTCACAGAGATCTCTAATCCACAACCGGCTTCACATAACGGGCAGGTTCGGTAGGCAATTCGTTCGTCGCTCATTCCCTCACCCTAGAACGCTGGGTTCAGCGAAAACTGAATGAGCGAATCAGCTGACGGGAGATTTGTCGAGCAATGCCGCTTCGCGCTGAAAGTCTTCCGCCGCGTCGAAGTTCTTGTAAACGCTCGCGAAACGCATGTACGTCACTTCATCCAGGGCACGTAAACGTTCGAGGACGGCCAAACCAACCTTGGTACTTGGTACGTCACCGCCACCTGTGTTGCGGAGTTCTTCTTCCACCGAATCAGCCAAAGCGTTAATGGCATCATCATCGATCGGGCGACCCTTAGAAGCCGCCTTTACACCCGAAATCAATTTGGCGCGTTCAAAAGGCTCGCGGCCACCCAGGGTCTTGGTAACCATTAAGGGCACCTCGTCCATGCGCTCGAAGGTTGTAAAGCGATGCAAGCAATGCGGGCACTCGCGGCGGCGGCGAATCGCGGCACCGTCTTCGGCCGTTCGCGAATCAACCACCTTGGTATCTTCATGTCGGCAGATGACGCAACGCATGCCACCAGCGTAGTGGACAGCCGAACTATGGGGAGGGCACAATGAGGCGCTGACCCACATCAATTGATGCGCCACCGTTGAGTTCAATCAATGAATGCACATAATTTCGAATGTTTCCACTGGTCAATGACGAAGCGATTGACCACAAGGTGTCGCCGGATTGAACGACATAAAAGCCGTCACCCTGAGCAAAAGCCAATGACACGTCAACCCCGTTGACGGTCGTGTTCAGGGGTTGTGCGCTCGCAGAAAGGGGCGTCACCGTAGGGATGGAGGCAGTCTCATCCCCACGGCTCGCCAAAGTGCGGAAGCCAAGGCAGGCGGCTACCACAACACCACATATGGCCAAACCCACCACCAGCCGACGACGCAAGTACACGTCGTGGGACAGGTGGCGAGTAGGGGCCATAGAAGAACCAAAAGTAGAAGTGCTTGTATTCGAAGAACTGGTACTGGCTCGTCGGGGCTGAATTTCAACGATGTAACGGGGGTCAAGTGCGAGGGCCATGATGAACCTTTCTGATCAAGTAGCTGATGTTGCTGGTGTTCTCAGTATTCGTGAGGGGTATGGCACAGAACTTCTGTGGTGATTACCCGAACGAACGCTTGTTCGTAGGCTATGCGAACGCGTGTTCGGTGTCAACCTTTGTTTTTAAATAAGCCCCCGACCAGCACTTATAGAATTTTTACGAACAGGTGTTTGACTCCAGACACGAACACCCGTACGATGCTGGCATGAGCGAACACATTCTCACCGACCGTCAACGCAGCATCCTTGAGTGCATCGAGGCCAGCATGGAAGAGCGGGGTTTCCCGCCCTCCGTGCGCGAGATTGGCGAAACCATCGGACTCACATCACCTTCGACCGTGCACAATCACCTCAACACGTTGCAGCGTTTGGGCTTTCTTGAACGTGACCCCAACTTGCCACGGGCAATCAAAGTCAACTGGGATCGCAATAGCGGTGCCATCATCGCCCGCAGTCGTGTGCACCACGTTCCACTCATCGGCGATGTCGCCGCCGGAACCGACGTTCTCGCCCAAGAAAATGTGGAAGAACTGTTACCCCTCCCCGCCGACTTCACCGGCGAAGGCGACTTATTCATGTTGCGCGTTCGTGGCGACTCGATGATCGAGGCCGGAATTCTTGATGGCGACTATGTCGTCGCGCGCCAACAACTCACCGCGAACAACGGCGACATCGTCATTGCGGGTATTCCGGGTGATGAAGCAACAGTCAAGACGTACACCCGTAAGGGCCGCGAAATCATCTTGATGCCGGCCAACCCACGCCTCAAGCCCATGCACTTTTCCTCCGACGATGTCCGTATTTTCGGCAAAGTCGTGACGGTCTTACGTCGCCTCTGATCTCATCAAGAGTTACGAGCGACCAGCTCGATCCTCGGGACGGGGCGGCGCCCACATATCGCGTGATTCATAAGTGACATACACCTCGGGTCGAGCATTAGCGACAACTCGTTGGCGAGCACGACGACGTGAGCGCGTGGCGATGATTGCCAGAATCAATAACGCAAGCGCAATCAAAACCAGCGAAGCGCCGCTCACCAAGAGCGCTCCATCCATCATTGACGCGTTACGACCAATAGCAACCACCGCATCGGCTTGCGGCGATTGCATGACCAAGGTGAATGTTCCTGGTTCGGAAATCACAAATGTTGCCACCGATTCTCCCATGAAATCGGGCGCGTCATATTCGACCGAATCATCGGGTCGCAAGTCAACTGCGTCTCCTCCGGCATCGGTCAGTGTCACAGTGACTTCCGGCGGAATATCAAATTCAAAGTTGCGCGCATCGTTGTTGCACGGACCAATTTCGTTGATTGTTCCCTTGGTCTCGACGTACACGTAATAGCGACCAGTCGCCGAAATATCTACGGTTGACACACATCCAGTTGGCGTGCGGACTAGATCGGCGATGAGTTCTTGATCACGCTGAACGCCGATGAGGGCCAGCATCATTCCAACAACAAAGACGACAATCGCCGAAATCCACCACCATTTCACTGAACGAATTTTGGTGGTGTCATCAGACATTATGAAACTCCGAGTCGCTGCGCTACTCGCTCGATCGTGGCATCACTTTGCACGACGGCCACCCGAATAAATCCTTGACCTTGTTCACCGTACAAATCGCCAGGGCTCACGAGTGTGCCGGCTTCACGCGCCAAACGTTCAGTGAACGCCCAAGCATCTTCAACCTTGAACCACAAGTAAAAACCACCATCAGGCAACGAGATATCGACGCCCGACCACTGCGACAAAATATTCGCCATACGCTCAAGTCGGCGGCGATATACCTTGCGCTGCTCAACAACATGTTCGTCGTCGTTCAAGGCAGCGACGCCAGCAGCTTGCGCTGGCCCTGGCACCATCATGCCGACATGCTTGCGAACTTCGGATAAGTAATGCACGAGTTCGTGATCACCGGCGTACGCGCCAACACGCAACCCAGCCAAGTTTGAGCGCTTGGACAATGAATGAACGGCGATGACTCCATCGGAACCATGTTGCAAAATGGTTTGCGCCGGACCATCCCAAGTGAACTCGGCATAACACTCGTCGCTGAAAACCGGTACTCCGTGAGCGCGACCCCAAGCTGCGGCAGCCCCAAGATCGTCAATAGCACCCGTCGGATTTGAGGGGCTATTCACCCACAGCAACAAAGCGCGCTTGGCGTCTTCATCACTGATGGCACTCAGATCAATTCCGCCACGATCGTTACAAGGCACCGCGACGGCGCGACAGCCCGCCAAAGTTGCGCCCATTTCATAGGTTGGATACGCAACGGCTGGATACAACACGGTGTCAAGCCAAGGCGAACGCAATTTCATCCACTGCGGCAAAGTACCGACGAACTCTTTTGTACCAATGCATGCCGCAATATCAATCGGTGCAATCGCCACATTGAAACGGCGTTGCATCCACGCGGCAAACGCGTCTCGCAAACCAGCGGTGCCAATCGACGGCGGATAACCCCGTTCACTATTGCTCGCAGCAAGCGCGGTAATCACCGAAGCAGGCGGCGGATCACACGGAGTCCCAATCGACAGATCGACGAGACCACCATCAAATGAAGCAGCCAATGGCTTAAATGAATCCAACCGCTCATACGGATACGGAGGCGGAACAAAACCGGTTGTGCGATCAGGTGACGAATTCATGAGACTCCCATGTTGCCCGTTGGAGTTGGGTCAATGCCACCATCAGACACGACAAATTCGCTCAATCGACCCACCGAGGCTTCGGCAAGACGAGCCCGAACGCGGACGCCGTTGGTTTCGTGCGTTGTCGACACAACTTCACCTTCGCGATGTACCGAGGCCAAAACATCGCCTCGCTCATACGGGATCACTAGTTCAATCACCTTGCTGACCGAGCGCAAACGATCGGACAAAGTCTGCAAGAACAGATCAATTCCGTCACCTGTGTGAGCGCTGATACCAACCGAACCTGGGTGCCAAGCCACCACATCGGCAACACCGGCAGGATCAAGATCGCTCTTATTGAAGACCACGAATTCGGGGACTTCATCGGCATGAATTTCACGCAAGACAGTGCGCACTGCATCAATTTGTCCATCGGGATCCGACGACGAACCATCTACAACATGCACCAGATAATCGGCTTGTGCGGCGACTTCAAGAGTGCTCTTAAACGACTCAACCAATCCGTGCGGAAGACGCCGAACGAAACCGACAGTGTCGGTCACAAGTACTGGTTCACCACCAGGAAACGACAACCGGCGCGTGGTGGGGTCGAGCGTGGCGAAGAGTCGATCTTCAACTAATACACCCGCATTCGTGAGGCGATTGAGCAACGTTGATTTACCGGCGTTGGTGTAGCCAACGATGACCACATTGGCGAGTCCACTTCGTGAGCGTCCTTTTCGTTGTAGATCGCGGGTGCTACCGAGGTCTTTCAGCTCTTGTTCAAGCCGTGAAATACGGTTCTTGATTCGACGGCGATCAACTTCAAGTTTGGTTTCACCACTACCGAAACGCGAGCCCACACCACCACGCTGCTGCGACATTTTTGCGTCAGCGCCTCGGCGCAAACGAGGTAAGCGATAACGCAGCAACGCCAACTCAACTTGTGCTTTACCTTCAAGGGTGTGGGCATTCTGCGCAAAGATGTCAAGAATGACCGCGGTGCGATCAAGCGCAGTACGTCCAAGCAACTTTTCTAAGTTGTATTGCTGACCTGGTGACAACTCATTGTCAAACACCACAGTGTCGGCATCAACTGCCAAACACAAATCGCGCAACTCTTCGGCCTTACCCTTACCCACAAACCAGGTGTGATCTGGCACGTCTCGCTTTTGCGTGAGTCGTCCCGCTTCATCAGCGCCCGCGGTATCAATCAACAAACTCAATTCATCAAGACTGGCTTCAGTATCTTCTTCGGTTTTGCCATGCAATGTCACGCCAACCAGCACAATTCGTTCACGAATCGTGCGCTCAATGAGCGTTTGACCAAGCGCTTGGTTGTAGGGCGAATTCGGATTCGAATTCGTGTTCGTCACGCGGGCACCGAAATCGAAGCAATAAAGACTGCCGGGCCGATCAAGGTCACTGCACGTGTGGCGCTATCAACGCGAACCTTGGCGTCTCCACCATCCATGTGCACAACAACTTCAGGAGTTGTTGCTGGAACAAGACCCCAAGCAACAGCTGCTTCAGCGGCGGCACAAGCGCCAGTTCCACAAGCCATCGTGATTCCGGCACCGCGTTCGTGTACTCGCAAAGTGATCGCATGTGGCTCGGGACCGGGTTCAATGATTTCTAAGTTGACCTGTGGAACCTTTTGTCCAAGTTCTGCCAAGTTGACCACGCGTACATCATCGACGCCCACAACCGAATGCGGATTACCCATCGAAACATGACGCACGGGACGATCGGGATTACACCCAAGTGACGCCCAATTGTTTGGCTCGGGTAGATCAGTCACGCGACCCATGTCAACGCTGATGTGCAATGCACCATCGTTCCAATCACTTTCAACACTGACCACCCGTTCTCCGGCATCGGTGTCAACAATGAATGTTGTCGGTTGCCCACTCGGGCCATTGATCTGCCAGTGCGCGGCCTGAACTAAACAGCGAATGCCGTTCCCGCTCATTTCAGCACGACTGCCATCGGCGTTATACAAAACCATTCCGAGGCGATTGCCCGGCTTGATCTCTAGTAGCAACAACCCATCGGCACCAACACCAAATCGACGATCACACCAGCGTTGCGCCAAAGTCGGCCAATCAAAAGATTCGTCTGCTTGAACAACATTCATAACGAGAAAGTCGTTGCCGAGACCGTGGTGTTTGGTGAGTTCAATCTGCATAAGAGTTACCTTCAGACTACGCCAAATGGCTCATCAAACATTGGGCTGATTAAGGCGTTCAATGATGAACGGGGCCACTTCAGCAACGGGATCATTCTCAATATCGAACCAGGTGATTCTGGGGTCTCGCCTAAACCAACGTTCTTGGCGAACCGCAAACTGACGGGTCCGCAAAACTATGGTTTCCACCACCTCTTCAAGCGACATTTGTCCCGACAGATGATCCACCATTTCTTTGTAACCAAGAGCCTGCATCGCTGTCGGAGACAAGCCAGCGACCAGCAACTGCTCGACTTCATCGCGCAAACCCCGCTCAATCATGACGTGCACACGTTGTTCAATCCGCTGAGCCAATACATCGCGAGGCCAGCGCAAGGCCACCTGCTGTACGGGACTGTCGGGGTATGAATCAACACCTGGACCAAATGAGGAAAATGGCTTGCCACTCCCCTCACACACTTCAAGCGCCCGCACAATACGACGCACATTATTGGGTTCCATTTTTGTCGCGGCCGATGGATCAAGAGTCGCCAGTCGCGCGTGCAAGACCTCGGGTCCTAGTTCAAGTACTTCATTGTCTAAACGGGCTCGCACTTCGGGCCACTGTCCAGGCAAGGTCATCGCATCAACAATTGCCCGTACATACAAACCGGTACCGCCGACCAGCAATGCCCGACCTTGACGGGATTCAATCTCACTGACCGCCAAGTGATACGCCACTTGAAAATCGGCCACTGTAAATGATGCGGTCGCATCGACTAAATCAATTAAGTGGTGCCGCACTAAACGCTGTTCATCAGTCGTGGGCTTGGCAGTTCCGATTTCCATTTTGCGATAGACCTGCATCGCGTCCATCGAGACAAGTTCAATTCCGAGTTGTCGGCCAATATCGGATGTGGCGACTGCCATTGCGACTGACGATTTACCACTCGCGGTTGGACCCAAAATTACTAATGACTGCGGGACGACCTGCGCACGACTCGTCATTGTGTGATCACATTGAAGCGACGGGAATACGTACTTTGTGCGAAGGATCTGAGGTGACCTCACGCAAAATTCCACGAAGGTGGTGCGGAGCAGCCTCGGTGATTTCAACTAATCCATAACTTCCGGCCCGAATCGCGTTCTTGGGCCTGAAGTGCACAACTTTGTTTTGTCGAGTACGTGCTTGGTAGACCTCGGGGTTGCGGCGCGATGGGCCTTCAATCAGAACATCTTCAATTCGTCCGATGCGCGCTTCATGGCGAATCACCGCCGAATGTTCAACGACGACGCGCAAACGGGCAAATCGATCAGCGACGACTGCTGGATCGACAAAATGGTCAACCATTGTTGCGGCTTCGGTGCCTTCACGTGGCGAGAACATAAATGTGTAGGCGTAGTCGTAATCGGCTTCGGCCGACACTTCAAGCGTACGTACAAAGTCTTCTTCGGTTTCTCCAGGAAATCCAACAATGATGTCTGTACTGACCGCCAAGTCTGGAATAAGTTGACGCGCTTGATGCAACTTCTCTAAATAACGTTCGGCGTTGTAACCACGGTGCATGATGGCCAACAGGCGATCGCTGCCTGATTGCAACGGATAATGCAAGTGTTCACAAATCGTTGGCACTTCAGCCATGACCGCAAAAGTCTCTGGCCGCATATCTTTCGGGTGCGGGCTCGTAAAGCGAACGCGCTT
>JBIKOO010000119.1:0-4143 GCA_044358015.1 Ilumatobacteraceae bacterium
CTTCGACGCCGAGGTGCCCGAAGAGCGCAGTCACTCCCCTAAATGCCATGGTGTGCCGACGACCGGTGGTGTGCGATCGAGACGGCCCGATATGCGAGCCCATCACTTCGGGTGGAATCACCATTGACGCGCCCCGCTGAATAAATTGTCGTTCGAGCGCATCGTTACTGTCACTTGTCCACACCCGTTCAACACGACGCAACATTTCGTGATCAATACGACCGCCACCCGACGCACATGATTCAAACTCAACATCGGGATGCTGTCCGCGCAATGCGTCAAGCAATGCATACATCGCCACGGTTTGATCATGAGTGCCAGCCTTACCATCAGCATTACTACCTTGTACGTGCCAACGATTCATATCCCACTTGACATAACTGATGTCGTGATTTGCCAGCAACGCATCAAGTTGAGTGAGTACGTGATCGAAAGCCTCTTGACGAGATAGATCGAGCACTAACTGATTGCGTCCGATAACCGAGTCGTACCCATCAGTCGCCAGAGCCCAATCGGGATGCGATCGCAAGAGATCACTATCGGGATTCACCATTTCGGGTTCGATCCAAATACCGAACTGCATACCAAGGCCTGTCACGTGATCAATCAATGGTTTCAAGCCATCGGGATAAACATCACTCGATACCCACCAGTCGCCTAAACCAGTTCGATCATTACGACGACCACCAAACCAACCATCGTCTAAAACGAATCGTTCAATTCCAACATCGGCAGCGCGAGTGGCCAATTCTTTGAGCTTGTCGACATCGTGATTGAAATAAACCGCTTCCCAAGTATTCAGATGAACTGGTCGCGGAGAAAGATTCTGTCGCGGTGCTCGTCGGCGAGCTTCGTTGTGGAATCCCCAAGAAGCAGGCGTGAAGCCACGCGATGAATACACGCCAAGAACTTCGGTCGTGCTGAAAGTTTCACCGGCGTACACACACATCTCTCCGGCATGGAAGAGTTCACCGCTTTGTATGTAACGACGGCCATCGGGCAACTTCTCGGCATAGACAACGTGATTGCCACTCCACGCTGTATGGACACCCCACACGTCTCCGTTCCATTCGCCAGCACCAGATTGCATCGACCAGATGTACGGAGGATGCTCATGCGATGTACGACCCAAACGATTTTCACTGGTCCATGCGCCATACGGCCACGCAAATCGCTGAAGATCAAATTCACGAATCCAGCGTCCGGCAAAGACACCAAGTTCTTCGGCGTGACTTGGTAATGGAAGAGAGATTGTGAATGCGTCAAGCATTAATGGCGAGTCACCAAAGTTCTCGACCATTGACTGGACCTTCAAAACGCTGTCATGAGTGAGGGTGATGTGCGTTTCAATTCGTAATTCAGCAATCTCATCGACGGCATGACATACCAGAGATGATTCTTCATCGCTTGCCGAGAGCGAATGCGATTCGTACACAAAACGCGGTGACCAGTGGCGACCCCCACGACGGTGGGCTTGAAATCCTGGACGCCCCATGAATCCGTCTCCGTGCATCGGAACGATTGAAATTGGTTCAACGAACTGAATTGCGCCATAAGGCACGGGAGGACGACTCCAAGTCGCAGGTATGTCGCTCAATGGTGCGCCCCAATGGAGCACCACTGGTATCCCCCGACGCACGTCAACAACGACGCTCGTGGACTCGGTCGACAAATGCTCGATCACGCCCCGAATCGTACGACCATCCCTTCACCCCCTTGGTGTTTCTGGTGGCAGGAATGCCCGATTTTCTGACGATTTTCGCCACCAGAAGTACTAAGGGTTGGTGCCTATTCGGTGAGAATGGGGAGGTGGACCGAGAAGTACGAGTAGACCCAGCGCTTGGCACGGTGGTTCATGTCGTTGGGAATCGTCAATCACGACCCAATTTGGCAACCAACAAATCCACTTCAGAATGCCCGTTTTGTGTTGGTGGACTTGAGGCGCCCGAACCGTACGACGCTCAGTCCTTCGTCAATCGCTGGCCACCCATGCCCGACGATCGCTGTGAAGTCATTTTGTATACGAGTGACCACAATGCATCATTCGGTTCACTTTCCATCGAACAGGCCACGAAGGTCATTGACCTATGGGCCGAACGCACTTCGCAACTCGCAGCACGAGCCGATGTGGACTATGTCTTGGTATTTGAAAATCGTGGCGCTGAAGTTGGCGCAACGATTTCTCATCCGCACGGTCAGATCTACGCCTACGACCATGTCCCAGAACGTCCGTATCAATTGTTCACAAACAATTGGACACCCGACGAAACCGCCGAACGGGTCATCAACTCAAACTCTGAATGGACAAGCTTCGTTCCATTTGCTTCGATCTATCCCACCGCAGTCACTGTCGCCCCTCGCCAACGGGTCGGCAACTTGACTTCACTTTCAACGAAGCAGCGACTTGAGTTAGCCGAAATGTTGATTGAAACGATCACTCGTCTTGATCAACTTTTCGAAACTCCACTTCCGTACATGATGTGGATCAATCAACAGCCGGCCAATGGTTTAGTAAAAGATGCTTGGATGAGTGTTGAAATCGTTTCACCGTGGCGTCAAAAAGGGTTGGCTCGCTTCATTGCAGCAGCCGAGGTTGGTGCTGGCGAATATTTCAACCCGGTTGTGCCTGAACAACTCGCCGAGAAATTACGGGCTATCAGCCAGTAAATGTCATCCAGCAAACGGCGCGAATTGCGGGGCGCGCTTATCAAGGTACGACTGCACACCCTCTTGGAAATCAGGTCGCATGACCGAAGCATTCATCATGTGAATTGAATTCGTTGTTGCAGCATCGGCATCAATTTCCCAATCGCCATACACCTGCTTCTTCATATGTGCCCAACTTGTCGGACAGCAGTTTTCAGCAAGGTCAGAGGCGTATGCCATGACATGACTCATCAACTCTTCGGCTGGAACAACTTGATTCACCAAACCCATACGTTCGGCTTCATCGGCAGTAATGACACGGCCCGACAACAACAGATCAAGTGCACGAGGCATCCCAATCAACTTGGGCAACGCCCATGACGAACCGTATTCAGCAATCAATCCACGACGACTAAACGAAGTTGTGAGTTTGATACCACTTGCTGCAAAACGAAGGTCGCAGAACAATGCCAACACAAAACCGACACCAGCAGCGGCACCATTCATCGCTGCAATGATCGGCTTCGGATATGAAATGAAATCGCTGAATCGGCCAGCACCAGTTGCCGGACCAGCACCACCTGCGGGATTTGCGCGAATCTGATTCAAAGCGTCCATATCGGCGCCTGGACAGAATCCTTTTCCGGCACCAGTCACCACAACGACGCGAACCTCAGGGTTCACGCGACATTCTTCCAGCCGAGCAAAGAACTGCGCCGACATCGCCGCGCTCCACGCGTTCATGCGATCGGGGTTATTCAGAGTGATGACTCCGATACCAGGCTTCTCAACAGAGACCAGAACTAAATCAGTTTGATTCGACATCTTCCTGACGATAGTCGTTGGGTTCAGAAACATTCGGCTCTGAGATATTCGTCTCTGAAGGTCTCTGAGCCCGTCGCGCATCTACGAGCAGATACAACAAGCAACCGGCCATCATTGCGATGGCCATCCACTGGTTGAGGCGCAATCCGCCACCACTCTTTGCGGGATCAATTCGTAAACCTTCAACCCAAAAACGGCCCAGACCGTAACCTCCGACATATAAGGCCATCAGTCGCCCCGGTCGCGATGTCATCATTCGACGACCGATCACAATCAAAAGTACGGCCAGCGCAAGATTCCACAGGGCCTCATACAGAAATGTCGGGTGAAACAAGGTTCCCGGCGCATAACCATCGGGTATATGTTCAGCATCAATCTTCAATCCCCATGGCAAGGTGGTGGGTCGACCAAACAATTCCTGATTCCACCAGTTGCCTAAACGACCGATTGCTTGCGCCACTGGCACTGCCGGCGCAGCCGCCCACAACATTTGTCCGATATCCATGTTGCGTTTCCTGGCAACGACAACTGCGGCAATTGTTCCAAGCAAGATGCCACCCGGAATACCAAGGCCACCTTTCCACACTTTGAAAATCGAACCTAGATCATCAGAGAAACGATCCCATTCGGTTGCCACGTGATAGAGCCGAGCCCCGATCACACCCGCTGGCA
>JBIKOO010000047.1:0-13267 GCA_044358015.1 Ilumatobacteraceae bacterium
TGCCAGCGGGTGTGATCGGGGCTCGGCTCTATCACGTGGCAACCGAATGGGATCGTTTCTCTGATGATCTAGGTTCGATTTTCAAAGTGTGGAAAGGTGGCCTTGGTATTCCGGGTGGCATCTTGCTCGGAACAATTGCTGGCGTGATGGTTGCTAAAAAACGCAACATGGATATCGGTCAAATGTTGTGGGCGGCTGCGCCGGCTGTGCCAGTGGCGCAAGCAATCGGTCGTTTAGGCAACTGGTGGAATCAGGAATTGTTTGGTCGACCCACCACCTTGCCTTGGGGATTGAAGATTGATGCTGAAAAAATGCCCGATGGTTACGCGCCAGGCACTTTGTTCCACCCGACATTTCTGTATGAGGCCCTGTGGAATCTGGCGCTCGCTGTCGTACTCGTCATTGTCGGGCGACGTTTGATGACATCGCGACCAGGTCGATTGATGGCTCTATATGTAGGTGGCTATGGCCTAGGTCGTTTCTGGGTTGAGGGATTACGTATTGATCCGACCAAGAGTGGCGGGGGATTACGCCTCAACCAGTGGATCGCCATATTGATGATGGTGGGTTGTCTGGTGTATCTGTTGATTGATATGCGCAGGGCTAAGAACATTTCTCAGCCCAACGACTATCGTCAGGAAGATGTCGAATCAAACTGATTTAGTTCTGGTCTCTGTTGAGAAGCCTGGTATCGGAGTCATCACTCTGAATAACCCCGATCGCATGAACGCGTGGAGCGCGGCGATGTCGGCGCAGTTCTTTGCTCGGCTGGAAGAATGTCGCGTGAACCCTGAGGTTCGCGTCGTAGTTGTGACTGGTGCCGGAAAAGGATTTTGTCCAGGTGCCGATATGGACGCGCTGAATCAGATTCGTGCGAACCCCGCAGGTGGTGCCGGCCCCGCAACAGGCGCTGGGCGATTTAGCGATTTCATTTCGTATCCGAAGCCGATCATTGCAGCGATGAATGGTGCCGCTGCTGGTGTCGGTTTTGTGTTGGCATTGTTCTGCGACCTTCGTTTTGCAGCAAGTGGTATCAAGCTCACAACATCGTTTAGTCGTCGTGGATTAATTGCCGAATACGGATCGTCGTGGGCGTTGCCCAAGTTGATTGGGATGCCCCGTGCACTTGATCTGTTGTTGTCGGGCCGTGTCATTACTGCGGACGAGGCAGAACGTATGGGTCTAGTGAATCAGGTCGTGCCAGCTGAAGAATTGATGAGTCATGTGATGGCGTACGCGGCTGATTTGGCTGAGAACTGCTGCCCGACTAGTTGGGCGCATATGAAGAAGCAGGTCTATGGCGATTGGGAAATCGATGCCGACACGGCAACGACAAATTCAATTCACATGATGAATGCTTCGGTCATGCGCCCTGATTTTCAAGAGGGCGTGCAGTCGTATCTTGATAAGCGTGCTCCGCAGTTCGCTCCGTTTATCGGATGATATTTACAGGCTGATAGTCCGAAGTTTCTCGGCGAGTTGTTCAGGTACGACTGGATTGAAGTATTCGCCAGCACCAACCTCAGCTGCTGCAATATAGCGAGCAAGTCCTTTTTGACGCCACGGTGAAACGATTTCAACGCTCATCCAAGCGTCTTTCACTAAACCATTGGCCGGCTGTTGATTGATCCACATCATGTATGGAAGTGGCGTCTCAAACAGTTGATCAAGACGATTGATCGTTTCAATCAACATCGCAGCTAACTCGAGGCGCTGCTTCGTTGAAAGTGAAGTCAAGTCACCGACCCGTTGGCGAGGGGCCACAGTGACTGCGGTGGGGTAGATCGAAGCAAATGGGACGAAGCTTGTCCATTCAGAGTTTGAGTTGATGACCCGTTTGGCGGTTTCGTCGGGTGCCCAATTGTTTGCGAACAATTGACGTGGACGTTCTGGGACATGATCGTAGGCGTAGATCTGACCGTGAGGATGAGAAATTGTTGCGCCAACTTCGGCGCCGCGATTTTCAAACACCAAGACGTAGTCCACATCGGCTCGTGCTGCGAGTTGCGAAGTGCGCTCGGCCCATAGGTCAATGACCTTTGTGGCTTGTTCAATGGAAAGTGAACCGAACGATGCATTGTGGTCGCTCGTATACAAAATGACTTCACAGCGATCGTCGGGCATAGGCGGCCAGCGATTGACGAAGGACCGAACGTCGTACGGTTCGGGCGCCTCAAGCCCACCAACACAAAACGGGCAAGTTGAAGTGGATTTGTTGGTTGCCAAATTGGGTCGTGATTGACGATTGCCGACTACGTGTACAACTGTCCGAAGAGCAGGGTCAACACGAAGATCTTGGTCCACCTCCCCATTCTCACCGAATAGGCACCAACCCTTAGTACTTCTGGTGGCGAAAATCGTCAGAAAATCGGGCATTCCTGCCACCAGAAACACCAAGGGGGTGAAGGGATGGTCGTACGATTCGGGGCGTGATCGAGCATTTGTCGACCGAGTCCACGAGCGTCGTTGTTGACGTGCGTCGGGGGATACCAGTGGTGCTCCATTGGGGCGCACCATTGAGCGACATACCTGCGACTTGGAGTCGTCCTCCCGTGCCTTATGGCGCAATTCAGTTCGTTGAACCAATTTCAATCGTTCCGATGCACGGAGACGGATTCATGGGGCGTCCAGGATTTCAAGCCCACCGTCGTGGGGGTCGCCACTGGTCACCGCGTTTTGTGTACGAATCGCATTCGCTCTCGGCAAGCGATGAAGAATCATCTCTGGTATGTCATGCCGTCGATGAGATTGCTGAATTACGAATTGAAACGCACATCACCCTCACTCATGACAGCGTTTTGAAGGTCCAGTCAATGGTCGAGAACTTTGGTGACTCGCCATTAATGCTTGACGCATTCACAATCTCTCTTCCATTACCAAGTCACGCCGAAGAACTTGGTGTCTTTGCCGGACGCTGGATTCGTGAATTTGATTTTCAGCGATTTGCGTGGCCGTATGGCGCGTGGACCAGTGAAAATCGATTGGGTCGTACATCGCATGAGCATCCTCCGTACATCTGGTCAATGCAGGCAGGTGCTGGCGAATGGGCGGGTGACGTTTGGGGAGTGCATGCGGCGTGGAGTGGCAATCACGTTGTCTATGCCGAGAAATTGCCCGATGGTCGTCGTTACATACAAAGCGGCGAACTCTTCCATGCGGGCGAGATGTGTGTATACGCCGGTGAAACCTTTAGTACGTCCGAAGTTATTGGCGTGTATTCATCGCGAGGATTGACGCCGGCTTCATGGGGATTTCATAACGAAGCCCGCCGACGAGTGCCGCGTCAAAATCTTTCACCGCGCCCGGTTCACCTGAACACTTGGGAAGCGGTTTATTTCAATCACGATGTCAACAAGCTCAAAGAGTTGGCGACTCGCGCGGCCGATGTTGGAATTGAGCGATTCGTTTTGGACGATGGTTGGTTTGGCGGTCGCCGTAATGATCGAACTGGTCTTGGTGACTGGTGGGTATCGAGCGATGTTTATCCCGATGGCTTGAAACCATTGATTGATCACGCGGCCAGCCTGGGCATGCAGTTCGGCATTTGGATTGAACCCGAAATGGTGAATCCCGATAGTGATCTCTTGCGTGCGCATCCAGATTGGGCTCTGGCGACTGATGGATATGACTCAGTTTTGGGACGCAATCAGTTAGTGCTCGATCTTTCTCGTCAAGAAGCGTTTGACTATGTGCTCACTCAACTCAACGCGTTGCTTGCAAATCACGACATCAGTTATGTCAAGTGGGATATGAATCGTTGGCACGTACAAGGCAGTAATGCTGATGGTAAGGCTGGCACTCATGATCAAACCGTGGCGATGTATGCATTGCTTGACGCACTGCGTGAACAGCATCCCGATGTTGAGTTTGAATCATGTGCGTCGGGTGGTGGTCGAATTGATCACGAAATGTTGCGTCGTGTTGAACGAGTGTGGACCAGTGACAGTAACGATGCGCTCGAACGACAATTCATTCAGCGGGGCGCCTCAATGGTGATTCCACCCGAAGTGATGGGCTCGCATATCGGGCCGTCTCGATCGCACACCACCGGTCGTCGGCACACCATGGCATTTAGGGGAGTGACTGCGCTCTTCGGGCACCTCGGCGTCGAAGCCGACATCACACAATGTGATGACGACGAGATTGCTCAACTCGCGCAACTGATTGACATCTATCAGGGCTACCGCGACCTGTTGCACGGTGGTGACACGGTTCGTTTTGACACCTTTGCAATCTCAGCAGGTACGAGCCTGGCCCACGGGGTCTTTGCGCGTGATCGCACCGAGGCGCTTTTGGCCTACTGCCAGCTTTCAACGGCTACCTCGCTCACGCCTCCCACTTGGCGAATTCCTGATTTGATTCCCGATCGCCAGTACCGCGTCAACATCGTGCCAACTGATCCGTCAGGGTCGGCCATGGTGGTCGGGCCGGCTTCGCAGCAGCCCGATTGGGTGGGGCGGGCGCAAAAAGGCGAGCCATTGACCTACTCGGGTGAGTTTTTAGCCTCGGTGGGCCTGCCTTCGCCCATCATGTGGCCCGAATCGGCAGTGCTCGTCCACCTGTCGTGCTCGTAGCATTGAGGCGTGTCCGAATCACCTTCTGAACGAATCTCTGCTGAGGTCGTGGTCAAAGTTTCACGCTTGGCCCGCCTTGATGTCACGCCCGACGAAGTGCAACGCATCACCACGCAAATGGCGGGAATGCTTGAACACTTCGCTGACATTGATGCTCTCGACTTGAGCGGTATCGAGCCCATGACGCAGCCGTATCCACTCTCAAATGTGTTCCGTGAAGACGTCGTCGTGACGGGTCTTGATCGTGAAGAAGTTTTGGCCAATGCACCAGCTGCTGAAGACGGACGTTTCCGGGTTCCGCCGATCGTCGGATTGGACGGCTGAGATGACAACGCTCGCAAACATTCACAGCAGTATTCCGACAACTGCCGCCGCCATTGCTGAAGGAGTTCGTTCAGGTTCATTAAAGGCAGTTGATGTTCTTGAAGCTCACCTCGCTCAAATTGCCGCGCGAGAAGGCGAGATTCACGCGTTCAACTTGGTGACCGCCGATGAAGCACGCGCTGCTGCTGCTCGTGTTGACGCCGATGTTGCCGCAGGTCGAGACCCAGGTGTTTTGGCCGGTGTGCCGATTGCACTCAAGGACAACATGTGCACACGCGGAATTCCGACGACGTGTTCGTCGAAGATTCTTGAAGGCTGGCGCCCGCCCTACGACGCAACAGTTGTGCAGCGACTCGCCGCAGCCGGTGCAGTGGCTATCGGTAAAACCAACCTCGATGAATTTGCCATGGGCTCAAGCACTGAAAACTCGGCTTTTGGTGTCACGTTTAACCCTCGTGATATTTCGCGTGTTTCGGGCGGTTCAAGTGGTGGAAGCGCAGCGGCTGTGGCTGCTGGTTTCTCGCCGATCAGTATTGGTAGCGACACGGGTGGTTCAATTCGCCAGCCCGCCGCACTGTGTGGCGTGGTCGGTGTCAAACCCACCTACGGAACAGTCAGTCGGTACGGATTGGTTGCCTATGCGAGCAGTCTCGATCAGATGGGTCCGTTCTCAACTGATGTACGCGACTCTGCTCTTGTACTTGAAGCAATCAGTGGTCACGACCCGATGGACTCAACGTCAATTCCGCAAGCACCGCTGTCATTACAACATGTTTTGTCACAAGGTGTTGAAGGACTGCGCGTTGGTCGAATTACCGACATGCCAAGTGGCGCTGACCCCGATGTCACTGCTCGACTTGAAGCAGCCTTCGATGCTTTGAAGGCTGCTGGCGCAACAATTGTTGATGTTGAAATGCCGTCAATGAAGTACGCGCTCACTGCGTATTACCTCATCGCGCCAGCCGAAGCGAGCAGCAACTTGGCTCGTTATGACGGTGTGCGTTACGGCCTGCGCGTCAATGCAACTGACACCAATGCGATGTATAGCGCAACCCGTACCGCTGGCTTTGGCGAAGAAGTCAAGCGCCGCATCATGCTCGGAACCTATGCATTGTCGGCTGGTTATTACGACGCTTATTACGGCAAGGCACTTAAAGTTCGTCGACTCATCAGTGATGACTTCGCTCGCGCCTACACCAAGGCCGATGTCTTGCTCACACCGACGTCGCCCATTGTTGCTTTCCCAGTTGGCGAAAAGTCTGACGACCCATTGGCGATGTACCTGTGCGACATCTACACAATTCCGACCAACCTTGCTGGACATCCGGCAATGAGCGTTCCATTCGGAACTGGTGCTCACGGCTTGCCCGTCGGCGTGCAGATTTTGGCGCCAACTTTGGGCGAACAAGTGATGTTTAAAGTTGCTGCGTCTCTTGAACGAAGCATGATCGCGACCGGAGGTGCGAAGTGACTGCTGCAGATAGCAAGACTCAAGACACTGGTATCCAGTACGACATGAGCAAGAACGAAATCAAGGTTGCACCCAACGATGGTTCGTACCTGCTTGATGGTTACGAACTTGTCTGTGGTCTTGAAGTTCACGTTGAACTGGCGACCGCAACAAAGTTGTTCTCGGCAAGTGCTAACCGCTTTGGCGATGATCCGAACACACACATTGACCCTGTCACACTCGGACTCCCTGGTGCCTTGCCAGTTCTCAATCGTCAAGCAGTTGAACTCGCAATGCGTATTGGCCTTGCTCTGAACTGCTCAGTGCAGCCGAGCACCTTCCACCGCAAGAACTACTTCTATCCCGATATGCCAAAGGCCTATCAGATTTCGCAATACGACCAACCGATCAACGTTGACGGCTGGCTTGAACTTCCCGGTGGCAAGCGCATCGGAGTCGAGCGCGCTCACCTCGAAGAGGACACCGGCAAGAGCACGCACATCGGTGGAACTGGTGGACGTATTCACGGCAGCGATTATTCGTTGATCGACTTCAACCGCGCTGGTGTACCACTCGTTGAAATCGTTGGTCGTCCCGACATTGCAAGCCCAGAAGAAGCGCGTCAATACGTCACCGAACTGCGCCAGATTTTGGTTGCTGTCGGAGCCTCTGACGCCAAGATGGAAGAGGGCTCGATGCGTTGCGATGCCAACGTGAGTGTGCGCAAGCCGGGCTCACCGTTAGGTATTCGTTGCGAAATCAAAAACGTCAACTCAGTACGTTCATTGGGTCGCGCCATTGAATACGAAGCACGTCGTCAGATTGTGTTGCTCGAAGCTGGTGAAAAGATTCGTCAAGAAACTCGTCACTGGGATGAAACTGACGGTCGTACTCACACATTGCGTTCAAAAGAAGATGCCGATGACTATCGCTATTTCTTAGAGCCCGATCTTGTGCCCTTGAATCCTGATCAGGCATGGATTGATGCAGTTCGTGCCGCATTACCGATGTTGCCGCGCGAACGTCGTTTGCGTTTGTCGCAAGCGACCGGCGCTCCAGCCGATGGCGAAGCAATCATGGTGGTTGTTGAACGAGGTCAAGACGATTACGTGATGTCAGTTGGCGAAGCAGGAGCCGATGTAGCCCGGGCGCTTGTGCACGTCAAAGAGGCGTTCGCTGAACAAGGTGCAAGCCCAACAGTTCCGGCCGCTGATCTTGCGCAAATGATCGTCATGGAAACTGGCGGCAAGTTGACTTCGACTCAGGCCAAAACCGTGTTGGCCGAAATTGTGGCCAACGGTGGTGGCGATGCCGTGGCGATCGCAGCAGCTAAAGGCTTCGAGGCCATGGACAATTCGGCCCTTGAAGCCATCGTCGATCAGGTCATTGCCGAGCAGGCTGAAGCCTGGTCAAAGTATTGCGGTGGTGAGCAAAAGGCCATGGGTGCCTTGGTCGGAGCCATCATGAAGGCCAGTCAAGGTAAGGCCGATGGCAAAGCCGTCACGGCATTGCTTCTTGCCAAAAAGGGCTAGGTTTCGCCGTCCCATCAGCCGTGGTCCGAGCGCTTGCCTGCGTAGGCATCGTGGTCGGGCGAATACTGTGGGGTCATGGGGTTCACATCAAAACTTTCGCCGTTGCCACTTGATGATGCCGAAATTCTGAAGCAGCTGCCTGAGGCAGAACTTTTGGCGTTGCTCGCTGCTGTTGCACATATCACCGACGACCTCGAAGTGCTCGACGATCGGTTGTATCCAAACCTCTTGACTTTGCGCGAGCCGCAAAGTGGGTACACCGAAGAGCAACAAACTTTGGCGCGCGACATCGTGATGCGGGGTTTACGCAAATTCCGTGATGAACAAAAAGGGGTCCCAGCGCGTCCATCGCTTGAGCGTTTACAAGTGATCATGCAGTTCGTCGCCGGAGAGCCAGTGAGCGAACGTTACGTTCCGTTACTACTTGAAGAACTGGCTCTTGATGGTGATCAACTTCGTGCGCCCCAGTGGAACAAATCGTCGATTGCGCCTGATCGGGAATTCTCAGCCATCATCATCGGTGCTGGCATGTCGGGTATCGCCGCGGCTCATCGTCTTCGTCAAGCAGGCGTGCCAGTCACAATTCTCGAAAAGAACGATGATGTCGGCGGCACGTGGCTCGAAAACAAATATCCCGGTTGTCGCGTTGACATTCAAAACCACATGTACAGCTACAGCTTCGCGCAGCGTCACGACTGGCCATTTTTCTTTAGTCCTCGCCAAGTTCTGCATGAATACTTCCGAGGCTGTGCCGAAGAATTCGGCTTGTTGCCCATCATCAATTTCAAGACCGAAGTTGAATCGGCGGTTTGGGACGAAGACGCGCAGCAGTGGGTTGTGACTTCGATCAGCGCTGCCGGAACCAAGCGCGTTGACCGTGCAAATATTTTGGTGTCGGCAGTTGGCCAACTCAATCGACCGAATTATCCCGACATTGACGGCATTGATTCCTTTGCCGGTGACTCATTCCATTCGGCAACCTGGAATTTCAATGTCGATCTCACCGGCAAGAAGGTCGCGGTCATCGGGACTGGTGCCAGTGCCTGCCAATTCATTCCGCAAGTCGCCAAACAAGCAGGCGAGTTGTTCGTGTTTCAGCGCACAACACCGTGGATGATCCCGGCACCGCGATATCAAGAAACGGTTCCGAATGGTTTCAACTGGATGCTGTCACACGTGCCGTTCTACGCCGCTTGGTATCGCTTCTCGATGTTCTGGCGTGGCGCCGAAGGTATGTTGCCGGCAGCAACTGTTGATCCTGATTATCCGCCAACGGAAAAGTCGGTCGGTCTCATGAACGAGATGATGCGCCAGATGTTGACGGAGTGGACGAATGCTCTCACTGAAGGTGATGACACGCTGCGGGCGCAATTGACACCTAATTACCCACCACTTTCTAAGCGCTTCGTGGTCGATGATGGGTCATTTGCTCTGAGTTTGCGTCAACCACATGTGAGTTTGGTGACCGACAAGATTGACCGAATTGAATCCAACGGAATTCGTACTGCTGATGGGCAATTGCGTGAAGTTGATGTGATCATTTATGGAACGGGTTTCAAAGCGAGTCAATTCTTGACACCAATGAAGGTGACGGGTCGCAACGATGTTGACCTTCATGAGCAATGGGCCGGTGATGCTCGGGCATATTTGGGAGTAGTGATTCCAAACTTCCCTAACTTCTTCTGTTTATATGGGCCTAATACCAACATCGTCGCTAATGGATCAATCATCTATTTCAGCGAGTGTGAGGTGTACTACTTAGTGGAGTGCGCCAAGATGTTGCTCGATTCAAACTTGGGGTCGTTGGATCCGTTGCAATCAGTTCACGATGAATACAACGAACGTATTGATGCAGCCAACAAACTGCGTACATGGGGCTTCTCATCGGTGAGCAGTTGGTACAAGAACGCGCATGGTCGTAGTGCGCAAAACTGGCCGTTCAGTGTTCTTGAGTTTTGGGAACAAACGCGAGTTCCCGAAACCAGTGACTACAAACTGGTTTCACAGTAAGCCGGACAATAAAGGAATTTAGGGATTGCTATGAGCGAGCACATCAAATACACGCGTGACGGAAAGATTGGCACGATCACGATTGATCGTCCCGAGAAAAAGAATGCGATGACATTCGCGATTCTTTTTGATTTCATTGAAGCGGTGCGCCATGCGGGTGAAGACGACATTGCTGCTTTAGTAATCACTGGAGTTCCTGGAGCATTCTGTGCAGGTACCGATTTGGCCGATCTATCAACGATTCCTGGCGCACAACGAGGTTTACGTGGTTCAGCCGAAGAAACCGATAAGTGGTGGCCAATCGTTCAGTGTCCACAGCCGACGATCTGTGCAATTGATGGACCTGCCGTTGGCATGGGAGCCGAATTCACGTCGCAATGCGATATTCGATTGGCATCAACCAATGCGAAGTTCGCCTGGAACTTTGTGCATCGTGGCCTCGTGCCAGACACTGGTGCGGGAACCTGGTTGTTGCCGCGCATTATCGGAGTACAAAACGCACTGCGCCTGACCTATACGGGCGACATGATTGATGCTGCTGAGGCTCTACGACTTGGTTATGTGCTTGAAGTCGTCGAATCGGTTGATCTCTTGCCACGGGCCTATGAACTTGCTGAGAGAATCGCTACCGGTTCGCCACACAGTTTGAAGCTCATCAAAGAACTCACGTACATGGGGTTGACTGCGTCGGTTTCAGAACACATGGAACGTCACACTTCGGCAATGTCGGCCAGTTTCAAGAGCGATGATCATCGTGAAGGCGTTGCCTCGTTCCTTGAGCGTCGTCCCGCGAATTTCACTGGACGTTAAGCCAAGCGTCACCCTATTTATGAAGATCTCTACTACTCGATCGGCAACGATGTCATTATGAGGATTTTGCTTACCAACGACGATGGAATTGATTCAGTCGGACTCCACGTATTGGCGCGAGCCATGCGGCCCTTTGGCGAAGTAGTCATTGCCGCGCCCGATCGCGAATTTTCAGGAGCGGGTGCAGCACTCGGAGCATTGCATTTGATTCAACCTGAAGTGCATCGTGTTCATGTTGACGGAATCGATGAAGCGTGGGCAGTCACTGGGCCGCCGGCACTTTGTGTGATGTTCTCGCGTCTTGGTGCATTTGGTGCGCCGTTTGATTTAGTGGTTTCCGGAATCAACCCTGGTGCCAACGTGGGTCGCTCGGTGTATCACTCGGGCACAGTTGGTGCTGCGCTCACGGCGCGCAACGGTTTGATCTCAGGCATTGCAGTCAGCCAAGCAGTGACCGGCTTTGGCGTTGAGGGTCAGGGCTGGGATGAAATGTTGGTTGGGCAAAAGTGGGAGACCGCGGCGTCAGTTGCCGCAGCGTTTGTTGAAGGTCTGGTGGCCAATATGCCGACGACCCCGATTGTGGCCAACATCAATGTGCCCAACACCGAACTCAGTGACATTAAGGGCTGGAAGTCAGCGCGCCTTGGTCATGAACCGCCTCGTCGCATGAGTACCGCCAACCTCGAACCCAAAGAAGGTCATGAAGGCAGCTTCTATGTGCGCATGGCGTGGGGAGATGCTGCCGAACTTCCAACCGATACCGACGGTGGCATGGTCGCCGATGGGTATGTTGCGGTGAGCTATCTCAGTTCGATTGTGAATACCGAACGGAACGATGTTGAGGCTGCAGAAACAGCAATGACACAATTAATCGCTGGCAAATAGCGTTAGCGCACTGGTACTAGATCACGACAACAGGCGTACCGATTTGGGCGAAGTCCCAGGTGAAGTCGGCATCTAGATTGGCCTGACGTTGACAACCACCAGATAGTCGCTGACCGAGTTCAGCATCGGTTTGATACGGCGAATTGTCGGCAACATGAATGGGTAACGCATGGAATCCGATGGCACCGATATCAGTCTTGAGCCAGCGGACCATCTTGTAGAGGTACGCCTTACCATTCCATGCAGTTGACACATCAGAACGGCTGTAGACCTTGTGGGTCCCCGGCGTTTCGTTGTTGTACTTGCTTCCCGAAATCAACCATGAGCGGATGACGACATTGTCGTCACCGACCGCCCAAATGCGTTGACCGTTTCGGTCGTATACCAAACGACGGCCCGAGCCTGAATTTGCCGGAAGTGGGGGAGCGTCAGGACCACTCGTTGCCACCGACGAAAGTTCATAGCCAAGGAGGTCAACTGCGCCAGGAGTCGGTGGCGGCGTACGTACGACGAGTGAGGTTTCATCGGGCCACACGCCAAGAGACAATGCAGTCTCGCGGCCAGTCTTTCCATCAACGAAAAGGTCACGCTCGGTTTGCAGTTTCTTGACTGCATTGGCAGTCTCGCTGTCGTAAGTTCCGGTCGCGGGGCCAGTTAAGAAACCAGCGGTGATGAGAGCATTTTGTAGGCAGGTCACGCTTTCACCAGTGTCACCACCAGCGAGTGAACGAACGGTCATCGTGCACGCAGTTGTTGTGGTGGGATCATCGCCAGCCAAATCTTGAATTTCGGTTGCTGCGAGACTTGAGTCCACCGGGGCAACAATTGTGGTGGTGGTTTCGTCGCCAACAGGCGCAATGTCAACAACTGAATTGTCGATCGCAATTGTGGAGTCGGGAGTCGTAGCCCCAGAACCTGAACCACCACTCACCACGGCAGCCACAAGGCAACCGAATGCAACGACGCCAACGCCGGCCTTCATGAAATTGCGTTGGTGAGGAGACGTCATAGGAGGGTTCAGGTTCAGTGGTCGCGCTGTGTTTCAACGCCCTATCAGATTACTCAGCGACAGTGCATGGGTGTTGGCATGGTGACGGGAGTCAAGTCGCCGTTGGGACTTGAGAGTCAGGCTCGGAGTGCAAGAACCACAATATTCATCAGGTCATTCCAAGCCGTGAGATCAGGCATGAGATCCTTGGCCAAGTCAATGCTGGCCAGCCCGATGGCAGTTGACTGCATCATGACGGCGACGGAATACGGGTCAACATCAGCGCGCACAATTTTCTTGATCTGAGCCTCTTTGACAATGTCGCTGATTTGGTTCAGAAGCTGTCGCTGAATATCGGCGACATGTTTGGCCAGTACGGGATCTTCTAAAGCCGCGGCCAAAACTTGGACACGCTCTGCACGAGCATCAACTCGGTCGGGTTGATTCGGTTGGACCGTGATCTCGTTCAGAATCAAGAAAGGATCGCTTGAATCGGCGTTAAGAATAAAAGCATCCGCAACTAGGTCAGTCAGGTTGCGCATCTTGCGAACAAAGCGCTCGGCCAAAGCCATCTCGATCAATCATGAACAGCGTGCTGTCAATCAAGCGAAGCCGAATCGCGCTATCGGTGTTTTCTGTACCCCGAGTCATGGTGGAATCTTACACTTTGTGATTTGAATGACTTTTATGAAAG
>JBIKOO010000048.1:0-13174 GCA_044358015.1 Ilumatobacteraceae bacterium
AATGCGGCGAGCTTCGCCCAAATCGTCAATAGAAACTGCAGCTTTCATTTCATCGCCTCCGTGGTCTGGGTGAGCCTCACGTAATCGATCGCGAAATTTTGCTTTCACTTCTTTTGACGACGGTTTGGTTGTTCCAACGGGGAAGCCTAAGAGTTCAAGAGCCCACGCACGGGGATCACCCATTGAACGCATCGTTGAAGCCTTGCTGCCCACAAGATGACTGACGAATGCCGACCCCAATGGACCACGCCAAGTCATGGCTTTGGTTAACACCGGTCCGAGCAACCGTCTGGTTGCTGGGTCAAGCCGTTCAAGCGCGTAGATCGAACCCAACACTTGACTCATCGCGCTTCCTTGAGTGTCAAACTCAAATGAATAGTCGTCGCCGTCGCCGACAAGTCGGTGCACACTGCGCGCCATTCCCTGTCGATCAACCTGAAAACGATGACGCAATCGTGGTTGCGGAACGCGATCGCCATTTTGCACCTGAGTCAATAGACGTTGAGTATCGGGGATGACATCGTCGTCAACATCAATGATGTGTCGGGCAATCACTGCACCCAATAACAAACCACCGAAACCTGGAGCGGGATCGCAGGGCAACACCAAATGGCCGAGCGACACCCGACGAGTCGGTGTTAACGGTCGGGTATGCCAGATTTCTACTTCAGCAAGAAGCACGAGAAATCATCGTTCTCAGTTGACGTCCACATCGTCAAACGCCACTTCGCCACCGTCGAGTTCGTCGAGTAGTCCGTCAACGATCTCTTCGGCCGCTGTTGGCACGATGAGAGTTCCTTCTTGCCAACGATGAGTCACTTTGGCAACAATCAACATTTCGGTGAGGTCACGTCGTTCAGCAACGGAATATTCATCGAGTTCGTATTCGGTGACATCATCTTCGTCGTCGACACCGCCGGTGACGGCAACAGTTCCGATACCTAATTCTTTTTCAAGACGATCGAACAACACATCGAGACGATCTTCGTATTCGGCCGGAACAACAAGTTCAGATTCGACCCACGCATGAGGAATATCGGCTTGCGCCAACGTTGCGGTCATTTCGGCTTGATGATCGGTTGACCACGACGACAAGTCGTAAAAAACGTTTTCAAAATCGGGGTCGAGCGGGTTCCAGTCGGTCACGGGGCAAACGCTACCCCTGATTTATGACAGATACCTGTTCAGGAACGCTTCTGTGACTTCGTACTCACGACGATTGTTGTCAGGTGAGCGAAAGCCGTGTCCTTCGCCCTCGAATTCGATGAGTTCAACGTTGCCGCCCGCAGCCGTGATCGCTCGGGCGAGTTGTCGGCTTTGTGCGATATCAACAACTGGGTCAATAGTTCCGTGGAAAATCAATAGTGGAAAATTGGCCAACTTATCGGTGTGATGAATGGGTGAACGTTCTTGTGATTTACTCGCGGTCTCTTCAATATCGCCCATCAAGGTGCGGTTGTAATGAGCTTCGAAGCGGTGTGTTGTGGCATCAAGTGCTGCGATATCGCAAACCGGATACACGACACGCACGCACCCGACTAAGTCGGGTCGGCGCATAGCCACACCAAGCGCGGTCAATCCCCCTGCTGAGCCGCCCATTATTGCGGTGCGTTCGCGTGGACGAGCGAGTGATTCAAGAATGTCAATAACGTCATCAACATCAAGGTCTCCCCAGCGACCTTGCATGGCCTGAGTGAAGTTACGTCCGTGACCGGTGCTTCCTCGATGATCGGGAACAAGTACGTCGTAACCGCGATCGATCCAATACGTCACGCGTGGCATAAAGGTGACTTGCCATTGATCGGTTGGCCCACCGTGAATCATGCACAGCAAACGACCGTTGGATAGTGTTGCTGAATACAAACGCGCATGCAACTCAATGCCGTCGCGAGATTGCACGCGCAAGAGTTGTGGTTCAACGAGCGCTGGATGATCAGTCCAGTCGAACCTCGCGCCAATCAAAAGTGTTCGCCGGGGCCACGACGAATCTTCAATCTGAGTCGTGTCGTATGCAACGACTTGCGTGGGAGTCTTGCCGCCAGTGCGCAGCGCGACAAGGGTGTTGCCGACCCACGACAGTTGGCCGTGCACTGCTTTGGCGTGTTCACGAATAGTTCCCGTTGAAAGTTCAAGAGTGCACAGGCGACCAAAGCCGTCTTCGTTGCGCACAAACGCGATGCGGGTTCCATCAGAGTTAAAACACCAACTACGTTGACCGTCGCCCCATGTTGGTGTGCCATGTTCAAAAGCTTCATTGGCACGTGGTCCCGATTGAGTTGCGACATTGAGCCAACCCGATGAGTCATCAAGCCACGCCAATTGATTGCCCGTGGCATCAGCACGCGGTTGCTGATGTTGACAGTTATTGTCGCTCACGACACCGTTCGTCGACATGATGACACTCTGGTCCCATGGCATATTGGGCGAGTTCCAGGCTTGCCACACGGGCGCACCTTGAAACCACACCGGGTCGAGCACAAACTCATATAAACCATCGTCAACGCGTTGAGCAACGCCTGATGTGAGGTCGACCACCATGATCTCGGCTTGGTCGATGACCACAGCAACCGACCCACCATCGGGCGACACCGCGGGGCCACTGATTGAGCGTCCGTCTAGTGCCAACAAAGATCGTAGTGCGCCTTCGAGGGACATCTGTTGCAGGCCATCGGCTTTGGTGACGACAACAAGTCCGGTCGCATCGGGCAACCAGTCAATACATCCCCCACCGAGCCCACGCCCAGCCCGCACGGGCTCGTCTGAAATGCGCCTCATTGAGCCGTCAGCGAGCGAAATGAGGTGCATGTATGAGCCACTTGCATCACTCACGACCACGGCAACCCAATGGCCATCGGGTGAGATCCGAGGTTCGCTGAGATCTCGTGCCTCGAGGATGTCGTCAACCGTTATGGCCATACTCCGAGAGTAGGGGGTCTGATGGTGAGGGTGCGAAATTCGCCAACACACCATGCAACATCCGTCAGGAGGTCACTGAAGTTTGACGACAGTGACAGCACATCCATTAAACAACCGATTCACAGAAAATTTCTTTTGTTCTCGCCGCCGAAGGCGGCGAGAACAAAAGAAATTAAGATAGATAAATAGATAAATGATTAAAAAGCCCGCACAGGACGGACGTAGTACGCGTTGGACTTGAAGAGGCCGCTCTGACGGCCACTGGAGAAAGTTTGGCTCCACGCGAGGATGTCGGAGTTCTCAGAGGAACTCCAATAGAGGCCAGTCGAAAAACCACCAAGCGGTGTACTTGCACTATGGAGATTCGTATACAACTGGTTTAACTCATCTTTCGACGGCAAAAACCAGTCGGTTTGGCCCCCTAACGTTAA
Source organism: Ilumatobacteraceae bacterium (assembly GCA_044358015.1). Taxonomy (GTDB): domain Bacteria; phylum Actinomycetota; class Acidimicrobiia; order Acidimicrobiales; family Ilumatobacteraceae; genus Casp-actino8. The sequence goes on from JBIKOO010000048.1 coordinate 3,348, forward strand.
ATCGTTGACGAGACGTGCAGCGATACCAGCAGTCGAACAGCCACCGACAACGGCGGTTATGTCGATTGTGTTCTGTTCACTAGTTCCAATCGCTGTTCCATCAGCACCAGAAATCAGAGTCGCGTAACAGCCCCACTCAGCTACCGGGTCGGTCAAGTCGTCGCCACCGCACGTGCCATCAGACCAACCGGCACAAGCCACCTCCAAATAACGAGAGCCCTCGGGACGAGTTTCATCAACATAAAAGATTGTGCCACCACTAGGACCGGGACTACCTACCTGGTTAAGTACTGGCGCAAGTGTCGTTGTTGTTGTAGTAGTAGTCGAAGTAGTCGAAGTAGTCGAAGTAGTCGAAGTAGTCGAAGTAGTCGAAGTAGTCGAAGTAGTCGAAGTAGTCGAAGTAGTCGAAGTAGTCGAAGTAGTTGTCGGTGCAACAGTCGTTGTCGTCGCAGGCGCGACAGTTGTTGTCAATGACGGAACGGTCGTTACTGATGGTGCAACCGTCGTCGTTACTGATGGTGCAACCGTCGTCGTCGCTGGTGCGCACGGATCAACCACTTGAGGGGCCAACACCAAACCACCCAGCAACGCCAAAGGAGCCACCAAAACCGACAATCGCCCAGCAGACTGACGCACCCAACGCGCCACCATCAAACCGACAACTAACAAAAACACGCCGGCGATCAAAACAAAGGTCGACCCGCCAGTTTCAGGCAAACGACATACGTCAACAGCAAACATCACAAAACCCTCTCCAGCGCCCACTGATTGCAGGACTTAAACTCCTCCCAAATTACCACAGCGACACCCACGTTCCTAAAAACGGCGTTTCACATCCCAAACATCAACTCACACCCAATCAGTACTGGAGTGCAGAATTGCGCGCCAGGTTAGGTCTGATCCCCTGCGCCGACTACCGTTGACTTCATGCCTGAGCAGCCATCACGAAACCTAGCCATGGAACTCGTTCGAGTCACCGAATCAGCCGCCCTAGCCGCGTCGCGGTGGGTAGGCCGTGGCGACAAGAACGGAGTCGACGCCGCCGCCGTTGACGCCATGCGCACCGTATTGGCCACCGTGCCGATGAGCGGAATCATCGTGATTGGTGAAGGCGAAAAAGACGAAGCGCCAATGTTGTTCAACGGCGAAGCGGTTGGCGATGGCTCAAAGCCCGACACCGACGTTGCGGTTGACCCCATTGACGGCACCACGTTGACAGCTATGGGCCGTGGTAATGCGTTATCAGTGATCGCGGTTTCTGAAAAAGGAACGATGTTTGATCCAGGTCCGTGTATGTACATGGAAAAGATTGCGGTCGGACCAGATGTCAAAGGTTGTATTGACATCAATGCGTCGTACACCGACAACTTGAAGTGGATCGCTAAGGCCAAAGGCGAAAGCGTGCGCGACTTGACCGTGATGATTCTTGATCGTGACCGTCACGTGGCCTTGATTGAAGAAGTTCGCTCAACTGGTGCTCGTATCAAGTTGATTAGCGACGGCGATATTTTCGGTGCGATTGCAACTGCGTGGCCCGATGCCGGCGTTGACGTGTTGTTCGGTATTGGCGGAACACCCGAAGGTGTTACTTCGGCCGCTGCACTCAAGTGCATGGGCGGAGAAATTCAGGGCAAGTTGTGGCCGCGCAATGATCAAGAGCGTGCTGCTGCAATTGCGGCCGGGTACGACTTAGATCAGGTGTTGACCACTGACGACTTAGTGCGCGGAGACAACTGTTTCTTTGCTGCCACTGGTGTCACTGATGGTGAGTTGTTGAAGGGCGTGCGTTTCCATGCCGGTGGTGCAACCACACAGAGTTTGGTGATGCGCTCACGTTCGGGAACAGTGCGTCTGATTGAAGCCCACCACCAGTTAGAGAAGCTGAAAGTCATTTCCAGCGTCGACTACGCGTAAGGCGTGGTTGGGCAGAATAACTGCCAAAGCTAACTCTGCCCTTATTTCTCTTTTCGAGGAAACCGGTCACCTAATTTTCCTGAAATTTTGCCCTTGATCGACTGTGCGTGATCACGAGTATCAGAACTGAGTTGCCGCACTACTTTCATACCTTCAGAACTCGTTTCACGCGCCTTCTCCAAACTTTCAGATGCGGCATCTTTCCACGCCCTCATCTCGGCTTCATTCATCTCAGACTCAATCCCGAGCAACTCATGGAAGACATGAATTTCAACCATGGCTGAGTTCGTTGATTTCACTATCGCCTTACCTTGCAGTGGGTTCAGCAGAATTTTTGAGTTTGCCGTTTTTGCTGCGTCATTCATACGCTCCAACAAAAGACTTGTGGCATTAGCGAAAAGCACAATTCGTTCTTGTCTGGCAACCTTTAATCCGATGCGATGACGATCCAGTTCATCTGGCGAAGAATCAAGCACACGATCAAGCTCAACAATCGCGGTTGAGTCATGCAACTGGAAACAATCAGCTAAAACTCTGAGCCAAACTTTGACTTGCGACTCTAAGCCGTCAAAAGTCTTGGCCAAGTCCCCGACCGACTTGTCGTGTTCGATCTTGTCCGCCAGATCACCTAATTGCCGCAGGGCATATCCCTGTGTTTGAAGAATCGTGCTGGACGAGTTCTGAATTTTCGACCAGGTAATGTCCGAAACTCTGCCCACCGAATCTCTAATGGTCATCGCCTCTTGAATTGCAAGACGCACTCCGTCCATTCGTGACAGAACATCATTTTTCTGATTGCGCATGACATCATCAAGTTTGCGATCAATTCTCTCGAGATATTCCATAATCTCTGCCATGGCTTGTTCCATTGCCACTTGCGCCATGACTCCCGCCGGTCCAGCAGCGGCAGCAGGACTCATGTTTGAAGTTGCGGCGTTGGTAATGGTCGGGGCTATTCCCTTTAAGGCATCAAACTGTCCCACTACCGCCTGCAGTACGCCAGGTGTCTTCGCTTCACTAAGGCGATACTTCTTAACGATTTGAGAAATCTCACCAGAGGTTTTCACCCACTTTCCGGCAGTCTGAGCCATAGACGCAACCGAATCAGTGACCGCGTTTGCAGAATCAACAATTGACGAGACCGAGCCTGCGAGTGACTCCGCTGATTCTTTGAGCGACGACACAGTGTCAACTGCGGTAGACGCCGTTCCCGAAAGCGCACCGAGTCCGTCGATCATCTCTCCGACTTTCGGCAAAAGGCGACTCAAAGACGCCAGTCCTTCAGAAGCTAGAAAATTCTCAACCGCTGCAGGTTCACCGATGACAGCAAGTCCATCGCCGTCATATAACAATTGAATTCCGTTTACTTCGTTGCTGGAGGCCATGCCATGAGCGTACTTCGCCACATAAAGCAAGGAAAGAAAAGTACCTATAACTTCTGGCTAATTAGTACCTAAAACAAGTTCAAGTTTTCCGAATGTGCGACTTGGGCCAAATAACCACCGAAAGCGGGGTGTTTTCGCGCCCATGGTAACTGGGTCAACGCTGGCAGTTGTAAAGAACATCTCGCAGACACGCCCGTTCTATGCTCGGCTCATGAGCAACGACGGCTACTGCCCTGAATGTCACGAATACATTGGCGAAGACAACTGGGACGAATGTCCGAACTGCGGCGCGATCATTGAGTCAGATGACTGAGTCAAGCCGTGCAGTTGGGCAAAACAACCACCGTAAACGGGGTGTTTTCGCGCCCATTAGCGGGCTTTAAGGGTCAACCTTGAGGCGAAGCGTTTGACCGGTCCGGGCAACACCGAACTCGCACCCACCAACCCTTTATACAAAGCACCGGGCACGCTCAACGCCTTGCCCTTCACCACATCTTCTAAACCAACTCGAGCAACCTCTTCAGACGTACACCACAAGAACTCCGGAAACTGCGTCTGATAGTCGCTCGTATTACTCACACTCTGAAACTCGGTTCGTGTCAGTCCCGGACACAACGCCGTCACCTTCACGCCGCTCCCCCGCACTTCTTCGTGCAACGACTCGGTCAGGTTCGTGACATACGCCTTGGTTGCCGCATACACCGCCAACTTGGGTGCAGGTTGAAAACTCGCCACGCTTGACACGTTCATCAACCAACCGCGCTTGCGAGCCACCATCACTTCAATCGCTGCTCGTGACAATCTGGTTAACGCCCGAATGTTCAACGCAATCTCGTCGTCAAGTCGAGCCGATTCAATTTCGTGAAACAATCCCGACGAACCAAAGCCGGCGTTGTTCACCACTAAATCAATCGGCCGTTGCGCATCGGCAATGCGGGCCACCACTCGCGCGCAACCTTCGTCGGTCGTCAGGTCGGCGTCAAGAACTTCAAAGTTGCTGTATCGATCGGCAATTTCTTGCAAACGATCACCACGGCGCGCCACCAACACACATGCAACACCGGCTTGTCCCAATAGAACCGCCATTGACTCGCCAATTCCCGACGAAGCCCCAGTGATCAATGCAGTGTGAAACGGATATTTAGTCATTGTTTAACCGTAGACCACGGCGCGCAACAATGTGCTCACAAGCACTTCCGATTAGGTTGACACCATGAGCGTTATGTCATCGGCCAACCCAAAGTTCGTTGAAATTCTTCAGGGCCCCTACACCGGGGTTCTCACCACACTGTTCGCCGACGGCAGCCCGCAAAGTACTCCCCTATGGTTCTTGCTCGATGGCGATGACATCTTGTTCTCGACAACCGCCGGCAAACAGAAGTTGCGCAACATCGCCCGCGACCCACGCGCCACCTTTGCGGTGTACAACCCCACCAACGACATGAGTTACGTCGAAGTGCGTGGCACCATCTTGGTTACCGAAGACCCGACAGCAAACACCCGCGATCGCATCGTGCAAAAGCATGGCTACGTAGACGGTTCAACTTTTGATGCGCCCGGCACTCAGCGATTCACGTTACGACTGACACCAACGAAAATCACTGGACGCTAAGCAACTGAAATAACGGTTGGGAAAATAGACCCCCGAAAACGGGGTGTTTTCGCGCCCAAGCGGGCGGTCCAGAATCAGTTGATTCGGCGGTGGCGCGTGATCAACACAGTTCCGGTAATCACCGCGCACACTGCGGCCACTAGCCATCCATTCGAATCTGATCCTGTTGCAGGTAGCAATGCGGCCGCAACCACCGTTGTCGTCGTTGCAGCGACAGTTGTCGTCGTTGCAGCGACAGTGGTCGTTGTTTCTGCTGGGGGGGTATACGTCGACATCATCGTGAACGCTTCATTATTTGAATCTACGTCTGTGAAAAATCCGACGGCAGCGCAATTCCCCACCGAACCACATGACACCGACAAAGACTCGGCATTGGGACCGCCCTGCACTCCATCGGCGAACACCACCGGAGTTGCCTGACCCCACACACCGTTAGTCGACGTCATCGTCAAAGCTTCATAATCTTCATCGACATTTGCGAAATATCCGACAGCAGAGCAATTCCCCACCGAACTACATGACACCGAATAAAATGAACCTCCTTTATATTCGCCCTGCACACCATCGGCGAATTCTGCCGGAGTCCCCTGGCCCCACACACCATCAGTCGACGTCATCGTAAACGCCTCAAAATTACCACCGACATTTTTGAATCGTCCAACGGCAGTGCAATGACCAGCCGACGCACACGACACCGAATAAAACGCGGCTTTAGGATCTTCGTTCTGCACTCCATCGGCGAACACCGCCGGAGTTGCCTGACCCCACTCACCATCAGTTGACGTCATCGTGAACGCTTCATAACCATTATCGACATTCCGGAATTGCCCTACAGCAGTGCAATGACCAGCCGACGCACACGACACCGACTCGAAACTATGAATAGGATCGCTGCTCAGCACACCATCGGCGAACACCGCCGGAGTCCCTTGACCCCACACACCATCCGTCGATGTCATCGTAAACGATATTGTATTTTCACTACCATCTGTGAAATATCCGACAGCAGTGCAATCACCAGTCGACGCACACGACACCGAAGAAAATGAATCTTCTTTCCAACTGCCCTGCAAACCATCGGCGAACACCACCGGAGTCCCTTGGCCCCACACACCATCAGTCGACGTCATCGCAAACGCCTGATAACTTCCGGACTCATCTCTGAATTTCCCTACGGCAGTGCAATGACCAGCCGACGCACACGACACCGACTCGAAAATGGCTTGTGGCTCATCTGTGTTCGCCACACCATCCGCGAACACCGCCGGAGTCCCTTGACCCCACACACCATCAGTCGACGTCATCGTAAACGCCTCATAATTACCACCGACATTTTTGAATCGTCCAACGGCAGTGCAATGACCAGCCGACGCACACGACACCGACTCGAAAATGGCTTGTGGCTCATCTGTGTTCGCCACACCATCCGCGAACACCGCCGGAGTCCCTTGACCCCACACACCATCAGTCGACGTCATCGTAAACGCCTCATAATTACCACCGACATTTTTGAATCGTCCAACGGCAGTGCAATGACCAGCCGACGCACACGACACCGACACGAAATAGGCGTTGGAGCGGCTGGCCTGCACACCATCAGCGAATTCAGCACGAGTAGCTATACCCCACACCCCGATCGCCATCGTTGAACTGTTCAAGCCAAATGCACCGAATGAAACCACGCAAACAAGTAGAACTAAACCACCACGAACACTGTTACGAAACGTCTTCATAGAAACCTCACTTTAAAGAAATTTCTCTAATCTTAGTGCATCAGCAAACCCAACGCAAAATGTGCCAATTCACATTGATGAAGCAACCCTCGAAAACGAGGTATTTTCGCGCCCAAGCGGAAGAGATCAAGAATCAGTGAGCAGCAGCGGCAGTGCCGCTGACGCCGCCGGCAGCTGACAAACGAGCATGTGCTCGTGCCAACTCGGCAGCCCCAGCCGCGTCATTTTCGTGACGCAACTGTTCTTGCAAACGCTCAATGTCGGCCTGTGCTTTGGCCTTGTCGATTTCAGAACCAAGTTCGGCGAAGTCGGTCAAGATCGACACTTTGCCATTGCTCACCTCGACAAACCCTCCGTGCACTGCGACGTCAAGAATTGATCCTTCGGCCAAGTACACGCGGGTGTGGTTCGGAATGAGGGCTGCAAGAAACGGTGCGTGTCCAGCCAAGAACGCCACCTCTCCACCACCAAGGGTGCGGGTGATGACTTGAGTTGCCTCGCCAGAGAACAACACTCGTTCTGGCGAGACCACTTCAACACGCATCGTGCTTGCTTCTGCCATCAGAGGCTCTCCTGAAGCGCTTTCGCCTTGGCGTGTACTTGATCAATGCCGCCGACGTTCAAGAACGCCTGCTCGGGCAAATGGTCAAGGTCACCATTGAGAATTGCTTCGAAGCTGGCAACGGTTTCATCAACCGGCACAAATTCGCCTTCGATACCGGTGAACACCTTGGCAACGAAGAACGGCTGCGACAAGAAACGCTGAATCTTGCGAGCACGTGACACCGTGAGGCGGTCTTCTTCGCTGAGTTCATCAAGACCAAGAATGGCGATGATGTCCTGGAGTTCTTTGTAACGCTGCAAGTTTTCCTGCACGTCACGAGCCACCTTGTAGTGACGCTCGCCCACAACTTCTGGCGACAAGATTGTCGACGTTGAAGCCAAGGGGTCTACCGCTGGGTAGATGCCGAGCGCTGCCACTTGACGTGACAATTCGGTGGTCGCATCGAGGTGGGTGAACGTGGTGAACGGAGCCGGGTCGGTGTAGTCGTCGGCGGGCACGTACACGGCCTGAAGTGACGTAATTGAACGTCCCTTGGTCGAGGTAATGCGCTCCTGCAACTGACCCATTTCGTCAGCAAGTGTGGGCTGGTAACCCACGGCTGATGGCATACGGCCAAGAAGCGTTGACACTTCTGAACCGGCCTGCACGAAACGGAAAATGTTGTCAACGAACAACAACACGTCCTGGTTCTGCACGTCACGGAAATACTCAGCCATGGTGAGAGCTGACAAAGCAACACGAAGGCGCACGCCCGGTGGTTCGTCCATCTGGCCAAAGACCAAGGCGGCTTTTTCGAACACGCCCGACTCTTCCATTTCAATACGGAGGTCGGTACCTTCACGGGTACGCTCGCCCACTCCGGCGAACACCGACACACCACCGTGCTGTGAAGCCACGCGGTTAATCATTTCGGTAATGAGCACGGTCTTACCCACGCCTGCACCACCGAACAAACCAATCTTTCCACCAGCCAAGTACGGCGTGAGAAGGTCAATAACTTTTACGCCAGTGACGAACATGCGCTTTTGCGGTTCGAGTGCTGCGAAGTCTGGGGCTGGACGGTGAATGTCCCAACGCTCCATGTCGGCAAAGTCGGCCGGATCGCCATCGAGCACATCGCCCCATGCGTTCCATACGTGACCAAGCACGCGGTCACCGACGGGCACGCTTAAGCCACGACCGGTGTTACGCACGGCAGTACCGCGACGCAAACCGTCAGTTGGCTTCAAGCAAACGGCACGAACGCGACCTTCACCAAGCTGCTGAGCAACTTCGGCGAGAACTTTGATGTCCTCACCACCGATGTTCACGGTGAACTCGAGAGCCGTGTTCAACTCGGGGAGCGAACCCCGCGGGAACTCGACGTCGATAACGGGGCCAGCAATACCGACGACCCGTCCGTCCTTTAGTTGATTCTCTGTCATTGTCATAATGTTTTTCCTTTTGAGAATGCTGCGCTACTCGAGGAGTACTTACTGCTTTGCAAATTCTGAATTGCCAATAGGTCCAATTTCGACAAGCCGAACATGCTTGCCACTGTCGCCAGACAAGGCTTCGGCACCACTGACGATTTCCATAATTTCGGTGGTGATCGAGTCCTGACGGGCACGGTTCATAATGCGTGAAAGGTTCTTAATGAGCTCTTCCGCGTTATCGGTTGCGCTCTTCATCGCACGCTGACGGAAAGCGTGTTCGCTGGCCGCGGCGTTCAGAAGTGCTGCATAGACACGAGCTTCGATGTAACGAGGAATCAATGTTTCCAAGATTGAAGTCGGATCTGGTTCGTATTCGTAATCGGCGCTCGCGCCTTCGGGCTTGCCGTCGCCACCTTCGACCACTGAACGCTCGAGCGGCACGAGCGGACGCAAAACGACCTCTTGTGAACCCGACGTAATGAATCGTGTGTAGACCAAAACAACTTTGTCAACTGCACCACTGGCGTACAGGTCGACAACGTATTCGCCAATTTCTTTAGCGTTGGCATATAGCGGCTGATCGCTGAAACCGTTGAATGGCGTACCAAGGTTGTAGTCGCGGAAGCGCAAGTAGCCCTCGGCCTTACGACCAACCGGCACCACGATGTAATCGCGGCCTTCTTTAACGTCGACCTTGATTTCGGCTTCAGTTGCTCGCAACACACCCGAGTTGTAACCGCCGCACAAACCGCGGTCGGCAGTGATTGAGACGTAGCAAACTTTCTTGATGGTCTCGCGATGACCCAACAACGGGCTATCGGTTGATCCACCAGCAGCTGCCAGGTCACGCACAACTTCGGTGATCTGTTCGCTGTAAGGAACTGCGGCCAGAACGCGCTGTTGCGCCTTCACGATGCGCGATGCAGCAATGAGCTCCATGGCGCGCGTGATCTTCTTAGTCGCTTGCACACTGCGGATACGTCCCCGCAGAATTCGTTCCTGTCCACCGGCCATGAGTGATTACTCCGTCGCCAACGTTTTGTTTGACTTTGCTTCACCAATTTGTTCAGCGTCTGACTCTGCTTCAGCAGCCTTGCGAGCTGCTGCAGCTGATGCCATGAAGCCATCTTTGAATGACTGCACTGCAACACCGAGATCGTCAGCGATCTTCTTGGTACGAAGGTCGTTCAACAACGCACCGTG
>JBIKOO010000049.1:0-13080 GCA_044358015.1 Ilumatobacteraceae bacterium
CTCCTCTGTGGACGGGTTAATAACTGGGATCGTGCGCCCATCGGCCGCATCGATGTACTTACCATTGACGAAATTTCGGTAGGTCTTCATGGCCCCACTATAAACCACTCGTCAAGACTGAATCTCAATGACGCAGATCCTAAAACTCAGTGACCCAGGCTCACTACTTTGTCAGCCGGCGTCATCTTGAAGTGGACTAGTCCAGCCAAAGACAAGACCACCAGGAGGGCCGCAGCGATGAAACAGATCGTGGCAGCAAGTGCCGCACGCTCTCCGAAAATACTGAATCCGTATGTCGTCAAAAGCAGTCCGCGCAGAGTCTCGCCCTTAAACATTGTCTCGCGGAGGGTATTCACCGATGTGAGCGAGGCATCAAGTTCGGTTGTGTCTTTTCCAGCGTCTTTTGCAGCCTGAATTTCAGCCCCGAGACCACGTTGCACGGCGCCAATAGTCGCGTAGGTCGTGCCTTCATAACCGGCCTCAGTTGCACCGGTGGCCAAGTGGTACGCAATGTATTCGTTCGCATAGCACTCTGACTTCTTGCCGCTATCAAGCGGGGTGCCAGCAAATTCAACGAGACAAGGAGCGTCATCTTGTTCTCCGTGCAAGTAGTCAACCGCAGTGAACTCAATCTGCTGCTGACCCAATTGATCTTTCACATAGGTCTCAGCGAAATTCGCCTGGTTCTGCAAGACAAGTCCTAAAACCAAAATCAGGGCTCCAAACAACAGGCCTCCAACGCTAAAAGCAAGATCTAAAGTACGACGTTTCATTTTTGCAATCCCTTCTGTTGAACACGGCGTGCTCACCATGACAAGGATGCGGAATCGGTAGGGCGACCATTAGGGGCTAACGGCGCAAAGTCTTAGGACCTTTACCGAGCGTGTGTGTCAACGAATGAGTCAGCGCGGGTCTCTCCACATACGCCACATAGTTGGGCCATTGGGATGGTGGATTTCACCGACCACTTCAAAACCGAATCGTCGGTAGTACGGGACATTTGTATCTTTGGATGATTCAAGATACGCACCGACTCCTTCGTCATCTGCCTTTTCCAAAACAACGTTCAACAAATCCGCCCCATGACCCTTGCCTTGTTGGACCGGATCAGTTCCTAAGACTTCAAGGTAGTAGTGCGGTTCTTTGGGATGGAGTTTTTCCATACGTCCTAGAACACCTAGTGCACGAAATGTTTGCCACCGGTAGGCCCGTAACGAGATCGGCAAAGTTTTCATGATGGATGCAATCGGGACCTTCCAACTTCCTGGCAGTCCCCAGTAGGCAGCAGCCGATCGCTCGTCATTAGTCATGATGAGTCCGTGAGCCAGCATGTTGCGTCCCAGCATTTGGAAAGCCAAATTTGCGCGCTTTGCGTTAAAGGCCCCGCCCATGAGGTAGATGAATACCGGGTCATCAGCAAATGCCCGAGCCAAGCTGGCGGCTACGAGGGGCAGGTCTGAGATATCGGCTTGGACAAGGTCGGTCATAGGTGCACAGTATTAGGTTTATGACATGGCAATTTCCCTTTCAGAACTCGACCTACCAACAGTTGAATTCGACTTTGCCGATGCCGAAGAACACCGAAATGCCCTTCTGGCACTGTCAAAAGAGTCTTGGATCGCTAAAGGTGTCTTCGCCTACCCGATCTTTAGATATGAAGACTGTGTCGCTATCTTGCGCGACAAGCGCTGGCACAGTGCTGCAGCTTTAGCGGCCGAAGCTTTTGGTGTGAACGACCCACGCCTCAAAGAGCGCCGACGCGAATCGATCTTGTCGGCCGAAGGTGACGTTCACACGCGTCTTCGCCGACTCGTTGCTCCTTCATTCTCTCCTCGTGCAGCCGATCGCTTGCGTCCTTTCATGCGCGAGGTGATGAATTCGCTCATTGACCCTGTGGCAAAAAATGGCAAGTGCGATCTGGCGACCGACATTTGTGATCCGTATCCGATTCCGATCATTTGTGAACTGCTCGGCGCTCCGAAAAAGGATTGGCAGTTATTCAGTCGTTGGGCCGAGGATGTATTGCGAATTTTCAATGCCACTGCTTCAGAAGAATTAGATGTGATCTTCAAGGCGCAAGACGAACTTGGTGCGTACACCCGTCAACTCATCGCCGATCGTCGTTCCCGTCCCGCCGATGATCTCATCACTAGTTTGATTGCCGCCGAAGAAGCCGGCGACAAGCTTGACGAGGCCGAACTTGAAATGATGGTTGAAGCAGTCATCGTTGGTGGCACCGACACCACGCGCAATCAACTCGGTTGCTCAATCGCTCTGTTCGCCGAACATCCCGAGCAGTGGAAACTTCTCGCCGAGCAACCTGAACTCGCTGGCAAAGCGGTTGAAGAAACCATGCGTTATTTCGGAGCTGTTCGTGCCACCGGGCGATTCGCCAGTGAAGATATTGAATACAAGGGCGTCCTGTTCCCCAAAGGAACGCTGGTGACACCATCATTGTCAATCGCCAATCGTGACGAGACTGTTTTCAATGATGCCAATATTTTTGATATCACCCGCGAGCCGGCTGGCCAACCGCAGATGACCTTCGGATCGGGAATTCACTATTGCCTCGGTGCTGCGCTTGCTCGCGCCGAACAGCAAGAAGCCCTGCCGATCATGGCGCAACGGATGAAAAATCTTCGTATTGACGGTGCGGTCACCTGGAAGCCCTCAACCGTGGCGATCTTCGGGCCAGAAAACATGCCCATTTCATTCGACGCTGAATAGTTTTCAATACTTCATCGACGAGCTCATACGCCTATCGTTGGAGGTATGAGCGCAACCAAGACAATGAAACTCGGCTACAACACTGGCTACTGGTCGGCTGGACCGCCCGCTGGTGCCGACGAAGCGGTGAAAGAAGCCGACCGACTTGGTTTCGATTCGATCTGGACTGCCGAGGCCTACGGCAGCGATGCCCTGACTCCTCTCGCCTGGTGGGGTGCAAACACCACCAATGTTCGCTTGGGTACGGCCATCATGCAGATGAGTGCTCGCACACCAACAGCGGCAGCGATGGCGGCGATCACTCTTGATCACTTGTCAAACGGTCGTTTCATCTTGGGACTTGGTGCCAGTGGCCCACAAGTCGTTGAAGGTTGGTATGGCCAGGCCTATCCAAAGCCCCTCGCCCGCACCCGCGAATACATCGACATTGTGCGTCAGGTTTTGGCTCGCGAAAAGCCCGTTGAATCACACGGCAACTTCTACGACTTGCCCTACACCGGGACAGATGGCGCCGGACTCGGCAAGCCGCTCAAGTCAACAGTTCATCCGCTACGTCGCGACATTCCGATCTTCCTTGGTGCCGAGGGACCAAAGAACGTTGCACTGTCTGCCGAAATCTGTGACGGCTGGCTGCCATTGTTCTTCTCACCAAAAGAAGATGCGTTCTACCGCAAGTGCCTCAACGAAGGTTTTGCCAAATCAGGTGAAGCCAACAAGGCCGACCGCTTTGAAGTTGCGTCAACCGTGATGATGATTCCTGGTGATGATGTTGAAAAGTGCGCCGACATGGTGCGCCCCTTCTTGGCGTTGTACGCCGGTGGCATGGGCGCCAAGGGCGCAAACTTCCACTTTGAGGTTTTCGCCCGCATGGGTTACGAAGACGTCGCCAACAAAGTTCAAGAGTTGTACTTGCAGGGCAAGAAAGCCGAAGCTGCAGCAGCGATTCCGTTGAAGATGGTTGAAGACATCGCTCTTGTTGGTCCGCCCGCAAAGATCAAAGACGAATTAGCCATGTGGAAAGAAACCTGCATCACAACCTTCTTGGTGAGCGGACCCGCACAAGTTCTGCCTTTCTACGCCGACCTCATCAACGGCTGATTGCCAAGGTCGCCGCAGCATGAGTGAACTGTCATCATTGTCGGTTACTCAACAGCGGGCACTGCTCAATTCACAGCAGGCAACTCCGCTCGATCTCGTTAACGGTGCTCTGGCTCGCATTGAACAGGTACAGCCTGAACTGAATTGTTTCGTCGAGGTCTGGGCTGATGAAGCTCGCGAACGCGCTCAGTCAGTCGACACATCTGCTGGTGGGCTTGCCGGAATCCCCGTTGCCATCAAAGACACATCGTCATGGCTCGGACATAAGAGCACATCAGGTTCGCGAGTCTTCGAACACAACATTGCGCGATACACCGATGTTGTTGTCCAGAACCTTCTTGATGCGGGTGCGATCATTGTTGGCAGCACCAATACTCCAGAGTTTGCTCATGCTGGAATCACCGACAACTTGTTGTGGGGCGCAACGCGCAACCCACACAATCATGAACGAACTCCAGGTGGATCAAGCGGCGGTTCGGCTGCTGCCGTTGCAAGCGGTTGCGTTGCACTCGCCGAAGGTAGCGACATGGGTGGGTCTGTTCGCATACCTGCTGCGTGGTGCGGAATTATTGGTCTCAAACCATCACTCGGTCGCATCCCTATGACTGCGCTTCCAGGTTTGTTTGACACTTTGTCGCACCACGGCCCACTCGCCCGCACAGTGGATGATGCCTGGGAATTCTTACTAGCCACACAAGGACCATCGCTGTCTGATCCGTTCTCGGTCTACCCACCGCTTGTTCGGCCTTCATCGAGATCTATTGACGGAATCTCCATTGGTTTGTCGATCGACCTTGGTTGTTGGGATGTTGATCCCGAAATTGCCGCGGCAGTCAGTGACACCGCGAAGCAACTCACAAGTTTTGGAGCAACCATTCATCATGTTGATCCGCAGTTCACGATTCGTGATAACGCCCTGTGGCTTGAAATGTGGGGCATCTTCATGGCGAGTTATTACGGCTACCTCGTTGAGGAACATAAAACCATCATGGACCCGTTGGTGTTGTGGCTCATTCAACTGGGTGAATCATTCAGTGCAGTTGACGCCAAGCACATGGAAATTGAGCGTACGCACTTCTGGACTCGAGCAACGCAACACCTCAATCAGCATGATGTGCTGATCTGCCCAACCATGTCGCAAGCGCCCGGACCAGCCCTCAAGATTGACAATATGACTCGTCCACCTCGCCCCGAAAATGGCCTATGTCAATCTGAAGATATGACCTCAATCTGGAATCTTGCATCGGCACTACCGATTGTTTCAGTGCCCTGCGGAATTCATACGTCTACAGAAAATGCCGGACTTCCTATTGGCCTTCAGGTCGTGGGCAAACCTGGTCGCGAAGATCAAGTGTTGGCTGTTGCCGCTGCTATCGAAAAACTTCGACAGTAATTAGTCGCAACACGAATCGCGCCAACCACACGCACGACATTTGAAATGGGCGTGTTCGGGTGTCAAATTTCCGCCACACAACGGGCACTCAGGAAAGGTGCCGAGATTGGAACGACACGCACCACCATTGGCCGGTGGTGGAACAAGGTTTTCAAGAGGGCGGGCAGATGAATCCTGAGTCACATCTCTAGTGTGCCATTTCTCCACCCTCCGAACAGTGACTCTCACTAGGCTCAAAAAGCCACCCGTGGCGTTCCATGTCTGACACTCAACTACCGCCCCTTCCTCACCGCCATCGTGCCGGTACAGCTCGAGCGGCTTTCTCATATCGCAATTACCGGTTGGTGTGGACGGGAATGTTGTTGTCGAACATTGGCACCTGGATGCAGAACCTGGCCCTGCCGGCTTATATCGATGACCGCACTGGGTCGGCCAAAATTGTGAGTCTTTTGGTTTTCGCACAGCTCGGCCCGCTCTTGTTGCTCGCCATTCCTGGTGGAATCATCGCTGGCCGCTACAACCTCCAGCGCTATCTCTTGGCCATGCAATGGGTGCAACTCGTTTTCTCACTTGTTCTTGCGGCGATCGTCAGCGTTGATGGTCCTATCTGGGCATTGTTCCTTGCGCAAACCGCCATCGGTGTTGGTAACGCGTTGAACGCCCCAGCCTTCCAAGCAAGTGTGCCCATGCTCGTTGACCGACGCGATCTTGCTGGTGCAATCAGCCTCAACTCAACACAACTCAACGGAAGTCGCGTCGTTGGTCCGGCAATCGCTGCGCTCCTCGCGATTTGGGGCGTCAGCACCTCGCAGATCTTTGTCATCAACGCCGCGACATATCTGTTCCTGATTATTTCTCTCTTCATGGTGCAGATTCCTGATATTCGCTCTGCCCCTACCGAGACTGGATGGCGCCGCGCACTTTCGGGGGTGAACATCGCGAATTCTCGTCGTGTGCTCTCTCGTCTGTTGATTTCAATGACGGCATTCTCGTTGTTCTGTTTGATTTATGTCGGACTCTTCTCGTCGGTCGCCCGTTTGAATTTTGGCATTAGCCCGGTGGGCTCGACATATCGCTGGCTGTACGCGGTGTGGGGTCTTGGCGCTCTTGTGGGCGCTCTCGCGACTGGGACTTTCTTGTCGCATATCCATCGACCCACCATCATCCGATGGGGCTTTGTTGGCTTTGCAATTGCTCTTGGAATCTTTGCGAGCATCAGCTCGGTTACTTGGGCTTTCCCAGTTGGATTTGTTCTTGGGCTTTTTTACTTCATGACGGCGAACGCCATGGTGACGGTCTTCCAGCAAAACCTTCGTGACAACGAACGAGTCACCGTGATGCCTTTGTGGTTTATGTCTTTTGGTGGAACTGTCACCATCGGCGGGTTGTTGGCCGGACCAATCATCGATGCGATAGGCGCCCGTTGGGTTTTATTCTTCGGCGCACTATTTGCGTTGTTTCTGGCCTGGTGGTGCGACCTTGATCGCCTTCCCAAGAATGCATTTCTTATTCAGGAATAACTGCGTCAACGACTCGTTCGAGCGCGGCCACACGACTTCCCTTGACCAAGATCGCAACTGAACTATCGCATTGTTTGACTTGCTCAATCGCTTCATCAACTGTCAACGAAGTCGTGCCGTAGCCACTTGTACCAACAGCAATGATGTCAATATTGTTCGCTCGCGCTAACCGCGCAATATCTGTATATGCCATTTCAGGATTTTCAATCTCGGCCATGACCCCCAAAACTGCAACCTTGCGATCGGCAGGTATCTGGGCAAGGGTTTCAATCGCAGCAGTCATCGACGTTGGGTTGGCGTTATAACAATCGTCGAGCAGCAGCGCTCCATTTTTTGTGGTCTTGCTCTGCATGCGACGATCAGAAATAGATGCCGAGCGCAAAGACTCAACCATTAATTCAAGATTGACTCCGAGAGCTTCACCCACGGCAATCGCCGCCGCAGCGTTCAGTGCCATATGCCGGCCCGGAATCGACAAATTAACTGTGGCCGATCCTGATGGAGTGGAAATATCAAACAGCGCGCAACCATGAGCATCAAGACGCAATTCGGTAATCCGAATATCAGCGTTTGCAGATTCGCCAAAACTCAGAACTGGAGCGACCGACCGCGAACGCATGGCAATGACGCGTTCATCATCGGCGTTCAGAATTGCAACGCCTTGTGGGGGCAGTGCTTCAATCAACTCACCCTTGGCTTGGGCCACACCATCAAGACCACCAACAAGTTCGGTGTGTGCCTCACCGACACGGGTGATGACTCCAATGTGCGGACGCGCGATTCGGCACAGATCGTCAATTTGTCCAAGTCCGCGCATGCCCATTTCGAGAACCAAGACTTCAGTCGTCAGCGGAGCATTCAAAATTGTGACGGGTAATCCTTGCTCGTTGTTAAAGCTGCGCACGTTGGCAACGACACGTTTCGCAGAAGACAGCGCGGCGACAATCAGATCTTTGGTCGAGGTCTTCCCGACCGAGCCGGTCACACCGATGACAACAGTTGATGCCGGAAACTGGGTTCGCCCCCATCGGGCTGCATCAATCAATGCCCGGGCAGTGTCATTGACAACAATCGCTGTCCCGCCGAGTCCTTCAACGATCTCGGGACGAGACGTCAGAAACGCGCCTGCTCCGGCCTTCAGAGCATCCCCGATGAAATCGTGTCCGTCGCGTTCGGCCACGATGGGCACAAAAAGCTGATGGCGCAACACTTGACGTGAGTCAAATGTTGCACCATCAATCTCAGTATCTGGACCGACTAAGCGACCACCAATGGCATTCGCTAGATCGGAGGCGAGCAACTTCACGTATCAAACGGTAGTTGCTGTACCCAGTAATTAGGTGTCAGTGCTGAACGTCCTCGAGTGTTTCACCGAGTTCAAACTTCACATACTCTTCGCCGGTGTCAACAGCATTCTCGAACTGGATGACACCCATCTCTTCAAAACGACGACGCAACCAGGCATCGTTGCGGTCGAGAAGGCCCAACTTCTTGCAGTTCGGGACAATCTTGGCGAACAACATCTGCTGGAAGACTTCGCGCGTCGGGTCGTTGAGCACCAACGGCACGACGTCGCGCGGGTTAACACCCATGCGGCTCCACACCTCTTGTGACATGAAACGGTCACGCATACGAACTGATGCTTCGTACGCGAACTCTTGACGCTCCTTGATTTCCTTATCGCTCATATGTGCGTACACCTCTTGAAGTGACAACACGCCGAAAGCAACGTGACGAGCTTCGTCGCTCATGACATAACGCAACAACTTCTTGAGCAAAGGCTCATTGGTCATCTGCTGCATGTTGCCGAAGGCGGCGAGAGCAAGACCTTCAACCATGATCTGCATTCCGAGGTAGGTCATGTCCCAACGGCTGTCATTCACGATGTCATCGAGCAACATACGCAAGTGAGCGTTGATCTGGTACGAACCACCCAACTTCTCGTCGAGGTAACGAGCGAACACTTCAACGTGGCGAGCTTCGTCAACTACCTGGGTGCTCGCGTACAACTTGGCGTCGTACCACGGAACAGTCTCAACGATTTTCGCGGTGCAAATCAGTGCACCCTGCTCGCCGTGCATGAACTGTGACAAGCTCCAACGACGCTGTTCGATAGCGAACTCGGTCCATTCTTTGTCGCCCCAATTCGACAAGGTGGTGCTGGCGTAGTGAGCGGGCGTCAGTCCTGAAGCAAAAGCTGCTAGGTCCATAGCAACTTGCTTTTCTTCGTCAACGTCGATCGACCAGTCAAGATCGGTGGAACCATTCCACTGGCCAACCTTGGCCTTTTCGTACAACTTACGCAACGCTGGTCGGCTCAGTGAGTAGTCCCACGTGAAGATGGCGTCGGCGTTGTCTTTGACGATGTGCTGAATTGCATCGGCATCGTCGTTAGTGATGGAAAGGATTGCCTCGATGTCATTGAGGTCTGAACGACCCAAAATGTCTTGGCTTTCGTTTTCGGTAATGCTCATTTTTGTCTCCTATGGTTTTGAGAATTTTGTTGTTAGATCACTGCTGGATGAAATGCATAAATAAACGGTGCAAAGAATGAACGAGCCGAATCTGGATCGGCGAGGTCGAAGTGTTGGCTTGGCGCCAAGAAGAACGAAATAACAAATCGTGCCAACAACTCAACGAGCACTTCGGCTTCTTCAGCGGGAACGAACTCGGTCAAAAACGGTGTCATGTATTGCGAAGCAACATTCAGAATTCGTGGCAGGCCTTCAACGGTCAATGACTTGAGTGCCGTACCTTCTTCGGTGGACAGCATCATGGCCAAGTGCTCGTCATTTCGCATCTCGCGAAGCGCGTACACCGAAGCTTTTACCGCGAAATCAAGTAACGACTCAACTGGTTCAATGCTCGCGCGCATCCCGGCAAAGAATTCGCTGAGTTCACGAACGCGTAATGCGTCAAACATAATGTCTTTGCCGCCGGGGAAAATTCGGTACAGGGTTGCTCGCGAGACATTGGCTTCGGTCGCCACATCATCGATGGTCAACTTGTTCATGCCCCAACGGTCGACACAACGGCGAGCCGCGTCAAGGATCCGATCCTCGGGGCTCTGGATAGTCGTGTCGTTGGTCACCACAAGGTGAGACACTAAGACCTTGGCTGTCTCATTGTCAACACGGTCTAGGAAAATTCTTAATCCCGACCAAGTTGGTCGTCTTTTCGTCTTGGTAGCCTCTCAGAGTCCCCTACCGAAAGGAACCGACATGATTCGTCGTCTTTCAGTGGCACTTGCTGCCACGTCCCTGTTAACCCTCGCTGCCTGCGGTGGCGACGACAGCTCGTCGTCGAGCGCCGAAGGCACCTCGACTGAAAGCGATTGCGCCACAATCGCTGAGGGCAAGCTCACCATCGGCACCGGTTCGCCGGCCTTCTCACCTTGGGTTGAGAACGATGCACCCGAATCTGGCGAAGGCTTTGAAGCCGCCGTCGGTATGGCCATCGCCGCCGAACTTGGTTACGAAGGCGAAAGCGTCGTATGGGTTCGCACCACATTTGACGAAGCAATCGCTCCTGGCGAAAAGAACTTCGACTTCAATATGCAGCAGTACTCCATCACTCCTGAGCGTGAAGAAACCATCTCGTTCAGCGACCCGTACTACTCGTCAAATCAGGCCATCGTTGCTTTAGCTGATTCGCCAGCTGAAGGTGCAACAACCGTTGCCGATCTTGTGGACGTGAAGTTCGGTGCACAGGCCGGAACCACCAGCCTCACCTTCATCAACGACATCATCAAGCCGAGCAATGAAGCATTCGTTTACGACGACAATGCTGGCGCTAAGGCAGCACTTGAAGCCGGCCAGATTGATGCAATCGTCGTCGACCTTCCTACTGCTTTGTACATCTCGGCTGTTGAAATTGAAGGCACCTCAGTTATTGGACAGTTCCCCGGTTCAGCTGGTGGCCTGACTGATGACTTCGGAGCCGTGTTCACCAAGGACAACCCGCTCGTGGCTTGTGTCAACACCGCTTTGGCTGCTCTCAAAGAATCAGGTGAACTCGCCAAGATTGAGCAGGCGTGGCTCAGCGATAACGCTGGCGTTCCAGTTATCAGCGTCGACTGATTAGCAGTACATACTTGTGTCCCAGCCGGGTGTAACTCGACGCCAAGCATTCGAACGGCGCCAAAAGCGTCGCAGCGTGCTGATTGCGTTGACTTCAACAGTGATCGTCATTGGTCTTGTTGTTGCACTCGTTCCGCAAACACCCGGCTGGTACAAAGTCAAACGTTCGTTTTTCAACGGCGAAGTTCTCAGCGAGACATTTTCCGGATTGCTGAGTGCGTTCGTCAAAGACATTCAGATTTTCTTGTGGTGCGCCCCATGTATTTTGATCTGGGGCATGACATTGGCAGTATGTCGCAGCGTTCGCACCCCCGCTCTTTTTCCTCTTCGCCTTTTTGCCGCTGCCTACACCGATATCTTTCGCGGTATTCCCGTCATCTTGACCATCTTGTTAGTTGGTTTCGGCGTGCCAGGCCTTGGCCTCAGCCGTCCATGGAATAGCCCATATCTTTGGGGTTCCGTTGCACTCGTTCTTGCATACTCGTCGTATGTTGCCGAAGTCTTTCGTGCGGGTATTGAAAGCGTGCACGAAAGCCAACGTGCCGGTGCCCGTTCCCTTGGACTCTCGTCGGGTCAGACTCTCCGATTTGTGGTGCTCCCCCAAGCGGTACGACGTGTCATTCCCCCGCTCATGAACGACTTCGTCAGTTTGCAAAAAGATGTTGCACTGATCAGTTTGATTGGCCCCATCGAAATCTTGCGTCAAGCAGGTATCGATAAATCAAAGTTCGCAAACTTCACGCCGTACGTTGGCGCAGCAATCATCTTCTTATTACTCACCATTCCCGAGACTCGTTTCGTCGACCACTTGATGACTCGTGAACGACGTCGCACATCTGGGACGGCAGTGCGATGAGTACTGAAACCTCACCCAAGATCTCGATACAAGAGGTGCGCAAATCGTTTGGTCAACGCCATGTTCTGAATGGCATCAATCTTGAGATCAATCAAAGTGAAGTCATTGCTTTCATCGGTTCATCTGGCTCCGGCAAGAGCACGTTGCTGCGATGTATCAATTTGTTGGAATCAATTGATGATGGCGCGATTTTGCTTGACGGCGTTGACATCAGCGAACCTGGTCTCAATCCCGATCCGTATCGCCGACGCATCGGCATGGTCTTTCAAAACTTCAATCTCTTTCCCCATATGACAGTGATTGAAAACATCGCCTTGGCTCCTCGCAAAGTTTTGGGTCAATCAAAGAAAGAAGCCAACGATCACGCTCGCGAACTCATCGCACGACTCGGACTCAGCGATCGAGCCGACGGGTATCCCGACCAGTTGTCGGGCGGTCAGCAACAACGCGTGGCCATCGCCCGCAGTTTGGCGATGAATCCTGAGGTCATGTTGCTCGACGAAATCACCTCAGCACTCGACCCCGAACTGGTTGGAGAAGTACTTGATGTCGTACGTGAACTCAAATCAAACGGCATGACCATGTTGCTCGCGACTCATGAGATGGGCTTTGCTCGCGAAATCTCTGACCGCGTGTGCTTTCTGCACCAAGGTCAGGTCTTGGAGTGCGCTCCGCCAGCCGAGTTCTTTAGTCATCCAAAACACGAGCGCACGCAACAATTTTTGCAACGCGTCACTGACGCCGGTCGCCTTTAGCCCGATGTACGGCCGCTCGTGACGCCACACACAACGTCACGGCCGATACACAATTCAACTTCTTCTTCAAGCTTTTCTTGATCCCACGAATTCACGAAGTCAGCGTGACCAGTCATTAATCCGCCAGAAGCCAGCTGAAGATGCGATGCATCACCGTGCACTGGATATGCCACCGCGAAAATGAGTTGTGGCACCGAAACTGGGTGAGAAGTCGGACACGTGCCTTTTGAGGAGTAATGCATATGTGTGCGATGACCCGCGACATCAAGATTTTTTCCGTCCCAACAATCGGGGAACGTGATGTCTAAACGCAAACCGCGATCATCTGGACACGAGGGCGGAAGTTCTTCGCGCATGCCTCCACCTCCGCACGACCATGCAACAACTGAAGTTGGTTGAGGTTCGGTCGCCATTGCATCGCCCGCGATCATCAATAGACCAGCGGGAAACGCGACGACCGTTTCAGGATCTACGCCGAGACCTGCCCGATAATAGGCAACGCTTTTTTCAGGCTTAATGAGTTGACCATTCTCCAATAGAGCCGGAGCCCAATACGAAGCCGTGTCTAGTGTCTGCTCGCAGGTTGTGCCCTTGTCCAATAATGACTCAAGAGTTGAATCGGCGTTGGCGGTGACATTGCCAAAAAAGGCGT
>JBIKOO010000199.1:0-4068 GCA_044358015.1 Ilumatobacteraceae bacterium
CCGTAAAGCAGTGACATCATCGCGATATTGATCAATTGACAGCAGTGAATGGTTGAACGGAAACAGAACAGCGTCGAAGTCAAATTCAGCAAGACTCCGCAAGTGCATTGACGGAATACGTAAGCCATGTCCGGTCACGCCAATGAAGCTCACCAGTCCTTCAGCGCGAGCTTGGTTCAGGGCTTCAACTGCGCCACCTTTGCTGAATGCGGTTGCCCACTCATCTGGTTCAACCAAATTGTGCAACTGAATGAGATCAATGTGATCGACCCCCATTCGTTCAAGCGATCGTTCGAGTGCGGCACGAGCAACCGACCCAACGCGCTCTTCAGTTTTGGTGGCCAGGAAAACTTCTGAACGGTGATCGGAGAGCCATGGCTTGAGATGATCCTCAGAAGAGCCATACATAGCCGCGGTATCAATGTGATTAACGCCGTGGGAAGCAACTAGTTCAAGTGTTTTGATTGCCCGTGATTCGCTCATGCCGCCGAGTGCCGCTGCGCCAAAGATGACACGACTCGAACGATGACCGGTATGACCAAATTCTGCGAAGGGCAACATGGTTACGACGGTAGTGCGTGTGTGCCTGTCGACTACTGATGTAGTGGCTATTCATACACCAAGCAACCGTCATCAAGATCGGCCGCGGGCAACCCATCTTTTTCCATCCAGTAATCCTGGCTGTGCTGCCACTCGGGTTTGTCTCCACGCTTGGGTAACAAACTCATTGATCGCATCATGTAACCAGGATTGAAGTTTTCTGGGTCAAGCCATGGCAACAAAGGCATATCTGCATCTTCATCACGGAGAGTGGGTGTGACCCGAGAAGCACCGAGTTTGTCCATGTGATTCAGTAAGCGACAGGTGAAGTCACCGATGAGGTCGGCACGTAAAGTCCAACTGGCTCGGAAGTATCCGAACACCCACAACATGTTGGGGATACCGGTAAACATCATCCCGCGGTAGGTGACCGTGTCAGAGAAGACGAGCGGTTCACCATCAATAATGAATTCAATATCACCGAGCACATTGAGGTTGAAACCAGTCGCAGTCACAATGATGTCAGCAGAAATCTCTTCACCCGATTTCATTCGTAGGCCTGTTTTGGTGAAAGTCTCAATTTCGCCTGTGACAACATCGGCCTTGCCCGACTTGATGCCATGAAATAGATCGCCTTCTGGCACAAAAGCCAAGCGTTGACGCCACGGCCGATACTTCGGAGTGAAGTGGGTGTCAATGTCGTAATCGTCGCCCAAGATTCCACGTACTCCTTCAAGTAGGGCAGCCTTGACAAACTCAGGTTCTTCGACCGAGAGTTTGGTCACCGCTTCTTGATCAAACAGGATTTTCCGCCGAACAATTTCGTGAGTCCACTCTTCGGGAATATTTAGCTGCCGCAATTGATCAGCGAGTTCGTTGATATTGCTCCCGATAAAGAAGTACGTGGGTGATCGTTGCACCATCGTGACGTGAGAACAATCATTAGCAATGGCCGGTATTAAAGTTGCAGCAGTTGCACCCGAGCCGATGACAATGACCTTCTTGTCTTTGTACTCAAGGTCGTCTGGCCAAGTCTGTGGGTGAACAATGGTGCCAGTGAATTGATCCATATTGGGCCAATCGGGTGTGTAACCCTGAGTGTGTCGGTAGTAGCCCTGACACATCCACAAAAAATTGCAGGTGAAAGTGAGTTTGGCACCAGAATCCGTTTTAGTGACCTCAAGTCTCCACTCGTTGTCATCGCTTGACCACGTGGCTTTGGTGATTTTGTGGTGATAGCGAATATGTGGACGGAGTTCATTCTCTTCAATGACCTCGCCCATGTATTTCAAGATCTCCTGCGCAGTGGCAATTGGCGCTGAGGTCCACGGTTTGAACCGATATCCGAAGGTGTAAAGGTCGCTGTCCGATCTGATGCCGGGGTAGCGGTGCATCCACCAAGTTCCACCGTAACTTTCCAGGCTTTCAAGCACTGCGTACGTTTTGTCGGGGCATTGGTTTTGGAGGTGATACGCGCTGCCAATTCCTGAAATACCAGCTCCAACAATGAGAACGTCAAAATGTTCAGTCGCGTGAATCATGGTGGTCCACCTCCACTTGTGATGCTCGCAGGAGACGACGCCCAACCGTCAGGGACTTTGGACCATAGGCACATTGCTGAAGGGATATAAAGGTCAGGCGAACTAGTCTCAGGAGCAACACTCAGGGGGAATTGGATATGTCGCAGTCCACATATGTAGATGTTTTGATCGTCGGTGCCGGAATCTCAGGTATTGGCATGGCCTATCACTTGCAGCAGCAGTGTCCTGACCGTAGCTACACGATCTTGGAAGGTCGACCCAGCATGGGTGGCACGTGGGATCTCTTCCGCTATCCAGGTGTTCGCTCCGACAGCGACATGCACACTCTTGGTTACAGCTTTAAACCCTGGAAGGAAGCGAAGTCAATCGCCGACGGTCCATCAATCTTGAATTATTTGCACGAGACCGCGAGCGAAAATGGAATCGACAAAAAGATTCAGTTCAATCATTTAGTCACCAACGCATCGTGGTCAACTGAGACAGCAACTTGGACCGTGACCGCAACTCATAAAGAAACCAACGAGACGCTCACGTACACCTGCGGCTTCTTGTCGATGTGTTCGGGTTACTACAGCTACAAAGAGGGATACACCCCAGAGTTTCCTGGAATTGAAAACTTCACGGGACAAGTTGTGCATCCACAAAAGTGGCCGAGCGATCTTGATTACACCGGCAAAAAAGTCGTTGTTATCGGTTCTGGCGCAACAGCGGTGACCGTAGTGCCAGCAATGGCAAGGAAAGCTGCCCACGTCACGATGTTGCAGCGTTCGCCAACCTATGTGGTGGCACGACCCGATCATGATGCGATCGCCGACAAACTCCGCAAGTTCTTGCCAGAAAAAACTGCTTACGCAATTACTCGCGCCAAGAACATTGCTTTGACCAAGTTCTTCTATAACCGCACGCGTACTCAGCCAGAAAAAGTCAAGGAGCAAATTCTTGGAGGAGTTCGCAAAGCTCTCGGCCCCGATTACGACGTCGATACTCACTTCACTCCGACCTATAACCCGTGGGATCAACGTATGTGCCTGATCCCTAATGGCGATCTCTTCACGTCAATTGCGCTGGGCAAGGCTTCGGTCGTGACCGACCATATTGAGCGCATTACTGAGAGCGGTGTTTTGTTGAAGTCGGGCGCCACTATTGAAGCCGACATCATCGTCACGGCAACTGGGCTCAATCTCGTCACACTGGGCGAAATTGAATTTAAGGTTGATGGCAACGAAGTCGACTTCGCGCAGACCTGGACCTACAAAGGCTTGGCCTATTCGGATGTTCCGAACTTGGTGTCTACCTTCGGATACATCAACGCGTCGTGGACATTGCGTGCCGACGTGGTGAGTAATTACACCTGTCGACTGCTGAATCACATGAAGAAAACAGGTACGCAGCAAGCAACACCACGGTTGCGTGCTCAAGACCAAGGTATGACGGCTCGCCCATGGATCGATGATTTCTCAGCGGGCTACATGCAACGCATGATGCATCTGATGCCTAGGCAGGGTGATCATGCTCCGTGGATTAATCCGCAACTTATTGCAGTTGATAAGCAAATGATTGTGAAGTCTCCAGTCAATGACGGAGCCATGCAATTTACGAAAGCCAAAACTCTCGTTTAGTTCTTACGCAGCAACGTCAGGCGTCCAGCCTGGAGCGGCAAAAACATAACGGAGGCGCTCGTTGAAGTTGTCGGCTTGAGCGACATCTTTGGCGATCTGTGCTAATTCGCCATAGGCCATCTTGACGGGATTGTTTGTACGGATGTTTTTGGTGAGTCCGTATTGCAATTGACGAATCTCGGGTTCGAAGGTCTTGAACATGCGGTCCCAAATAATCAAGATACCGGCGTAGTTCTTATCAATGTATTGCTTGTTGGCGCCGTGGTGCACTCGGTGATGTGACGGCGTGTTGAAAATCTTTTCCACCCAGTCGGGCAAACGGTCGATGGCCTCAGTATGAATCCAGTACTGATACAACAAGTTCAATT
>JBIKOO010000002.1:0-111743 GCA_044358015.1 Ilumatobacteraceae bacterium
GCGAGAACTATGCCATCTTGAATGATCTTCCGTTGTTTTGGGATCCGGCCATGATCGAACTTGGTGCGCATGTGCCGCGCTTTTACCGCGATATCCCGACGCGCTTCGCTGTTGTGCCACGGCGGGGAAACACTGAAGACATCAAGTGGTTTGAAGCTGATCCCACGTATGTGTTGCATTGGATGAATGCATACGAAGATGGCGATTGGCTGATTTTGGATGGATTCTTTCAACACGACCCCATGCCGGGAAAGCGTGAAGGAACTCCGAAACCTCTCTCGTTGTATCGATCAATTGACCTAGATCGTTTACAGACACGTCCTCATCGTTGGCGCTTCAACTTGGTGACAGGTGAGACCAAAGAGGAATCACTGTCTGATCGCGTCATGGAATTCGGCATGATCAATCCGAAGATTGCTGGACAGAGTTATCGCTATAGCTACAACATGACCGGCAAACCAGGATGGTTTTTGTTCGATGGTCTTGTGAAACAAGATGTTCTCACAGGAACTGAGGAGTTTTACTTCTTTGGTGAAGGTGTATTTGGTAGCGAGACCCCGTTTGCACCACGTACTGGAGCGACTGCAGAGGACGACGGCTACTTGTTGACCTTTACAACCGACATGAATCGTGATTGCAGCGAGTGCCTCATCTTTGATGCGACTCGTCTCACTGATGGACCGATTGCTCGAGTGCGATTACCCGAACGCATTTCCTCGGGAACTCACTCGTGCTGGACGTCAGCCGAGGCACTCGCGTCGCGCCAATAGAGTTTCCCCTACTGACAATGAAGTGACTCCGCCGTAAGTTGGTTTGGTCACAGTCTTAGATGGGGGTCTACATATGGAAACAGTTGTTCAGGTTGAGCAGGGGCAGTTGCGAGGTTCGGTCGAAAACGGACTTCATATATTTAAGGGAGTTCCGTACGCGGCTCCTATTGACGGGCCGAATCGATTTCGTGCGCCACAGCCACGTGAATCTTGGTCGGGTGTTCGTGATGCCACCACAATTGGTTTGATTTCGCGACAAGCACCATTGCCACCACCTTTCGGTTCCCCTTTGCCAGAGGCAGGTGCAGATTGTTTAAACCTCAATGTATGGAGTCCCGACGTGACTGGCTCATTGCCGGTGTATGTGTGGATTCACGGCGGTGCGTTCTACGGCGGCAGCAGCGTCGAGGCGGTTTACGACGGCGCATCGTTTGCCCGTAATGGTGTCGTCTGCGTGACGATCAACTATCGCTTGGGTGCACAAGGCTTCTTGCACCTTGCTGATCACTTTCCAGAATTTGCAGAATCGGGTAACGCCGGACTCCTTGATCAGATCGCCGCGTTGAAGTGGGTGCAACAAAACATCGCAGCATTTGGCGGTGACCCATCACGCGTCACGATCGCTGGTGAATCTGCCGGTGGTATGAGTGTGTCATCGTTGTTGGCTTCATCGCAGGCCAAAGGATTGTTTACACAAGCGATTCCACAAAGTGGTGCTGGTCATAACGGCATCAGCGCCAAGACTGCAACGGTGATTGCGGGTGAAGTCTTGCGTCGACTTGATGTGAAGCCTGGCGATAGTGCGGCTTTAGCCAAAGTTTCAGATGAGCGGCTCTTTGAGGTGCAACTTGAATTGATGGCCCTGGCGTTCGAAGATGATTCAGATGTTTTGGGCGAGGCCGCCGTTTCAACCATGCCGTTTCAACCGACCTACGACACGGCAATTTTGCCAAAACGACCAATTGAGTTGATTGAGGCAGGATCGGCAGCGGGCATCAAGGTTCTCACTGGCACCACGATGCAAGAGTCATTGGTTTTTATGATCGCGATGTCACCCATGTTCAGCGAAGAGATGCTCGAAGAAATGGTCACCGCAACATTCGGATCTGCCGAAAAAGGTCTTGCGGCATTAGAGAAGTATCGCGCTAATCGGCCAGGCGCATCGCCTCTCCAAATCTCTGCGGCTGTTGAGACTGATCGCATGTTCATCGTGCCATGTCGTCGACTTGCTGATGCACAACTCAAACATTCACCAGATGTGTGGACCTACCGCTTTGATTGGGCGACTCCGTTATATGACGGCGCACTAGGCGCGTGTCACGCACTTGAGTTGGTGTTCGTGTTCAACAATCTTGGTGATCCTGCAGCGGCGTATTTGAGTGGCGACAATGCACCGCAGAGTGTCGCTGATGCGATGCATCAAGCTTGGATTGCATTTGTGAAGACCGGTAATCCGCAACATGCTGGAATTCCAGAATGGGCCCGACACAACATCAACGACCGACCGATGATTCAGTTCAATACAACGTCAACGCTTGGTCACAATTTATGTGCAGATGAAATCGCCTTGTGGGATGGCGTTCTCTAAGAAATGTCTTTGATGCGTTGACGAAGTTGGACAAAAACTTCTTCGCCAACAATTGCCGTCAGTTCATCGGCCAAACTTTCGATAACCCTGTTGTCACCAACGTATGCCTCGGGTTCTTCGGTGCAGACCCAGGCCATTTTTTCACTGTGATCGCCCCAGTCAGATTTTTTCCAGCCACGGACGGTTGCGACTTCGACGTCGTTTTCACGCATGACCCAATCAACCTTGATGGGTAGTTGCCAACACACTGAAGGTTTCCAGTCGATGGGCGACTCGTTGTAAGCAAGTGCCCCGAGATGTAATGCACAACCCTCACCGCCTGCGAAGCCGTTGCGATTATGAAAAATGCACGCGCCATCAACGACGCGTGTTGCATTGTTTTGTTCATCTCTGAATATCCCGCCCGTTTGGCCTTCGGCGTGAAACTGAAAAATCTCCGGTGTCAAAGTTGCGGCCATCGCTGAAAGGTTCATCGCTTCATCAACACCGTCGAGTTCGGCCCCAAGCGAACAGCAACCGTGACCAGTCACAGAATCGCGAGTGTCGCCGATGCCCAGGCATCCACGGCCCCAAATACATGTCCAGTTTGAAGTGATGAATGAACGCTCAAAACGCCAGATCGTGTCGCCGGCATCAACCTCGTCAAAGAGTTGCTCATCAGACATGCGCTCAGGCTAAGGCGACAGGGTTAATCCTTAGTCAATCTGGTGGCGAAAAGAGTGGTAAATGAGGTCATTTTCGCCACCAGAAAAACTAAGAAGATGGGTATCAACACATAAAGTTTCGGTATGGCGGATCTATCGGGCAAAGTCTTCGTTATCACTGGTGGCAATTCTGGTATTGGTCTCGGCATGGCCGAAGGAATCGCTGCGGCTGGCGGG
Organism: Ilumatobacteraceae bacterium; assembly: GCA_044358015.1. Classification (GTDB taxonomy): domain Bacteria; phylum Actinomycetota; class Acidimicrobiia; order Acidimicrobiales; family Ilumatobacteraceae; genus Casp-actino8. Next base: position 3,240 of record JBIKOO010000002.1, read on the forward strand.
TCGCTGGCAATTTGGGGTCGACGCGCCGAAAAGAATGCTGAAGCGGTTGAGATATTGAAAGCTCTCGGAGTAACTGCTCGGGGGTACGTATGTGATGTTGGCGACGAACAACAAATCATTGACACGATGGCCCAAACAGTTTCTGACTTCGGTCGACTTGATGGTTGCATTGCCAACGCTGGTCGATCAGGAACCGGCACACCGTTCTTGCAGATGACCATGAAGGAGTGGCGCTCGATCATGTCGGTCAACCTTGATTCGGTATTTGTGACGATGCGCGAAGCGGCCAAAGTATTGGTGGCTCAAGGGACTGGCGGAAGTTTGGCGGCGGTGTCATCAACTTCGGCGATCCATGGTGCTGCCGGCAACGAAGCGTACGGAACCTCAAAGACGGCGATTAACGGTTTGGTTCGCGCCTTGGCCGTAGGAATGGCACGACATCGGATTCGCGTCAACTCTCTCGTGCCGGGCTGGACAAAAACCGAGTTAGCGGGACCCGCCTTTGCCAATGAAAAGTTTCGTCAGGTCACCACGCAACGCACTCCCGTACGGCGTTGGGCCGAACCAAGTGAATTTCGTGAAGTCGGTGTCTTTTTAATGGACCCGTCCCTGACATTCCATACGGGTCAAGAAGTTGTTGTCGACGGTGGCTACACAGTTTTCTAGAAATCGTCTCCGAATAGCACACCCTTGCGCCACACTGTTGATGTGAGTACGACTGCATCAACCAATCGCGAGTTCGCCGAACGACATATGAACATCGTGCTTGGTCGCCTTGCTGGTCCCGATGCGTCTCCTCGTGGCGATCAGGTTGATGCAGTGCACGCGGTGCTTCAACCAGCATCTCGAGTTTTGGTTGTGCAAGCAACGGGTTGGGGTAAGTCGGCGGTCTATTGGGCAGCAACTCACGCTTTGCGTCATTCTGGTGCTGGGCCGACTTTGGTGGTGTCGCCACTCTTGGCACTGATGCGCGATCAGGTTGCAGCCGCCGAACGCGCGGGGTTAGTGGCGGCCACTGTGAATTCAACCAACTTTGATGAATGGGATGAAGTTTTTCGTCAACTCGACAACGACACGCTTGATGTGCTGTTGGTATCGCCCGAACGTTTAGGGAATGCACGGTTTGCGGCTCGACTTGGTGAATTATTGGCGCGAGTCGGACTCATTGTGATTGACGAAGCTCATTGCATCAGCGACTGGGGGTTTGACTTCCGTCCCGACTATCAGCGACTTGCACGGGCGTTGTTATCAACACCAACTGCTTCTGTCCTTGCGACAACTGCAACCGCCAATGAACGGGTCACCAAAGATGTCAGCGACCAGCTTGGTGCAGACACCGTGACTTATCGCGGCACGTTGGCACGAACGTCATTGACATTGTCCGTGGTTCCTGGTCTGAGTCCGCTTGAACGTTATGCCTGGATCGCTGATGCACTTGAACAGCTGCCGGGCTCGGGAATCATTTATGTGTTGACGGTCGCCGAGGCCGACAAACTTGCTGCCTTCTTAGCGTCTTGTGGACACAATGTTGATGCGTACACCGGTCAACTCGACGGTGATTCACGAATCGCGATTGAAGAGCGTCTGCGCAATAACGAAATCAAAGCAGTGATTGCCACGTCGGCGCTCGGAATGGGATACGACAAGCCTGATCTTGGATTTTGTGTACATGTTGGCTCTCCATCAACACCAGTTGCGTATTACCAACAAGTTGGTCGTGCGGGACGAGCGGTTGCCCATGCCGATGGAGTGTTGTTGCCATCTGATGCTGATGAACGCATTTGGGAGTATTTCGCGACTGCTTCCATTCCCGATCCGAAGTCGGCCGACAAAGTGTTGGCGGCCATTGCTGAACAGCCAAGAACATTGCTGGAAATTGAAAGCGAAACCGGTTTGCGTCGCGGACGCCTTGAAGCATTGCTGAAGATCTTGGCGGTTGAAGGTGTTGTCGAAAAAGTTGGTACGGCGTGGGGGACAACAGGCGAACGTTATGTGCACAACACCGCAAAATGGGACGACCTCACCAAAGTACGTGCGACCGAAGCCGACATCATGCGGAAGTACGCGCACGGCGAAGGATGCCTCATGGCGTTCTTGCAAATTGCGTTAGACGATCCCAGTCCCGCCGCATGTGGTCGCTGTTCGGTGTGCACTGGCAATATTCCTTTTCCAGGTGGCGAACCATCTCATGAGAAGTTGATGTTGGCTCGGGCATTTATGCGTGGCACCGATGCCGACATTGAACCACGTAAGCAATGGCCAAAAGGCGTGAGTCGTAAGGGCGCCATCCTTTCGCTCAATGCGGGCCGAGCCTTGGCCTTTGCCGATGATCCGGGTTGGTCACTTGAGTTGGCCGAACTTTCCCGAAGCCGTCCCGGTGAAATACCTCAAGTGATGCTCGATGGGGCAGTCGCCACGCTGGGACGTTGGTCAAAGGTGTGGGGCTCGCGGCCAACCTCGGTTGTTCCGTTACCTGCCCTTGACATGCGTTCAAATCGTCAACTCGCCGAACATATAGCCAAGGTTGGCAAGTTGCCAATGCACGATGTTTTTACCTGGACGGGCGCAGCACTGCCCGATGATGCGGCATCGACACCAGTGGTCGCACATCTTGAAAAGGTTTTGACGATCTCGAGCGACCATGATTTACCCCGTGGCCCTGTTTTATTGGTATCAACCGATGTGAGAACTCGATGGACTGCAACAGTTGCTGGAGCGATGTTGCGCGATCAAGGAATACCCGCAGTCTTGTTGCTGGCTCTGCACTTGCGTCCCTGAATAAATACGGCCTTGAACTAAGGTCAAAGAGTTACCGAATAGCGGGTTATAAGGAGCCATCATGAAAATTTCTGATCTATTTTCTGTTCAAGGAAAAGTTGCTGTCGTTACGGGTGGCTCACGCGGAATCGGCGAGATGATCGCGGCTGGCTACCTCATCAACGGTGCCAAGGTTTATATCAGCTCACGTAAGAAAGATCAATGTGATGCCACTGCCAAGCGTCTCTCTGAAACCTACGGTGCGGAATGCATTTCGATTCCGGCCAACTTGTCAGAGTTGAGCGGCATTGAATCGTTGGTTGCTGAGCTAACCAAGCGCGAAGATCATATTGACATCTTGGTCAATAACGCTGGCGTGTCGTGGGGTGCACCACTCGATGACTTCCCCGAATCTGGTTGGGACAAAGTATTTGACACCAACGTTAAGGGTGTTTTCTTCTTGACTCAGAAAATGTTGCCGTTGCTTGAAGCGAAAGCCACCAACGAAGATCCATCACGAGTGATCAACATCGGTTCAATTGACGGAATTCGTACACCAATGTTTGACACCCATTCATACGGACCATCCAAAGCAGCGTTGCACTCGCTCACGAGCCAAATGGCCGCCAAATTGGTCAAGCGTAAGATTTTGGTCAACGCAATTGCCCCCGGACCTTTCCCCACGTGGATGCTCAGCACTGGTGTTGGCGGTGGCGGCGACGTTGAGGGGACCGACTGGGATGCTGTTGGTCGCACCAATCCGCGTAAGCGAGTTGGCACGCCCGAAGACATTGCTGGATTGGCGATTTTCTTAAGCTCACGTGCTGGTGCGTTCACCGTTGGTGAAGTCATCAAGTGCGACGGTGGCATTGTTATTTCGTGAACTGACGTTTCGCGGCCTAACAACTTCTCAACAGTGATGGCCCCGAGCACCAAACTTGAGTATCAACCAGCAATTGACGGGCTACGCGCCGTGGCCGTGGCATTGGTGTTGCTCTTTCACGGGGGATGGGCACTTTTCTCCGGTGGGTATGTAGGAGTTTCACTTTTCTTCACAATCTCGGGATTCTTGATCACTTCGTTATTGCTTCATGAGTTTGAATCAACCACAACGATTTCGTTAGCGGACTTTTACGCACGACGATTGAGACGTCTTCTACCTGCCAGCGTGTTGTGTGTTATTGCCGTATCGCTCATTGCGAGGAGTGGCTACTTCGCAAGTACTGATGGATTACGTTCGGACGTCAGTTCCGCAGCGTTGCAGATATTCAACTGGCGAGCGTTGTTTCGAGGGCAGTCATACGCCGACTTGATTGGAGCAAGTCAACCCAGCCCTCTTGATCACTTTTGGTCGTTGTCAGTTGAAGAGCAGTTCTATTGGTTGTGGCCAATTGCAATGCTGTTTGTTTTGCGCAGAACTAAGGGAGGAACCGATCCAGTTGGTTTGCGCTCAAAGGCCGTTTACTTCGTTACGGCAGTGTTTATCTTGATTGCGCCAATCATTGCAAAAGTGTGGGGACCCAATGCGGCCTATTGGGCGACACCAGCTCGGCTGGGGGAAATTTTGGTCGGTGCCTCGCTTGCGATGTGGATTGGAAACGGTGGTAGCAAGAACCGTATCCAGTCATCTGGTTCAGTTGTCGGTTGCATCGGTTTGATTGTGGTTCTGATTTCGGCAATGACTTGGCCTGCCGGATCCGGTCCGGCGTACATAGGGCTATTTCCGATTTTTGCTCTAGCAAGTGCGGCAACGATTATTGGTGCGCTATCACGTGGGATATTTCATAAAATTCTTGGTCATCGTCTGCTTGTTGAATTAGGGAAACAAAGCTACGGGATATATCTCTTTCACTGGCCAGTCTTTGTGCTGATCAATGAGAATGATTTCAATATCTCTCACGGAGTCATATTTGCGATTCAAATTGCGATCACCTTGATGATTGCATGGTTGTCATATGTATTAATCGAAAAACCCATCAGGTACGGAAAATTCTCTTGGCGAAAAACACTTGGGTTTGCTGGTTTAGCAACAGGAATTGTGGTCGTCGTTGCTCTGACCGTCGTGCCGCAACCACCTTTGCTGTTCACGGACGAGGTTGACGTTGGTCAAGTGTCGTTGAGCTACGAACAGATTCCGAACGAGTCAATCCCATCCAGTGAAGTGGAGAATTCAGATAGCACTCAGCCCATCAAATTGGTGGTACTCGGCGATTCAACGGCTGTTGCCCTCAGTGCTGGAGTAGTGAGTTGGGCGCAAGAGGACTTTTCGCGAGCACGAGTGTCAATAGTGGCACGGACTGCCTGTGGGTTTGCCCGAGCAACTTCTATCGAAGATAACACCGGTAATTTCCGCCGTGATTGTGATCAAGCCTTGGGCCCACAATTGACAAATGCTCTGGGTCTTCGACCTACCCAAGCGTTACTGATGGTTGGCCTTGCCGATAGTGGACCAATGATTTGGAATGATGACGAAGGTGTATTGCAACCAAACAGCGAACGCTTTTCTGACAACATCAACCAGGATATCGAAAACTGATTGACCAACTCATTGCGAGTGGCGTCACGCGTATTCATTGGTTATTGGCACCGCACCCAACGGCTTGGTGGCTGGGAAATCTTGGCCATTCACCGGGGTCTCTCCGCACAGATTTAACCAATAAATGGATTTTGGCAATTGCCAATGATTATCCAGATGTGATTCGTGTCATTCGGTTTGATGAATGGTTGTTATCTCGTGAGCGCGCGGGTGATCGTTCGTGGAGACCGGACGGATTGCACCTAGCCGAGGATTCTGCTCGTCGAGTAATGAATGATTATTTGGGCCCAATCTTGCTGGGCCAGTAATTCATTTAGATTCGGTCGAGTACTCCGCCGTCAAATAATGGAGTCATTCCGAATTCAGCAATGTCACGATTCATCTCTTCATCAAGGGGGCGAGCGAGTTCACCTTGTGCTGCCTCAAGAATGAGTGGCAACAATGTGGCATCACTGGTGGTATTGAGAAAAAGATTTGGTTGTGACAGCACGTATCGAACGGCGCGTTGAATGGCATCGGTATCCGTGAGCGGCTCATACCAACTGCGATGACCACCGGTTCCGTCATCCCAGCGGCGACGAGCCACCGCTTTGATGGTTTGAGTTGCAGTGTTTCGCGCTCGGCATAAGTCCCGTAAAGCAGTGACATCATCGCGATATTGATCAATTGACAGCAGTGAATGGTTGAACGGAAACAGAACAGCGTCGAAGTCAAATTCAGCAAGACTCCGCAAGTGCATTGACGGAATACGTAAGCCGTGTCCGGTCACGCCAATGAAGCTCACTAGTCCTTCAGCGCGAGCCTGGTTCAGTGCTTCGACTGCGCCACCTTTGCTGAATGCGGTCGCCCACTCATCTGGTTCAACCAAATTGTGTAACTGAATGAGATCAATGTGATCGACCCCCATTCGTTCAAGTGATCGTTCGAGTGCGGCACGAGCAACCGATCCAACGCGTTCTTCAGTTTTGGTGGCCAAGAAAACTTCTGAACGGTGAACGGAGAGCCATGGCTTGAGATGATCTTCAGAAGAGCCATACATAGCCGCGGTGTCAATGTGATTAACGCCGTACGAGGCCACGAGATCAAGTGTTTTGATTGCCCGTGATTCGCTCATGCCGCCGAGTGCCGCTGCGCCAAAGATGACACGACTCGAACGATGACCGGTACGACCAAATTCTGCGAAGGGCAACATAGTTACGACCGTAGTGCGTGTGTGCCTATCGACTAATGATGTAGTGGCTATTCATACACCAAGCAACCATCATCAAGATTGGCGGCGGGCAACATGTCTTTTTCCATCCAGTAATCCTGGCTGTGCTGCCACTCTGGTTTGTCACCACGCTTGGGTAACAAACTCATCGACCGCATCATGTAACCAGGGTTGAAGTTTTCAGGATCTAGCCAAGCCAACAGCGGCATCTCCGAATCCTCATCGCGCAGCGTCGGAGTCACGCGCGAGACTCCCATTTTGTCCATGTGATTGAGAAGTCGACATGTGAAGTCGCCGATGAGGTCGGCGCGCAAAGTCCAACTGGCACGGAAGTAACCAAATACCCAGAGCATGTTCGGAATGCCGGTGAACATCATGCCGCGATACGTCACGGTGTCAGAGAACACCAAGGGCTCACCGTCAATGATGAATTCAATATCACCTAGAACATTGAGATTGAACCCAGTCGCGGTGACGATGATGTCGGCAGTGATTTCTTCACCCGACTTCATACGTAGACCGGCGGGTGTGAAGGTCTCAATTTCTCCGGTCACGACATCGGCCTTGCCCGACTTGATGCCATGAAAAAGATCACCTTCAGGGACGAATGCCAAACGTTGACGCCATGGTCGGTATGTCGGAGTGAAGTGCGTGTCGATGTCGTAGTCGTCACCCAAAATTCCGCGTACACCTTCAAGCAAAGCTGCTTTCACAAACTCGGGTTCATCAACCGACAACTTGGTGACCGCTTCTTGATCGAACAAGATTTTGCGTCGGACAATCTCGTGAGTCCACTCTTCGGGTATGTCGAGTTGCCGTAATTGATCGGCGAGTTCGTTGATGTTGCTACCGATAAAGAAGTAGGTAGGTGATCGCTGAACCATCGTCACATGTGAACAGTCACCAGCAATTGCGGGAATCAAAGTTGCTGCGGTTGCACCCGAGCCGATGACAATGACCTTCTTGTCTTTGTACTCAAGGTCGTCTGGCCAAGTTTGTGGGTGAACAATGGTGCCAGTGAATTGATCCATATTGGGCCAATCGGGTGTGTAACCCTGAGCGTGGCGGTAGTAGCCCTGACACATCCACAAAAAGTTGCAGGTGAAAGTGAGTTTGGCACCAGAATCAATTTTGGTGACCTCAATCTTCCACTCGTTGTTTTCACTTGACCAAGTGGCTTTGGTGATTTTGTGGTGATAGCGAATATGTGGACGGAGTTCATTCTCTTCAATAACCTCTCCCATATATTTCAAGATCTCCTGCGCAGTGGCAATTGGCGCTGAGGTCCACGGTTTGAAGCGATATCCGAAGGTGTAAAGGTCGCTGTCAGATCTGATGCCGGGGTAGCGGTGCATCCACCAGGTGCCTCCGTAGCTTTCTAGGCCTTCAAGCACTACGTACGTTTTGTCGGGGCATTGGTTTTGGAGGTGATACGCGCTGCCAATACCTGAGATGCCAGCCCCAACAATGAGAACATCAAAATGTTCAGTCGCGTGAATCATGGTGGTCCACCTCCACTTGTGATGCTGGCAGGTGAGACGTCAAACAGTCAGGGACTTTGGACCATAGGCAGGTCGCTGAAGGGATATAAAGGTCAGGCGACTAGTCTCCGAATGAACATTCAGGGGGAGTTGGATATGTCGCAGTCCACATATGTAGATGTTTTGATCGTCGGTGCCGGGATCTCAGGTATTGGCATGGCCTATCACCTGCAGCAGCAGTGTCCCGACCGTAGTTACACGATCTTGGAAGGCCGACCCAGCATGGGTGGCACGTGGGATCTCTTCCGCTATCCAGGCGTTCGCTCCGACAGCGACATGCACACTCTTGGTTACAGCTTTAAACCCTGGAAGGAAGCGAAGTCAATCGCTGATGGTCCGTCCATCTTGAATTACCTTCGCGAGACCGCTACCGAAAATGGCATTGACAAAAAGATTCAGTTCAATCATTTGGTCACTCATGCATCATGGTCAACCGAAACAGCGACATGGACAGTGACCGCCACCCACAAAGAAACCAATGAGACGCTCACGTATACCTGCGGCTTCTTGTCGATGTGCTCGGGTTACTACAGCTATAAAGAGGGATACACACCAGAGTTTCCTGGAATTGAAAACTTCACCGGAAAAGTGATTCATCCGCAGAAGTGGCCCGACGATCTCGATTATGCAGGTAAGCGTGTTGTCGTCATCGGATCTGGCGCAACAGCGGTGACCGTAGTGCCAGCAATGGCAAGGAAAGCTGCCCACGTCACGATGTTGCAGCGTTCGCCAACCTATGTGGTGGCACGACCCGATCATGATGCGATCGCCGACAAACTCCGCAAGTTCTTGCCAGAAAAAACTGCTTACGCAATTACTCGCGCCAAGAACATTGCTTTGACCAAGTTCTTCTATAACCGCACGCGTACTCAGCCAGAAAAAGTCAAGGAGCAAATTCTTGGAGGGGTTCGCAAAGCTCTCGGCCCCGATTACGACGTTGATACTCACTTCACTCCGACCTATAACCCGTGGGATCAACGTATGTGCCTGATCCCTAATGGCGATCTCTTCACGTCAATTGCGCTGGGCAAGGCTTCGGTCGTGACCGACCATATTGAGCGCATCACCGAGAACGGCATTTTGTTGAAGTCGGGTGCCACTATTGAAGCCGACATCATCGTCACGGCAACTGGACTCAATCTCGTCACACTGGGCGAAATTGAATTCAAAGTCGATGGCAACGAGGTTGACTTCGCACAAACTTGGACCTACAAAGGCTTGGCTTACTCGGATGTACCGAACTTGGTGTCGACATTCGGATACATCAACGCGTCGTGGACATTGCGTGCCGACGTGGTGAGTAATTACACCTGTCGACTGCTGAATCACATGAAGAAGACCGGCACGCAACAAGCCACGCCGCGTTTACGAGCACAAGACCAAGGTATGACGGCTCGGCCATGGATTGACGATTTCTCAGCGGGCTACATGCAACGCATGATGCATCTGATGCCAAGGCAGGGTGATCACGCTCCGTGGATTAATCCGCAACTCATCTCAGTTGATAAGCAAATGATTGTGAAGTCACCAATTGATGACGGAGCCATGCAATTTACGAAAGCCAAAACTCTCGTTTAGTTCTTACGCAGCAACGTCAGGCGCCCAGCCTGGAGCGGCAAAAACATAACGTAGGCGCTCGTTGAAGTTGTCTGCTTGAGCGACGTCTTTGGCGATCTGAGCTAGTTCGCCGTAGGCCATCTTGACTGGGTTATTGGTGCGAATGTTTTTGGTGAGCCCGTATTGCAGTTGGCGAATCTCGGGCTCAAAAGTCTTGAACATACGGTCCCAGATAATCAAGATGCCGGCATAGTTCTTGTCGATGTATTGCTTGTTGGCGCCGTGGTGCACTCGATGATGCGACGGCGTGTTGAAGATCTTTTCAACCCAATCAGGCAAACGGTCGATGGCCTCGGTATGAATCCAGTACTGATACAACAAGTTCAATTGCCGAGCTTTGACGAATGACGAATATTGGAATCCAAGAAGCGGCATTGGCCAGTACACCCAAGTAGTGAGGTAGCCGTTCCACGATTGCCGAAGTGCCGTTGACAAGTTGTAGCGGCGGCCTGAGTGATGTGCAGCATGGTCGGCCCAGAACAAGCGCACCCTGTGCATCCAGCGGTGGTTCCAGTAGTACAAGAAATCCCAGACGATCATCGCAGTAATGATTGAACCGCGGCGCGAACCAAAGTTTGAGAGACGGTGACGAAACAAGAATCCATGAATCTTGCGGTATGTACCGTCAAGAGCAAAAGCCATCAAGATTGAACCAACTAATAAGCCGAGACTTCCGGCTGTGTCGTTCTTTTCGTAACCAAGTGGAATGAGCGGATCAGGAACTGGATTGCCATCATCGACTGGTGCGACTACATCAACATCAACGAGTTCGCGCAACTGACGCTTCTTCAGGACTCGATGTTCCCAAACCATGGTGGCCGCAAATACTGGCAAGGTGATCTTGTCGATGAAATCAATCTTGCGGGGCGATCTGGCCATAACTGCAGACTACGCCTAACTGAGTTTCTTGGCTAGGCGAACGGTGGCAAGTTTGGTGGGTTCGGCTAGCCCAGTCATAGCAATCTCATAATCGGGTAATGCGTATACATCTCCGTCGTCGTTGATCATGATGAAACGATCGAACTTGGCCAGAAAGGTCCGGTCGTGGCTCACAGCGATGACGGTTCCCTCAAACCCATCAAGGGCTCGCTCAAGGGCTTCTGAAGATTCAATGTCAAGGTTGTCAGTTGGTTCATCGAGCAACAGAACATTGTGACCTTCAATTTCGAGACACAGAATTTCGAGACGGGCTTTTTGTCCGCCCGACAATGTTTGAAACTCTTGGCGTGAATTATTGACAAGCCCATAGCGCGCTAAGGCCTTCATTGACTTTTCATCTTCAACGAGACGGTCTCGAATGATGTCAAGGCACTGCCGGCCAGTGAAGTCGGGACGATCATTGATCTGGGTAAACACACCAACCGAAGTACGCGGACCGAACGTCACAGAACCGACATCGGGAGTCACGCCATTCAACACGGCAAGTAAATGACTCTTTCCGGTTCCATTTGGACCGATGAGTCCGACACGTTCACCGTGATGAATTTCATCAGAGAATGGAAAGAACAAATCGCCTACTGAAACATCTTCAAGTTTGGCAACGCGGCGTGCCGCATCTGCTCCACGCAAACGAACATGAATCTGTTGGTCGGCAACTGGTGGGGGAGGTGGACCGGCCGCGACGAATTTTTCCCATCGGGTTTCTGCGCCATTGGCCTTTGTTGCATTTTTGAAGTTCTGTGCGGCGCGCTGTTTCATGATCTTCATGTGGTGAAAGAGGCGACGCTCTTCGTCGTTCCAGCGTTTGAGATCGTCGCCCATCAGTTCTTGCCTCTTGGCACGTGCTTCGGGGAATGTGAGATAAGAACCTCCATGCACCCAGGCACCCGAACCTTCGATGACCACAATCTTGGTGGCTACACGTTCCAGCAATGTCCGGTCGTGGCTCACCATCAAAATGGTTGACTTGCAGGCTTTGATTTGTTCTTCAAGCCAACCACGGGTCGGAATATCGAGATAGTTATCGGGTTCGTCGAGCAAAAGAACATCGGCGCCAGAAGTCAACAACAAATCAAGAACAAGTCGTTTACGTTCGCCACCCGATAGTTCGCTTACTAAGCGTCTAGAGAAATCATCAACAGGTGTCTTCACGCTGCGTTGGGCGGCGGCCTGCCACTTTGTTTCGAGCTCGTATCCACCAAGATCGCCCCAATCACCGAGAGCGTTGGCGTAACCCATGCCATCGTCGCTGCCATCGGCAAGTGCCTTTTCGGCGGCGACAAGAGCGCGACCCGCGGCGCGTAATGCGGTGGGCGCAACTTCAATCAACATTTCGCGCAACGTGTCAGTTGGTCGTGACATACCAACGTCTTGGGTCATTGAGAGCATGGTGCCGTTGACAGTGAAGTCGCCGCCATCGCATTCGTATTCGCCGGTCAAGATCTTCAAAATGGTGCTTTTGCCCACGCCGTTAGCGCCAACCAATGCAGCGTGTTCGCCCGGGGCAACACCAAAACTGACATCAAAGAAAAGCTGGTCGGCTCCGGGAGGTGCGTATTCAAGTTCGGAGATGACGATGCTGCTCACACCGCACATTCTCGCTGGAAAAGTGCGGGACTACACCTTGAGAAGCAATTTGCCGTAATGGCCACCTGTCATCAACAGGTTCATCACGGCAGGAAAGTTCTCGACGCCATGTTCGATCTGTTCACGTACGACCAATTCGCCACTACGGAGCCAATCGGCGAGGTGTTTCTCGGCGCGGGCATAGTGTTCGGCAAAATGAAAGACCGCGAAGCCCTCCATGGTGGCGTGCCGTTCGGCGAGCTTCATGTAATTCTTGGGCCCGCGAACATCGTCCATATTTTCGTATTGAGAAATTCCGCCACAAATGACGATGCGTGATCCTTCAACGATGCGCATTAGTACATCATCAAGAATGTCACCACCGACATTGTCGAAGAACACGTTGATTCCATCGGGTGCCAACTCATCAAGTCGCGCTGCAACATTTTCATTCTTGTAATCAATGGCTGCATCAAACTTCAGGTCATCAACCAAGAACTTTGATTTGTGCGCGCCACCAGCGATGCCGATGACCTTGCTTGCACCACTCAGGCGTGCAATCTGTCCGGCGACTGAACCAACCGCACCAGCGGCACCAGAAACAACAACGGTGTCACCAGCCTTCACCTGACCGACATCAACAATTCCGAAGTATGCAGTGAGCCCAGTCGTTAAGCCGAGGGCGCCCAAATAAGCCGATGCTGGTGCAATCGTTGTATCAATTTTCTTCATCGTGAACGCCGGCATCACTGCATGAGTTTGTGAACATAAAGGTCCAAAGACATGATCGCCGGCAGCAAATCCTTCGGCGTTGCTTTCAAGAACGACACCAACTCCGAGAGCGGGGATGACTCCACCTATTTCGGCACCTCGGTGAAAACTGCCTTCATTCAAAGTGGTGCGAATAAACGCATCAATACCGAGAAGATCAACTTTGATCAGCAACATTCCATCAGTAAGTTCTGCGGTTTGTTCTTCACGATATTCAAAGTTTGAATCATCTGGGCGATTAGCGGGACGACTCTTCAAAACGATTTTCTTGTTTAACTCGGTCATCACAAACCTCCATCAATTCCGATGACTTGACCCGTTACCCAACTAGAAGCCGGCGAAACGAAATACAAAACTGCTTGACCTAAATCTTCTGGTGTCCCTAAACGGCGCATGGGCAAGCGCAACATCTTTTCAAGTTTCGGCAAGTCATCGTCTTCAAGACGCAAAGCCTTCATCATGATTTCGGTTGGTACTGCACCAGGCATGATGCAGTTCACACGAATACGCGGACCAAGTTCTTTTGCATAAGTGACAGTGAGTGAGTTCACCGCTGCTTTTGCAGCCGCATAGTGTCCGCTTCCCATCACGGTATTGACGGCGGCCTTTGATGAGATATTTACAATGCGCCCACCATCGCGCATGAGTCGTGCCGCAACGTTGGTGCAGACCCAAACAGATGTGATGTTGAGTCGCATTGTTGCATCCCATTCGTTGGGATCGAGATTGGTGAGTGGTGCTTGAATCGGTGAACCACCGGCATTGTTCACCCAGATATCAAGATGGCCAAACTCGCTGATGGCTTTTTGTGCGAGAGCCTCAACCGCGGCATTGTCGGTGACGTCAGTGGGCATGGCAATAGCACGGCCGCCGGCTGCACGAATTTCTGCAGCCACTCGTTCAACTTCATCGACTCGTCGTGCAGCACAGACAACTGCGGCGCCAGCTTCGGCCAAAGTTTTCGCAATGCCTTCGCCGATACCGCGACCGGCTCCGGTCACGACTGCGACATCGTCTGACAGATCAAATAGTCCACTCATCAGAATTCCCCCATTGATATTTTGAATCTGCGTAAAAGTTACCAGCAGTAAGAAACCTGGCGATAGGGGCAATTTCAGAAAATCTTTGGCTCGGTGTTATTAGTGGGGCAGACTGTCGGCATGTCTGCTCCGTCGCCGCGTCGCCCAGGTCGCCCGATCGGGGGTCAGCTGGTGATCGATCGTGACCATGTGCTCGATGCGGCTGAACGGGTGATTAAGCGCGACGGACCAGGTGCGTCCCTGGAATCGGTGGCTGTTGAGGCTGGTGTCACTAAGCCGATCGTGTATGACCGAGTCGGTGGGCGGGCCGAATTGGCTGATGCCTTGGCCGAACGCTTGTCAGACCGCATGCTCGAAGCGACTGAAGACGCAATTGCTGGTGAAACGTTGAATCAGGCCAGTTTGAGCCGTCTAGTGCGAGCGAACTTGCTGGCAGTGGCCAAAGATCGTGAACTTTTTCTGTATGTCACCGGTGGAAATACCGAACAAACTGCCATCGGACGCTTATCCCTAGCCGAACGCTCAACGACACCTTTGGCTAAAACCCTCGCCGTTTGGCGCAAAAGCCAAGGTCAGGACCCCAAAGTGGCAGATGCCTGGTCATTTGCCATCGTGGGAATGCTGCAAATGATCTCAGTGTGGTGGATCACCCAGCCCGAGCGGGCCGTTGACGAAGTGGCCAATCAAATCAGCGATTTAATGTGGAACGGACTACGGGGACCACGTAAATAACTTACGAGGGGTAGATATGGCTTGACAGGCGTGTTACTGTCGTCACATATTGATCAACTAGTTAGTTAAGGGAACGCAATGTCCAACCACGACAGTTACGAAGATCTCACTGAATGTGCTCTCACACCAGAGCTTGAACACAAGTTGGTGTATTCACTGGGGGAATGTGTCTTCATGTGGGTCAACAGCAAAGGCGAACCTTTTGGTGTGGTGATGTCGTATCTGCCCAAAGACGGCAAGTTGTGGTTGACCGCCGCCGAAACCCGTAAGCGAATTCCGGCACTGCGTCGCAATCCACGTTCATCGATTTGCATCAACAGCACTGGCTCAAGTCTTGGTGGTGGAAAGACCATTACCTATAAGGGCGATTGTTTGATTCGCGATGATCGTGCCACCAAAGATTGGTTCTATCCGGAGTTCGCTAATCGTTTGCGTCCCGACAATCAGCAGGCCGCCGACGAATTCCGCAAGTTCCTTGATTCACCACATCGCGTGATCATGGAATTTATTCCCGATTACTCACTTAGTTTCGATGCCACATTGATGTGGGCTCGATCACCAGACGCAGTCAAGAAGTAATCAACTCTTATTCAGAATCAACCTTCACAATCAGGAGAATCAATATGTCAATGCTTGAAGAAATCCCGGCTCACCTTCAAGGTAATGGTCGTCCAACTCAAGAAGAGCTCACACTGACAGATCTGAAAGTCGTGGGAAGCATTCCGACCGAACTTGATGGTCGCTACCTGCGCAACGGTGCGAATCCGTTAACTGGTATGAGCGATCACCCGTTCTTTGGCGACGGAATGATTCACGGCCTTCGTCTACAAGACGGTGCAGCCAAGTGGTATCGCAACCGCTATGTGCAAACACCGTTCATCAAGGATCCATCGATCAACATTCTTGATCCTTCAGTCACGATGGACATGACGTGTTCGAAAGCCAACACTCATGTGGTTGGACACGCAGGCCAAATTCTTGCTCTCGAAGAAGGACACTTCCCGTACGTTCTTGATGGCAATCTCAACACCATTGGTTCAACTGATTACAACGGCGTATTGAAGGGCGCATTTACCGCACACCCGAAGATCTGCCCGACGACTGGCGAGATGTTGGCATTTGGTTACGCACCACTTCCGCCGTACCTCACCTACTTCCGTGTTTCAGCCGACGGCAAGATGGTGCAGCGCGAAGAAATCACCGTGACTGGTTCAACCATGATGCACGACTTCAACATCACTGAAAACTACGTGGTGTTTATGGACCTGCCCGCGGTGTTTGATCTCAACTTGGCCATCGAAGGCAAGATGCCAATCACCTGGAGCGACACATACCCAGCACGTCTTGGTGTGATGCCACGTAACGGAAACGATTCACAAGTGAAGTGGTACGACATCAACCCGTGTTACGTCTTCCACCCCATGAACAGTTACGAAGAAGGCGACAAGATCATTCTTGATGTGGCTCGCTTTGAGCACATCTGGAAAAAAGATGCGATGGATTTCCCGCCGCCCAACCTGTGGCGCTGGACCATTAACACCACCACTGGCAAAGTCACCGAAGAGCAAATCGACGATCGTGGAGCCGAGTTCCCACGTGTGAACGATGCAGTCATTGGCAAGAAGCATCGTTACGGATACGAGATGTCAATGGGTAACGCCGGCTTTGGTCAAGTTGATGAGGGTGCAATTTTGAAGTACGACCGTGAGGCCGGAACATGTGCCGAAATCAAACTCGGTAAGGGACGCACCTGTGGCGAAGTCGTATTCGCTCCAGCCGAAGGCGCCAAGAGTGAAGACGATGGTTATTTGATGACGTACATCTATGACCAAGATAAGGACGCAAGTGAGTTCGTCATCGTGGACGCCAAGTCGATGAGTAGCGAATTCATTGCAACTGTTCAATTGCCACGAATCCCCTTTGGGTTCCACGGCAGTTGGGTACCGGCCACAGTGGCCAACTAAGTAAGCGCCGCAATTCGCGGCATACAACTGAGGGGGAAATATGACACGATCCATGAGTTTGGGGACTCCAGGATCACGGCGGCGCTCACGAGCGCTCGCCGCGGTCGTTGCTGGGGGTCTGTTCTTTGTTGCCTGTGGTGGTGGTGACGATGGCGAAAGTACGCCAGCGGAAACTGAAGCACCGGCAACCAGCGAAGCACCGTCGACTGATGCACCGATGACCTCGGATGCTCCAGGCACGGATGCACCTGTAAGCGAAGACGGTCCGCCGACGGGTCCAGAAATGCTGATCGGAATGGTGAACACTGAAGGCAATCCCAACGGGCTTGACTTTCCAGACCTTCGTCGCTTTGCCGAGGCAGCTTTTGAATACATGAATTCCAGTGGTGGATTCGGTGGTCGCCCGGTCAAATTCGAAACCTGTGTTGCAGGTGGTACTCCTGAAACGTCACAGAAATGTGCTCAAGAGTTAATCGGTAAGGGCGTCGAACTGGTCCTTCTTGGACTCGACCTGTTCCCTGACTATGCCACCTACGGAGCGGCGAACATTCCTGTGATTGGCGTATTGCCGATTCTGCCGCCCGACAACACGGCGGAAGCCTTGTTCTTGACGGGTGGAAACGCGACGACGACAGCGGTCATGGCCGTGATCGCTCAGGATCGCTACCAGGCCAAGACCGTCGGCATGATTCATGCCGACAATGCCGGAGCTAACTCAACTGCTGCTGGTGTTCAAGCAGCATTGGATAAGGCTGGAATCAAATGGAAAGCCGTCAAAGGTGGAGACAACGAAACCGATGCAGGCTATTTCGGTTTGATGCAGGCTGCTAATGCTGATGATCCTGATCTTTTGATCTCGCTCTACGCAGACGCTGGCTGTATCGGAACCATGCGCGGCTATGCCACTGCTGGTATCGACAAGCCCGTGTTGACAACCAACATCTGCTCGGACAGCGATGTCATCAGCCAAGTTGGCGATGATGCAACTAATTGGGTATTCGTTGGTGGTCAAATTGAACGAGACACCCCAGAAAAGGCATTGCTCCAAAAGATCTTGGCTCCTTATATTCCAAATGAGGAAACAGGCGAAATGGGTATTGAGCCTGCTGACGTGAATACACAAGCGCTCGGTCTTGGCGGTCTCGGTACCGTTTTGACAATGACGCTCCGTGACATTGCCGCCCAAATGGTTGCTGAAGGTACTGAAATGACGGGTCAAAACTTGTACGACTACCTGAAGGTAACTGATGGTCTGTACCTGTTTGGCGGAATCACTCCACTCAAATGTGGTGCGGCTGCTCCGACCTACTCGTCATTCTGTTCATTCGTCTTTGAGGCGACTGAATATAAAGACGGTGCTGTCGTTTCTGTCGAAAATGGAAAACTGTGGGACAGCATCCCATTGCTTCCTTAATCAGTTGATCGCTGCTGAGCAACAAGGAAAATCGAGAACCACATCATGAATGATTATCTTTTTTACTTGTTGCTCGGTAGCGCAGCTGGGGCCATCATCGCTGGTTTTGCGATGGGTCTCATTATTAGTTATCAAGGTTCGGGCATTGTGAATTTCGCCTACGGCGCGATTGCAATGTGGAGTGCTTACGTCTATGCAGAACTCCGGAATGGGGCTTATTTGTTCCCCATTCCGGGTCTGCCAGACCGATACCACTTTGGTGGCGATGTTGGCTTCACGTGGGCCTTTATTTTGGCTCTGTTGACTGCGGCACTGACCGGTTTGTTGATATACGTTTTAATCTTCCGTCCTTTAAGAAATGCTCCCGCCCTGGCTCGAGTTGTGGCCAGTGTGGGCTTGATCATCGTTCTGATTGGTCTGAAGGATCGACGGTTTCCTGATCAACTCGCAATGCGAGTCGATCCAATTTTGCCCCGCGAGGTCGTAACGATTACCGAAACACTTCGCGTGCCGCGAGACGGACTTTGGCTATTGGGCATTGTGCTACTGATCACCCTGGTTGTGTGGGCAGCCAGTAAGTACCTTCGATTTGGTCTCGCCACTCGTGCAGCCGCCGAGAATGAAAAAGGAGCTGTACTCCTTGGTCATTCACCCGATTTCTTGGCGGCTTCAGGCTGGGTGATTTCATCAGTCGTTGGCGCAGTAATCGCCATCTTGGCCGCACCGCTCGTGCAACTCAATGGTTCGATTTTTACATTCGGTTTCTTGATTCCAGCGTTGGGTGCTGCACTCATTGGCAAGTTCCGAAACTTTTGGCCAACAGTGTTAACGGGTGTTGCCATCGGAATGGTGCAGAGCACATTCACCAAAATGCAACTCGATTTCAGTTGGTGGCCCGAGTATGGAATGCGCGAAGGTCTACCGTTTATGGTCATCATCGTCACCATGATTGTGTCGGGTGAGCGTCTGCCCGAACGTGGTTCAGTTGGTGGCTGGAAACTGCCATACGTTCCGCCAGCCAATGTGACGTGGTTTTCAGCGGGAGTACCCATTCTGATTGCGTCAGCGGGCATTCTGTTCCTTGGACCGTTGTGGCGTGCCGCCATTATGAGTTCGTTGATCGCTGCGGTCTTGGCTTTATCTTTCGTCGTCTTGATCGGCTTTGGTGGTCAGACTTCGCTTGCTCAAATGGCTTTCGCCGGTGTTGGCGGATTCGCGTTGTCAAAATTGGCCACCAATTACGGAATCCCCTTTCCGATCGCTCCGATCCTCGCGTCTCTTGGAGCGATGTTGTTTGGGGTTTTAGTCGGGCTGCCAGCTTTGCGAGTCAGGGGTACCAATTTGGCGATCGTTACTCTTGCGGGTGGAGTCACCATCGCAGAGTTTGTTTTTAAACATCCTTGGGTGATTGGTGGCATGGATACCGGCGGACCCAAAATCCCTAATCCGTCGTTGGGTGATTGGAACTTAGGGTTGGTGTACGGCAACAAGACATCGCGACCCGTATTTGCCTTTTTCTTGTTGGCAGTTCTTACGATTTTGTGTTTGATGGTGGCCAACATTCGTCGTAGTGGTTCTGGACGCGTGATGTTGGCTGTTCGCAGTAATGAAAGAGCGGCGGCGGCGGTAGGTATCAATAACGTTCGAGTCAAGATGATGATGTTCGGGTTGTCGGCTTTTATTGCCGGCATGGGTGGTTCATTGATCGCTTATCGATTTGGTGCCGTGTCAGATCTGTCGTACGGAACCATTGCGTCGCTGACAGCGTTATCGTTCGCCTATCTCGGTGGTATCACAAGCGTTAGTGGAGCGGTGGCTGCTGGTGTCACGGCAGCATCAGGGGTTGCTTTCTATTCAATGAATCAAGTGTTTGGTTCATTCGGTCGTTGGGAGGCGCTCATCGGCGGAGTGTTATTGATCTTTACCGCCATTACGAATCCTGAAGGAATCGCTGGTGGAATTCGCATGCAGGTGGCTCAAAAGCGGCAAGCGAAAGAACTGGCCAAACAAGAGAAATCCGCTTTAGCTTCGGCCTAGCTGACTGCAGACGTGAATCTTCTCACCGAGAACTTGGACGGATTGATTAACGGAAATCTTGAGACCACCGCTAGTGGTCTCTCAGACGAAGGTACGGCAATTGTTGATAAGACAATTAAGTACGGCGTACTGGCCTGAAATCAGACTTCGGTGACTGCGGGGGAACCCGCAATCACCTTGAAAGTTTTCCAAGTCGAAACGGTTGAACCCTCGACTAAAGCATTATCAACGATGCGGTAATCGGCCGTCCACGAATCAGCGGTGACGGTATGCAAAATGTAGCCACGATGTTGAGCCTCAGCATCAAGGATGTTGGTTAAAGAAACAAAAAGAGCTTCGGTGTCTTCACCGACGTTTCCACTTGATGAGATTGATGTCGCGACAAATTCAATACCTCGTGGAGTCTCTGGATCAGATGTAGTTGTTAGTTGGCCGACTCCAGCAAGATGAATATCGCCGGTGAGCACGATGAGATTTTTCGCCTGAGCTGTGTCAACCGCTTCCAGCAGACGATCGCGTGATGAGGCATAACCGTCCCACTGGTCGTAATTCAAAATCGCTGCACCAAGTCTGATGTCGGTCATGACGGTCTGGTTGGCGAGGACGGTCCATGTGGAATCACTCACCACATTTTCGGCGACCCACGTTTCTTGTTGTGTGCCGAGCATGGAGCGGTCGGGGAGCAAAGCTTCGTCACAAGCAGGAGTGACTTGCAGAACAGCATCTCCGCAGGCCTGATCGTTGCGATATTGACGACCATCTAGAACAAGCATGTTGACGAGTCCTCCCCACTGAACCTGACGGTAAATGGTGAGGTTTTCGTCAACGGGAGGGGCAAGTCGAACCGGCATATGCTCCCACCAAACTTGATATGCCGCAGCACGACGTTCAGCAAACCCAACTGCGTCAATGGAGTCTTGCGGATTTAAGTTGGCGTAATTGTTTTCGACCTCATGGTCATCCCAAGTAACGACCCAAGGACAAACAGCGTGAGCGGCCTGCAAAAGAGGATCACTTTTGTACAGTGCATATCGATTGCGGTATGCGTTGATGTCAGTGATTTCCTCGCTGTTATGTAGACGAACCGTATTATCGCCGAGAGTTCCGACACCGCCCTCGTAGATGTAGTCGCCAAGAAAAACGACAAGATCTGGCGCCTGTTGCACCATGTCGTCATATGCGGTGTAGAAGCCAGCGGTGTAGTTCTGGCACGATGCCGTCGCAATACGTACTGGTTCAACCGAATCAGCGGGTGCTGCGAGTCGAGTTTGACCAACGGGACTGGTGTAGTCGCCCACTCGGAATCGATATGAGACAAAACTCTGTTGAGTAGGCAGCGGAACATCGACATGAAGTGCGTGGCCAAATCTTGTTTCGGCGGTTGCAAAACCAGAAGCAATGATGTCGGTGAATTGATCGGTGCTCGAGACTTCCCAAAGCACATCTATATCTTCATCAGGCATCCCACCGCCATTGAGAGCATCAATTGCTAGTCGAGTCCACAAGATCACCGACTCGGTTGTGGGGTCCCCTGACGCAACGCCAAGTGTGAACGGATCACCCGACAGTGCTACCTGTGGAACTGGACTGGTGGTTGGAGCAGAAGTAGTAGATGCGTCGGGCTGTGTGTCGGCCGACTTTTCATCCTTTGAGCATGCGACCACGACGACCGAGGCACTGAGGGCAAAAAACATCCGACGTGAAATTGGTGAAGCCATGGTGAGAGTTTTACAGATTTCGTCAAGGGTGCGTGACTTCTAAGAAAGTGATGCCACCAATTTCATGAGTAGTTCATTTGACCTATAGATCGTCTGTTTTTTCTTCATCACTCTTCATTGCAACCGACGCCGTTGGGAGGTTCTGAAATCCCACAGTGTCACCATGAAAGGAAAATTGTTGAAGAAAAAATGGCTCTTTGGAGCGATGCTGCTTTTCGGTGCGTGTGGCGGGAATTCGGGTGACGTGGTTGGTCAACTGGTTGAAACTGGTTCACCAGATATTGCCGTGATACCAACAGCAGTCATCCAGTCAAGTAACCCAGTGGCCGTAGAAAATGTGAGCGATCCGCTACCGACCATCGTTGATGATCTAGAGAGTGCCTTTGCTGCACTGATGCAAGCGCGTATTGAATGCGGGCGTCAGCCGTATGCGTGTGATGTTGCAACATTTACAGAAGTGAATAGCCCGATCTACAACGATCTCACGGAACTCATCACCACTCGTCGAAGTGCCCGAATCACCGCAACAGGTGGTGGGGAAATTCGCTACCGAATCGACAAGACAGAGTCCCTGTCGCCATCAAAGGCCTTGGTGTACACCTGCATTACCGATGATGTCGTATTAGTTGATGGCGACATCATCTTTGACGACTCCATGATGAGTTCATTGGTGACCTTTACATTGACCAAAGTTGAGGGTCAATGGCTATGGAATACCGGCACCCCCACTCGTTGGACAACCGAGGAGGATCTATGCGGCTTCGACGCATGAGTTTGCTGGGACTTCTTGTTTCACTGGTTGTGATGATGTGTGCTGATGTTCATCGTCAGGTTTTAGCCATTGATGCACCAGTGGGCAGTGGGGGAACCAGCGGGGACACAATTTGGGCTGGCATACAAACTTCGTCACCACCTGGTGGATCAGGGCGGGACTCATCTGGTTTTCGTTGGGTGCCGGCGACCATCTACGACAGTGGCATCGGTGCAACAACTGGAATCACCAAACTGGTTGGCTCTATTCGTTACGACTTGTATCAACGACACTCGCCCGTCGGTCAGATGACATTGGTTTGGATTCCTCGACCGTCGACTGCTCAGTTGGCACAGAATGCCGCCGTCTTGGTTCGTGGCCGATTACCTCAACCATCGGTGATGACTGCTCCACCAACTGACAATGTTGTTGTCAATGTTGGAATGTGGATCTGGGCTGATAGGAATTGGTGGCGTTCGGTGACCGCGATGGCTTGGGTGCCGACAGTCTTTGGCTCGGCGTGGGCACGTACGACCGCTACTCCAGCGCGACTGCGATTCATTTCTCAAGATGATGGAACAGCCAACGGCGGACTTGTGGGTTCGATGGAGTGTGATGGTCCGGGTTTTGAATGGAGCGTCGCTCTTGGAGACGAAGCATCGTCTCCTTGTATGTACACCTATCAACATTCGTCGGTCAGTCGAGACGGGGGAGTATTCGTTGGTGTCGTTTCCGTTGATTGGGAGATTTCGTGGACATCCAATAGTGGTACTGGCGGAATTTTACCGCCGTATACGACGAGCTCTTTCCTGGCTTTGAATGTGGATGAACTTCAGGCGCTCGTTGGATGAGCGTCGGTGTTTTTGTCGTTGACTATTTCAGGCGGAGTACGTTGCGACCACACCACACCAATAATCACGAGGGCAGCACCAAGTAATTGAATTGCTTTGAGCGAATCTCCGAGAATGACAACAACCCAAATTAACGTGAGAACTGGTTCGGTGGTTGCGACAAGCGCGGCTGACGCCGGACCGAGATGACGAACTCCTAAGAAAAATCCCATACTGGCAATAACCGTGCTGATTAAAGCGAGACCAACCATTGAGCTCGCACCGTTGAAAGTGGCGGGGAATTCTGGTGGCCATTTAATGATTGCAATGACAACCGCAAAAGCCAAGGAACCAGTCAAACTCCATGCGGATGCCACGAGTCCATCGCCGGCTCGATCTCCTCTCACGAGGCGTTCACTCAAGATCATGTACGCCGCGTACATCACAGCATTACCAAGAGTGAGAATGAGTCCAAGTATTGTCGCGCCACCAGCACCATCAAGAACTTCGGGAACCGTGAGCGCGATACCTACGAGAGTGATCGCAACCGCAATCCACACATGTTTTGACGTGGGTCGTCCTAACAGTGATGCACCAACTGCGACCATGGCTGGATAGGTGTAAATGATGACGATGTACAGAGCCCCAGGCATGCGGTCAAGGGCCGCAAAACCCAACCATGAAACCGAACCGAACACTAAGCCGGCTGCGAACCGCGGTTTCCAGGCCACCGAAAATGGGCTGGGGCCACCACGTCGGTGGCGTACGACAATAAAAATCCACGCGACTGGAACAGCGATGAAAAAACGCCACAGGAGAACGTCAATGGCGTCAAGTTCTTTGAGAACGGTTTTGCCGAAAATGGTGAACATCGAATACGCACTTGCGCTGATGAGCATCCATATGGCACCAAGTTTTTTCGACGACACGAAAGAGAAACGCTACGCCATCAGACCGTCTGTGGCGCGGTCTGCGGCCATTTTTAGGATCATGTCCTCAAGGGCTGATGCGGTAATCGCTGGTGAGTAGAGGTGGCCCTGATGAGTCGTACACCCAAGTGCAAGAAGCGCATCGGCCTGGGCGCCGCTTTCAACCCCGTCAGCTGAAATGCTGATACCGAGGTCTTTCGCCAAATTGACCATGGCGCGAACAACAGCGCGATCACTGGCATGAGACGTGAGGGCGTCAACATGAAGACGATCGACGCGTACTTCATCAAGTGGAAGTGAGCGCAACATTGACAAAGATCCGCCACCGCGGCCGGCATCTTCCAGACAAACGCGAGCTCCAAGTTGACGCATCTCGGTCAGCACCCCAGCAGCTCCAACGAGATCGCTGAACATCGCGGTTTCGTAGACATCAAGTGTCAACATGCTCGGATCAATCCCTGTGAAGTAAGAGGCAACCTGGCCATCACGCCACGCGCGTGGAGTACAACGGTGGGGAAGGTTGACCCGGAATCGAAATCCGGTTGGGAGTCCGAGTGCCACCAAGCGACGAATCACGGGCCGTGATTGTTGCATGATGACTGATGTCAGTCGTTCAAGCGTGCTGGCGTCTTCGGCCATCGTCAGCATTGCGCCTGCACTTGTGATAGATCCATCGCGTCGAATCCATCGCGCCAAAATTTCAGCGCCAATTATTTGACCAGTATTGGCATCAAACTCTGGTTGAAAGAATGGAACAACATCGCCGGCATCGATAGCAAGACGCAGTGAACGTTCTTCAGCGGCGCGTCGTTGCATTTCAACGCGAATATCTGAAGTGAAGATCTCAATACGATCACGACCGGCGTCTTTGGCGCGATGTAGAGCAACGTTGGCAAAGCCGATCAGTTCACTTGCAGTGTCATGAGAGTCGGGCCCGACTGCAACGCCGATACTGACCGAAATGCGAACCAGTCGGCCGCTGAGTTCAAGTGGCTCACTCATGACCTGAGTGAGACGATGGGCAACCGCAGAAACGCGAGCGATATCGGTGGCATCATCAATCACAATGATGAATTCGTCGCCTCCGAGGCGGCCCGAAACACAACCTGCTGGCATGACCGAACGAATACGGCGACCCATGACTAGCAGAAGTTGATCGCCTGCCCCGTGACCAAGTGAATCGTTGATGCTCTTAAAGCGATCGACATCTATGAACAGGACGGCAATTTTGTGTGAATCGCGACTGCGCTCGATGGCGCGTTCGAGGTGTTCGATAATTCCCTGACGATTGAGAAGTTCAGTTAACGAGTCGTGGGAAGCAACATGGGCCAAGCGGTCGTTGGCTTGGGCGAGTTGTTCTTGTTCGGTCTGCAAACTGATGACAAGTTGCTGAGTGCGTGAGTGTTGACGTAACAAGTTGGCGATGCTGACGACAGTGAGCAAAGCGACGGCCAACAGAAGGGCCGGAATTACAGTCGTCGCAATAAGCACCCTTTTGTATCGGTTGACACCCCAACTAACTTGACACTATTTACGAAGGCGGGGGAAGACCATTGGGGTGCTGGCCTTATAGGCCTCCCAACCTGGGCGACGTTCGGCGCTGCGCTTTTCGGCGATTGGGATACTGGCCGCAAAAAACATGACGGTCATGGATAAGGCACCGACACCAGCCCACCATGAGCCTGGTTCGGCGGCAAGGACGAAGATAAAAAGCGACCACCACCAGCACATTTCCCCTAAATAGTTGGGGTGACGTGATCGCGACCAAAGTCCAGTATTGAGAACATCACCGGGTTGTTTGGTGCGGTTGAAACGGCGTAAATCAAGGTCGGCGAACTGTTGAAGGGCTACCCCAATGAGGGCGACAACAATCGCGATACCGTCCAGTACTCCAAAACTTCGATCGGAATGCGAGGCCACAATGGCCATCGGAATTGAACCCAAGGTGACCACGATCATTGGGAACAGGTGAACCGAGGTCAGGCTGACGGCCCAGCGCGGCATGGGCGCGGTCTCGTACAGCATGCGGTAACGCCAGTCTTCGTGATCGAGTCCGGTCCAGCCGATGGCCCAGTTTGCCGTGAGACGTACGCCCCACAGCGTGGCGCATGCTGCCACAGCCAGACGGCGCAGGTCAGCGTCGCTGAAAAGTCCAGGGTCATCAAGCACGATGCAGAACCAGATCGCAAAACTCGGAGGAATCACGCTCCACCAAGCGTCAAAGGTAGATCCATTGCCCACGATTTGGCTGGCGATATACAAAAACGCAACCGACGCAACGTATCCCCAGATGAGGCCCTTGACGGGGTGGTCTGAGCCAATGATTGACGCGATGAGCAATGACCCAACAACAGCCACAAGATAGAGAACAACTATCAAGGCGAAGGATCGTGAGCGGGTCCACGAGGATGCGCGAGAAGAATTCATGCACACATCTTGACCGAACGAGCTGATGATTAACGGGTTCTGCGTCTCTCGTAGGGGTCCACTGAGATCTACGCTTGAGACATGTTGCGTCGCTTCATCAGTATTTCTGGGCTGATTCTTGGCGCCGTTGTACTGACAGTTTTGCTCCCGGCATGGTTGCCGTTGGTCATCATCATTGATGCGTCGCGCTTGAAGTGGCGCTTTCCCTTGGCCCGACTGTTGTTGTTCGGGGTGTGTTGGGCGTGGCTCGAAACCGTTGGCGTCTTTTGTTCAGCACTGTTATGGATTACTGGCCAAAGCAAGAATG
Organism: Ilumatobacteraceae bacterium; assembly: GCA_044358015.1. Classification (GTDB taxonomy): domain Bacteria; phylum Actinomycetota; class Acidimicrobiia; order Acidimicrobiales; family Ilumatobacteraceae; genus Casp-actino8. The sequence goes on from JBIKOO010000002.1 coordinate 30,326, forward strand.
TGCCAAGGCATTACGCGTTACAACGATGGTGGGCTGATCGACTTCTGCGGGCGTTGAAGGCGACCTGTGGTTTTTCAGTTGAGGTTGAAGATATAGATGCTTTAAAGCCAGGCCCCGTCATTCTTTTGGCGCGGCATGCCAGTTTGGCTGACTCACTTGTTTCTGCATACGTTGTGACCACATTGGCGCACATGAATCCGCGATTTGTTCTAAAGCGTGAGTTACTGGCTGATCCATGTCTTGATGTGGTTGGTCAACGTTTACCGAATCACTTTCTTGATCGTCAAGCGACCGATTCAACTCCAGAGCTTGAGGCTCTTCAAAGTTTGGTCACCGATATTGACGCCTCTACGGTTGGAATCATTTTTCCAGAGGGAACGCGAGCAAATAACAAGAAGAGAACGCGCGCGCTCGAAAAAATCGCGACCAATGATCCGGATCGTGCTGATCGTTTGAGCGATATGCGACATCTGCTGCCACCTCGTCCCGCTGGTGCCGCAGCGATGTTACGAGGCTGTATATCTGCTGATGTCGTGGTGGCCTGGCATGTTGGCTTCGAGGGACTTGATACCTTTGGCGGAATTTTGAAAGCAATTTCGTCAGATATGCCTCCGATTCGATTTCATTTACGGCGCGTCAGACGTGATGAGATCCCAGATGCGTCAATAAGCAATGGCGAAGGGTTCACGCGGTGGTTAGATGATGAGTGGATGCGTATGGATCGTGAAGTGAATGATGCGTTGTCAGCAAGAAACGAGATGAGGAGAAATCATCGTGGGTGAAGTGATGTTGAGTTCAGCGATAGGAATCGTCGCATTGATGTTGACAACTTGGATTGTCAGCTTGATCAAAAAGAATGCGTCCATCGTCGACATCGTGTGGGGCCTCGGTTTTGTTTTGGTTTCCTGGATCTCTCGCGCTGTTGCTGACGGAGACAACACTCGTCAGTGGATCTTGACGTTGATGACAACGGTGTGGGGTTTGCGTCTCGGTCTGTATTTGTTGTGGCGTAACTCGGGCCATGGTGAGGATTTTCGCTATCGCGCGATGCGCAAACATTGGGGACCACGATTCCCAATCATCAGTTTGGTGACAGTGTTTGGTTTGCAGGGAACATTGATGTGGATTGTGTCGTTGCCGGTGCAAATTGGTCAATCAGATTCATCACCCAAAGTCGGTGTGATCGCAGTTGTTGGAATCATCGTCTATCTCATCGGTTTGTTCTTTGAAGTTGTTGGCGATGCCCAACTCACACGTTTTAAAGCTGATCCTTCAAACGCCGGCAAAGTGATGGATCAGGGTTTGTGGAAGTTCACGCGTCATCCAAATTATTTCGGTGATTCATGTGTGTGGTGGGGCATCGCTATTGTCGCTGCCGAATCCGGAAGTGGTGCCTGGGGATTCATCGGGGCCGCGGTCATGACATATTTCTTGCGTCGAGTGAGCGGTGTGACTTTGCTTGAGAGGTCATTGAAGAAGCGCCGTGAAGGTTACGACGCATACATTGCGCGAACAAGCCCCTTCTTCCCCCGCCCACCCAAAAAGATCTGATTATTGGCGTTGAGCACCTAGTGTGGTTGGGTGAATCAAAGCGAAACGACAACTGAAAAGAAATCGTTTCGTTTTCGCGCGGCCGCTTTGTTGCTTGCCATCGTGATGGTTGGTACTGGTATCTCCATGATGGTGTCAGCTCATCTTGGAGTTGCTCCAGCTGATGTGCTCTCAACAGGTGGAGCAAAGCAACTCAATATCGGCGTTGGCACGATGGGCTGGATTAGTGGAGCACTCTTCACGCTGTTTGCAATTGCCGTCAAGCGTCCGCCAACTTGGGGAACATTGATTGGCACTGTTTTGGTTGGTCAAGTTGTCAACATTGTTTTGCCACTCATGCCCGAACCAGAACTGATGTTGTGGCGGGTAGTGATGATGGTTGTGGGAATGGCATTGTTGTACTTCGCGATTTCTGTCGGAGTCGCGACAACGCTCGGAACCGGCCCGATGGAACTTTTGATGCTTGGCCTCAATGACAAAGGTTTAAGTATGCAAGTTGGACGCTGGGGCATCGAAGGCGTAGTTGTTACTGCTGGAATATTGCTCGGTGGACAGATTGGAATTGGAACAATTCTGTTTGTCATCTTGACCGGACCAGTCTTGGCACGAACGTTGCCACCAATGGTGCGATTTATGGGTACCGATGTGATTCAGCAACCAACAGGGATTGATGCTTAAGGTTTTTTCGGTATACGGCTTGACAAGATGTTATTTGTCTCAAGAGCACTGATTTCGTCGTCACTCATATTCAAGGTGTCGCGAAGTACGTTGCGATTATCTTCACCGCGATAGCGCGGCTCGCCAGAAGTTCCGACATGGCTATTCGTGAAGTGCCAGGGTGCATTCGGAATACGCACCTCGCCACCGATTCGATCGGGAACCGAAGTGATTGCACCCCTCGCATTTGACCAATCACTTTCCGCTAATTCTCGAACGCTACGCATGACCCCAACGGCTAATCCGAATTGGGCACAGCGATCCTCAAAGGCTTGTGCGCTTGGCAAGGTCATTGCCCAATTTCGCATTTCATCTTGCAGTGCACCCAAGTTGCGAAGGCGCGTCTGCACATCAGCAAATTGAGGATCGGTTAAGAGTTCAGGTCTATCCATCGTGTTCACGATGATCTCAAAAGTCCCGCGTTCAGCTGGGTGACCGCTAATGACAACCGTGCTGCCATCAGCGACTTGCATGATGGGATAGTCGCCTGGCTGGAATGATCGAATCCAGTTGGGATCAACGACGCCGTCATACAACTCATCGTGGACATGTTCGTTGACGTACAACATTGTTTCGGCCATTGAGACATCAATGCGTTCCCCTTGTCCTGACCGCTCGCGGTGAAATAGTGCGGCAAGAATCGCGGTGGTCATTTCGAGAGCGGTGTACGTGTCGGCGTGCGACCATGGATCATTTGAGTAATTGCCGCCACGTGCATCGCCCTGCATGCGCGTCATTCCGCTTTCGGCACCGATCACTGTTGCATATGCCCGCCGATGCACCCACGGTCCATCAGCTCCGTAACCACTGATCGAGGCATAGATCAGTCGTGGATTGATTTTTGCCAGTGTTTCGTAACCGAGACCGAGTCGATCCATGACGCCGGCACGATAGTTCTCAAGAACAACATCGCTCTTTGCCGCGAGACGGCGAAAAATCTCGGCACCCTCGGGAGTTGACAAATCAAGACTGATGCATTTCTTGCCGGCATTTTGTTGAATGAAGTACGTCGCCAAAGAACCGACACGTGGACTGGAGAACCGAGTGAGGTCGCCGTCGGGTGGTTCGACCTTAATGACTTCGGCGCCGTAGTCGCACAACATGCGGCCGCAGTGTGGACCAGCAAGAACCCGTGTCAGGTCGAGCACTCGAATTCCTGAGAGCGGCGACGGCAACTGGTTCATCTATCTATGATGCCTTGTTGGGCACGGATGTAGCGAATACTCAACATTTTGTTCAGGACGCAAGGTACTTCTTTAACGCAAGCCGAATGACTTCACTGCGAGTTTGACCTGAATCGTGGACGCGAAGGTCTAATTCGTCAACTAAATCGGGATTGAGTCTGACCGGGACAATGACTGAGGGATCTTTCCCCAAACGGGGACGACCTCTGAGTCGTTTGATGTGTGAAAGGTCAAACTGCTCATGCTCGATCTTCTCCGACATGATTTCTAGGTCGCGATTGCTGACAACTCGGCCGTTCTTTAATACGTATTGAGGACTTGCTTTTTTCATGACTGGTTACCTTCCTAAGAGTGGATGGAATTGAGTACGCAGAGGCATCATGTTTGAGGTGCAGTGCATGTTGAATCTGTTTGGAGAGAGACCATGCTTCAGGGCAGAAGGGTGGATGTGAACTTCAGAATATTGTAATACGAAAATAGGTAACCGCAAAAGCCTCCTTTTCTGTTTTCTCTTTTTCACCACTTTGTTATGTGGGTCGCTTGCCAGCAACTGGGGCGAATGTGACACGATCTCTGCATGTCTTCTACGCGCAATCCTCACCCACTGTCTGGCCAAGTCGCACTCATTACCGGAGGAGGCTCGGGCATCGGACTTGGCTGTGCTCGCGAACTTGTCCAAGACGGAGCGACCGTCATGTTGGCCGCTCGCAATGTGGAACGCCTCGAAGCCTCGGCCGCAGAACTTCGTTCCATTGCCGAAGGTGGTGCACAGGTGCTTACAGTTGCCTGCGATGTCACCAGCGAAGAGAGTGTCGCCAACGCCTGCGCGGCAGCAAACAACGCCGGCAAATTCACGATGGTGGTTGCCAATGCCGGGTACGGCGGTGGCGGCCCAATTCACTTGACATCGCTTGATGACTGGAACGGAATTCTTGGCACCAATCTCACCGGTGCGTTTTTGACGATCAAACATTCGGTGAGTCATCTTGCTGCTCAAGGTGGTGGCTCAATAGTTGCAATCTCTTCAATCGCTGGTCCAGTGACGCATCGCTTCATGACTCCGTATGACGTGTCGAAAGCAGGACTCGAAATGTTGATTCGTCAAACCGCCGATGAACTCGGTTGTCGAAACATTCGTGCGAACGCAGTTCGACCTGGACTCGTTCCGACCGATGCAACCGAAGGCATCATGACCCTCGATGTGATCTTGAATGACTACTTGGAACAAATGCCGTTGGGTCGTGTTGGTAGCACTGAAGACATTGGCAAACTTGTGCGCTTCTTACTTGGCGATGAAAGTTCGTGGATCACGGGCACCTGCATTAGTGCCGACGGTGGTCACCACTTGCGACGTGGACCAAACATTGAACCTGCGATGGAAATGGTGCTTGGTGATGCCCGCTATCCCGCAGGTCCGAATTCAAACCCCTGAGAGATGTCGAAGCGCCACAGCGCTATAGAGCGAGATACCCGTGCTCATGCACTCTTCGTCGTAGAACACGCGGTTTGAGTGATTAGGTGCGGCAGTTGCAAGATTCCGGTCGTGTGGAGTTGCACCTAAGAAAACCATTGCACCAGGTACATGGTTGAGTACATAGCCAAAATCTTCCGCACCCATGACTGGGTTAGGCAATTCAATAAAACGATCGTTGCCAATAATTTCTTTGGCGATGTTTCCAGCCGTTTGGGCGTAAGTCTGACTGTTAACAGTGACGTCATAGCCATCTCGTAGTTCAACAGATACTTCAAGACCGTGAGCTGCTGCAATGCCTTCAGCCACGCGGCGTACTCCATCATGAATCATTCGTCGCGTCGTTTCACTGATCGCCCGAATGGTTCCATTAATCTCTGCAAACTCTGGAATAACGTTGCTCGCTGTTCCAGCATGTACTTGTGTCACCGTCAAGACACCTGGGTTAAAAACATTGATCCTCCGTGTAATCAATGACTGCAATGCACCAACAATTTCACAGGCCGCGGGAATTGGATCAAGTGTGCGGAATGGTTCGCTTCCGTGTCCACCACGACCAATGACACGAATCGCCAACGTGTCACTCGAGGCCATAATTGGTCCGCCCCTTGTACTGACAAATCCGGTGGGCAGAGATGAAGTGGTATGAATCGCAAACGCACCAGTGACTTCAGATACCGATCCGTCTGAAAGCGGGCCAACATCAAGTAGACCTTCCTCAAGCATGAAGCGCGCACCAGCATGACCTTCTTCGCCGGGCTGAAACATAAACACGACACGGCCTTGTAGTTGATCACGATGTGATGAAAGCAAACGAGCAGCGCCGACCAACATTGCGGTGTGCGTGTCGTGTCCACATGCATGCATCACATTTTCAACTCGTGAACTGAAATCTACGCCGGTGTCTTCAGGCATCGGCAATGCATCCATGTCACCGCGCAACAGCACAGTTGGGCCGGGGCGGGTACCTTCAAGTGAAGCGACAATTCCCGAAGTTGTTTCATGGAGTTTGATTCCGAGTGGCAGACCTTCAAGCGCCGCTAAAACTTCCTCACGAGTTTTCGGTAGGTGATTGCCGAGTTCGGGCCACTCGTGTAATCGTCGGCGCAGGGCGATGGTGTCATCAAGGAGATCAAGTGACTCTTCGGTCAAGGTGGAGATATCGGTGGGATCAGCCATATGCGTATCGTAGACCCAGGTACAACCCAGCATTTGTGTGGTAGGTAATGGGTGTGGAATTAAACGCCGGAGATGAACTCGTTGATGTGGTTGACGAGTTTGACGAAGTGATTGACGTTGTTCCTAGGCGAGTCATGCGTTCCGATCGTTTGCGCCACCGAGCTGTTTTCATCGCGATCCTCGATGGAGCTGGCCGTTTGCTCGTTCACCGTCGCTCACCACTCAAAGATATTTGGCCGAGTTGGTGTGACATCGCGGTGGGCGGGGTTGTTGGGGTAGGCGAGCCTTATCTTGAGGCAGCGCATCGTGAACTTGCCGAAGAAGTGGGAGTAAGCACAGCCACACTTGACGCAGTTGATCGTGGTGAACCGCGACAGTACGACGATGACCAAGTGAGCCTGATGGCGCGTTGCTATGTGGTGACGTCTCAAGGACCATTCACATTTGATGATGGTGAAGTGGTTGAGGCTTGGTGGGTGCATCGTGACGGTCTTGATGACTTGTTGCTCCGCGAAAAGTTTCTTCCTGACAGTTTGGCTTTACTTCTCCCCTTGATTGATTTTTGATCACCGCCGTCGAAGAGGTTGTGCCCACGATGTGTGACCGTGGAAGTCACGGGCAAATAGGAAGGGATGTCAAATGTCGCAGTTCAGCACCGGAGGCATGATCGGAGCCGACCCCGATCAACTCATTTCACTCGGTCACACCTTGAGTCGTCAGCGAGCCGACATCGAGGGTTTGGTTGCAGTCGTCAATTCGGCTCTGGCTTCAACGAATTGGAGTGGACCGGCCCGTCAAGCATTTGAACAAGATTGGCAGGCCTCGTTTCGAACCGCCCTTAGTCGCTTGGGGGAAGCCTTTGACCTAGCCGGGCGAGACTGTTTAATGCGAGCTAACGAACTTCGTCGGGTGATGGGCATGCCCTGAGACATTACGGTGCTCGACCGATTACGATATTGGCGTGCTGCACGTTGAGTTCACCATTGAGCCGTTTGTTGAAGGTCAGCCTGGACCACACGTACTCGCCGCAGTTGCTGCGGTCAAAGCTCACGGAATCAATGTTGAGTTTGGCCCGTTTGCGACCGAGTTTGATGCTGATGAATTGATAGCGGCAATTGCTATCAGCGATTTAGTTCGTGATGCTTATGCGCATGGCGCGACCCATGTGACAGTGCATATGGAAAAGGTCCAGCCATGACTTCTTCCGAGATCAGCCAAACTCCACTTGATATCAATCATCCAGTACTTGCGACGTTGCAACCACTTGTCGATGCGCTCGGATGTTCAGTGATTGATGCAACTCAAATTGAGGCTGCCGATATTCCACTCGTGTACCAAGGCGAATTAATCGCGGCCGTTCGTCTTCCCGATCTTCATGGTGCGCTAGCGCGTTTGATTGATTCAGTGGAGCGCGAAATGGGTCAGCAACTACCTGACATGAATCGTGAACAAAAACAACTAGCGATTCGACTACTCGATGAACGAGGAGCGTTTACCTTGCGTCGTGCCGTTGAAGATGTCGCTGATGCAATGGGCGTTTCACGAATTACCGTTTACAACTACCTCAATGCAATTCATCGTTGAGTTACGAATTCGGTAAGTAGTCCTCAAGGCGACCGACCGTAAATCCCTGTTGATCAAGCGCAGCCTTAAAGGCGATGAGGTTGTCAAGTAGGTCGGTACGGAAATGAGTCAAGAAGATATCTCCGGACTGCAGTCCAGGTCTCTGCAAAATATCGACATTGCCTTCCCACAACTCCGAGTTCCAGTTGACGACTGCATTGATTCCACAACTCGCTGATGCGCGACGAGTATTTTCATCAGAAGAACCATATGGTGGTCGCATTAAGTGACCCGCAAAACCCAATTCCTCGGCGATTACATTCTTCATATTGCATATTTCTGAAGTCTGTCGTTCAAGACTCAAGCCCTTCAGTGCAGGGTGGCTCATTGTGTGTGAACTAATCGTTCCGCCAACACTCAAAATTTGCGCAAAGTATGCGGGGTCTTTTCGAAACTCCCCAGAGACTAAAAACAATGTTGCGGGCATTTTGTTGTCAACCAAAAACTGCATAGCGGCAGGATCTTTAACGATGCCGTCGTCAATAGTTAGAAAAACAACGCGATCGGTGGTGTCAACTTTCGTGATCTTTGTGGCCAATCCGTTGACAGGGAGAATAGGAGCAATTGAATATGTTGGGAACCCTGGTGGAAGGGTTGTTGTCGTTGTAGAAGTAGTCGTTGTTGTTGTAGTGGTTGTCGTTTTCGGAGCGATTGTGCTTGACGGTGGAATTGTCGATGTGATTGTTTCTTCGGCAGCGTTAGAAGCACTTGAACACGCCATCATGAGCATGCTGATTCCAGCGATCATGAGCAGTGACACAGAGGACCGGCCAACTTTTTGTATTTTTTGACCGAAATTGGTGTATTTCACGTCAAGCACTCTAGAAGAATAAATGTCTATGGCTACTTTTGACTGTTTAGCATTTGACGCCGATGACACCTTGTGGCACAGCGAAGACGGTTTTCACGCGGCTGAGGTCGCATTTTGTGAGCTGCTCGCTCCCCATGTTCCGGCTGGGATTGATATCAAAAATGCTTTGACCGCAACTCAGCGTGCCAACTTGTCAACCTACGGCTATGGCGCCAAGGCATTTGGTCTGTCAATGATGGAGGCAGCAATCACGATTAGCCAAGGCGAAGTTCCGAGCGAGGTTCTCAGTCATTTGTTGCAAGTAGTTCGGGATCTGTTGCTGGCACCAGTCCGCTTACTTGATGGGGTTCCCGAAGTTTTGCAAGAACTCGCTGAACACCATCGTCTCATCTTGATTACGAAGGGTGATCTTGTACACCAGACCCGGAAGGTCACAACAAGTGGACTGGATCATCTGTTTGAGCATGTTGAGATCGTTCTCGAAAAAGATGTGTCAACATACGAAAAGGTATTTCATGGAATCAAGGTTCAGCCTGATCGAGTCTGCATGGTTGGCAATTCGGTGAAGAGTGACATTTTGCCGATTCTTGAATTAGGTGGACATGCGGTCCACATTCCGTATCAGTTCTTGTGGGAACTAGAAAAGGCCGAACACCCACCAATCAGTCGGCGGTTTGGCGAACTAAAAAGTATCAATGAACTACCTGCGTGGATACACGGAATAGTGTCGCAAACAGGGAAAGCATAGAAACGACGGCACACTGAGGAGGTCATGTTGTTTCAATTCATCTCAACTCTTAACCCAACTCCCGATCAACCAACGACGGCTCAGGAAGTGATTTCCCAACCTTTGCTCGTGGTGCTTGTTGTTATTGGTGCCTTTATTGTGACGCGCTTATCGCATGTGATTATTCGCCGAGTTGTGCGTTACATCGCTCAGCGAAGTATCGCCCGTCCCTCACAGTGGTGGCGTACACGTGCCCGTTACGAAGAACTAGAGCAAGGTGAGGTTGGCGAGAATCGCCGACGACAACGGGTGGATGCGGTGTCACGGATGTTGCATCACCTACTGGCTGTCGTGATTTGGGTTGGTGTTCTCATAGCGATCTTTCATATTTTGGAACTCAATGGTCCTCTTGTTCTGTCGAGTGCCGGCTTCCTTGGGGCAGGTATCGCGTACGGAGCATCGCAGAAAGTTAATGACTATCTCACTGGACTGTCGGTTCTGTTAGAGGATCGATATGGGGTTGGTGATGAGGTTGAAATCAGCGGAGCCTTCCCGAATGGCGTACGAGGAATCGTTGAACATATTGGGCTTGTCTCGACTCGAGTTCGTGATGGTTACAGCACTGTTCACCTTCCGCACGTCGCCTTAATTTCGGTTCGCAATATCAGCCAAGAACCAGTGGCCACGAAGATTGCTATTCAGTTACCGATTGATGCCGAACGTGGCGAAGCAGCGCTGAAGGCTGCCGAGACCATTCGTGAACTTGCTGGTTCTGAACACCTCACCGAGGTCCTGCTGGTTGACGACATCACAACCGCCACGCCGATCGCCGGCGTTGATCAGATTGAACTCAATATTCGGACCTCCCGGCCCCTCACTGCAGGCGAGCGGGAGACTTTGGTGCGGCGTACCGAAGAAAGACTTTCCGCGCAGGACTCTTAACAAACGGGCCCGATCGGAGTAGTGTTCTTTTTGTCCAAATAATGGACAATAGATATTGGGGGCAATATGACGAAGTATGAACCAACCTTCGCGTCGCTATCGCAACACGAAGTTCCAGAGTGGTTTCAAGATGCCAAGTTCGGAATTTTCTCGCACTGGACGGTGGGATCGGTTCCAGCATTTGCGCCACTTGGCAAGGATCCATTCACCCTTGCTCGAGAAGAAGGCGAAGAGATGGCATTCAGCCACACGCCGTATGCCGAGTGGTATCAGAACTCCATCAATATTCCTGGTTCACCTGCAGCACTCCATCACGAAAAAGTGTGGGGCAATTGCGACTATTCAACTTTCGTCAACATCTTTCTTGAGGCAGCCAAGGGCTGGGACTCGAAGCGTTGGGAACAATTACTCGCAGCATCCGGCGCAAAGTATTGCGTGATGGTCACAAAGCACCACGATGGCGTTTTGATGTGGCCATCAGAAACACCCAACCCGACTCATGGTGAGAAGTGGTCATCGCAACGCGATCTTGTTCAAGAGTGTGCCGATGCTGCTCGCAACGCTGGACTTCGTTTCGGTGTGTATTACTCCGGTGGAATTGACTGGACCTTCCAAGGTCTTGGCATCAAGAGCTGGGCGACTTTGTACGGAGCAATTCCGCAAGACGATACGTATCACGCGTACGCCGAAGCCCACTGGCATGAATTGATTCGTAAGTACAACCCTGATGTTTTGTGGAACGACATTGGTTATCCACGATTCGGCGAAGGTGCTGCGCAGTTAATGGCTGATTTTTACAACGGCAATCCCGAGGGAGTCGTTAACGATCGTTTTGACTTCATTGGTGTGATGCAGGGAACAAGTCATGCTGACTTTGGAACTCCTGAGTACACAACTGAAGCCGCTGGACCAAAAAAGATGTACGAAGTCACGCGCGGAATCGGAACCAGTTTTGGTTACACGCAAGATGAAGATGACTCAACATATTTGTCGATTCCTGCACTCATCACGATGTTCGTCAACATTGTGGCTGACGGCGGAAACTTATTGTTGAACTACGGCGCAATGCCAGGTGGCGAGATCCCTTGGGCTCAGCAATTGCGATTGCTGGCGATGGGTCAGTGGTTATCAGTCAACGGTGATGCAATCTACGGCAGTCGACCCCATGAGGTTTCAACGTTGTCAACCGATGAAGGACTCGTGGTGCGTTTGACCAAGGGTGCAGACGGCGCGACTTATGCCATGGTCATTGGTCGTCCGTCAACTGCGAAGATCACGATCGACGGATTACCAAAGGGCGATGTGAAATTGCTTGGACACCATGCGCCACTGAAGCGCGAAGGTACCTCGGTAACTTTGCCTAATCGTCCTGATGACACGCCCGTTTACACGTTGCGCATTCAGTAAATAACTAGCGACCCGACTTCACATCAAGCCAGTCGCCAGTTCGTAGTTCAATGAACTGGGTGTTGGTGCCAACGAGTTGATTGTGCGCGTGCGCGTTGCTGCCGTTCACGTAATACAAAGCCTTTTGCCAAAGCTTCATATCACGTTGTGGTTGAGTTGCCGTTGCTACTAAAGCCCGAGCGTTTGCAAGCTTTGCAGCTTGCGCAGACTTCTTTGGTCCGGCGGTTACTGGCAGAACTACCGCGACAACTGATTGCGTTGGTAACACTGCGACATCAACTTTGCCTAAATTTTCAGCGGTTGCTTTCGTGGGTTGGTGGGGCTCAATCCATACGCGTCCCGCTGAGTTTTGTTCGTCGTCAAATGCTTCAAAGAGATAGCCGACGGCGATGAGCCCGAGCGGTAGACCAGTCTGAGTAACGGTGACGCGTATTTCACCACCTTCAGTACAGGCCACAGCAAAGGATTCGCCAACTTCATGGGCATGAGTTGAGGTACATCCAGCCGCACGCGCCGCCTTAGCCGCCTTGAGATTGCCGTGTACCGGAATATCACTCATCAATTTGAGGGTCTCAGCACGTAAGTGATCATTGACTGAGGTGCACAAAACAATTGCGCCTATTGATCCACTCTCGAGTTGTAAGTCACGCAGCGACGTAAACCCAGCTGGGTGTTGGCGATCAAATGCTCCACGAATTGGCTCAGGGGTCAACCATGGGTCAACGAGGATGGAGGTACCTGCAAAAGAGATTTGCCAACTCTGGTAGTCATCAAGTCTGCGAAGCAACATCATTGTTGTTAACCCAAATGACTTTCGTTGGAGATGGCAATAACGATCTGTTGAGCAATGTGTGCCGATGACGACCCGATATGGATGTCGTAGAGGCCCGGATCAACCTGCCAAAAACCATTCTGGCTTAATGAGATGTTCGCTGATTCTCCGGTGACCTGAGGTCGCAACACCGAGCGGTACACGTCTCCAGGATTCCAAAAGGCGAAGTCGCGGGGTGAAAGTTCAATGGTGACAACAGTGCTTTCGCCAGGAGTCAAATTCACTTTTGCGAAATTCTTCAATTCCTTCTTCGGGCGTTGCACTGAAGAGTTGCGTGGAGCTACGTAGACCTGAACAACTTCGGTTCCGACTCGCTTGCCAATATTTGTGACAGGAATTCGAATCGTGACTTTTTGATCTGATGAAATCTCGGTGTCATCGCAATCAGGCTGGCCTATTTCAAAAGTTGTGTATGACAAGCCGTGCCCGAATGGGAAACGCACTGGAAGATGACGAGCCTCGTACCAGCGATAGCCAATGAAGACCCCTTCGCCGTAGCGCACTTGACCATGCTCTCCAGGGAAGTTTCCATAAGCCGGCGTATGTTCAATTCGTTCAGGGATTGTGGTGGGAAGCCGACCACCAGGATCGGCTTCACCGAGCAGAACATCCACGACTGCATGTCCCATTTCTTGTCCGCCAAACCAGATCTGCATGATTGACGGAACTTCGTTGGCCCAGGACATGTCAACCGGTGCTCCAGTATTGACAAGCACGATGGTCTTTTTGTTTGCTGCGGCGACAGCTCGAATGAGTTCAACCTGACGACCTGGTAGTTCAAGCGTGTCACGATCGTGACCTTCGCTTTCCCAGTCATCAGTAGTGCCAACAACAACAAGTGCGATATCGCATTCGGCCGCAAGTTCAACCGCACGACGTACTGGATCGTCCTGTTCAACAAACTGCAAACCGACCTGGGCACCATGAGCCCACTGCTTATTTGTCGCATCGCATTCAAGGACGAGTTCATGCGGTTGACCCGCAACGAGATCAACAATCGCAGTCAGTTCGACGCTGCCCATGCCAAAGAATGATTGACCTCGTGGAGGAATAGTTGAAGCACCGTCAACGACTAATTCACCGTCGAGCAATAGTCGACAAGGACTGACTTCAACGAGAGAGACGACATACTGACCAGTTGTTTCAACAGTGATCATTCCTGTTGCATTGAAGTGGTAGCTCGATGTTGGGACACCTGGATCGTTGCGTGCAACCAGCATGATCCGACCATCGGGTCGATGTACTCGAGTGAGTTCGGTGTTGTTTGATGCATCACCATCAAAGACGACAACTTCAAAGCCGGGAGTACCATCAGGGCGTTTGACCATGAGCGGATCAACAGTGGGCGTTGTCTTGTCGATGTTTCCGCCGGCCTCATGGCGAACTGCCACTTTTGCGCCGAGTCGTTCGCGCAAGACATCAATGATTGCGGTGCGGTGATGGGGCATGACTTCGGCTGAGCCACCTCCCATGATGCGAGTGCGTTCAGCGTTTGGCCCAATCACAGCAACCGTCTTCAACCCGTTTGTTTGAAGAGGTAATAGCGGCTGATCTTCTACTTTTTCGTTCCGCAGCAAGACCATTGAGCCAGCTGCTGCTCGGCGCGCTAATTGTCGATGCTCGGGCAGATCAATAGCCATCGGTGGTTGGGGTTGATCATCCAAAGCACCGAGCCGCTCAAATGTTGAAAGAAGAGTGCGCACGGCTCGGTTGAGATCCTCTTCGTCAACACGCCCTTCACGCACAGCCTCGGCCAAGAACTTTCCGTAGCCACGCGGTGGAGCAGGCATTTCAAGATCAAGACCTGCTTGCGCGGCGCCTTCGGTGGTGAACCCAGCAAACCAATCGGTCACAACAAAACCTTCAAAGCCCCACTCATCGCGCAAAATGTCTTGCAAGAGTTCGCGATTTTCGGCACAGTACACACCGTTCATTCGGTTGTACGACGTCATGATGCCGAGTGTCCCACCTTCGCGTACTGCAATTTCAAAGGGAAGTAAGTACACCTCTCGCAACGTGCGCTGGTCAATCACACTGTTGATAGTCATACGTTCAAGCTCGGCGTCATTGCCGACGTAATGCTTGACCGTTGTGGCCACTCCGCGTGATTGCACTCCACGAATGAACGATGCACCAAGCTTGCCCGAAAGAAGCGGATCTTCTGAGTAGCACTCAAAAGCGCGTCCGAATAGTGGTGAGCGATGAAGGTTGACCGTTGGGGCAAGCAACACTCGAGCGCCTTTTGAACGAGTTTGATGACCAAGAGCGACACCAAGTTCTTCAAGCAACGGAACATCAAACGTTGCCCCCAAGGCTGATCCACAAGGAATGCAAAGAGTCGCTACTTGAGTTCCGATACCGGGTGTAATGGGTCCTCGTGCCCCAGCGGGACCGTCAGTGAGCGTGACTGCGGGAATATCAAGGCGATCGACCGGGTTCGTTGACCACATCGTGGCACCAGTCGTGAGAAGTGCCTTTTCTTCAATTGTCATTTGGTCAATAAGTGTGTTGATGTCCCGCGTCACACTCTTGAGTTTGTCACCTTTGAGTGCTTTGATTTGGACTCAGACACCGAATGCTGTGGAGCGAACCGCCTGAACGAGATCATCAGGACCCGAGAGCTCGACGCGTGCGTGATCTTGGCGCCCGTACACAAACATGATCAGTTCTCCGACTTCGCCAGTCACGGTAACGGCGGGTTCGCCTTTTTTGGCAACGATGGATGCGCCGTGGGCAATCTGTAGGACGAGACCGCAGGGAGATTTGCGGGCAAACAGTCGTCCTCCTTGGGTGATAGAGGTTCGTAACTGCGATTCCAAGTCATCAAGCAATGTTCGTGGTTCCCAATTGGGTTGGGCGCGGCGGACATCTTCAAGGTGAACAAAGAACTCGACCGTGTTGGTGAGTCGGTCCAGAAAAGCCAGTCGCATGGGCGAGATACGCGGCGGTCCGTTGCGAATTGCCTCAACTAATGACTTCCAGTCACGTTGAGCAACACCCTTGCGAACTTTTTCACCGTATGCAGCAAGAGGCTTGATCAGGATTCCGCCAGCAGCATCGGGGCGAGATTCACGAACAATGATGTGGGCTGCCAGATCTCGAGTGGTCCAACCTTTACACAATGTCGGTGCGTCTGGACCTACTTCCAAAAAGAGATTACAGAGTGCATGTCGTTCAGATTGTGCTGGGTTCATAGTGTTGCTCCTTGTTTAGACTGTCTCCACGAAACGCCGGGTGGCCATTGCCCAATTCCACCATTCTCCACGAGTAGTCCAGTGTGCGTGCGGTCAGCATGCCGACTACGCCAGACCAACATGCGTTGAGCAATATGCAAAATGCGTTGCGGATCGGTGACTTGAGTGCGCCACGTTGGATCGGCGGCAATGTCAAAACACAACGAAGAGCCGTCGCCGAATTGTACGTAGGCAGTGTCAATGGTGCGGTGAACCGCAAGATGAGATTCATTCAGTCGTTCATCCCAAGGCCACTGATTTTGAACATGTGGAATGAGTGCGTAGCGCCAATCAAATTCCCATGATGCGCCTTCGCGCCATGTTGTTGGTTCATCGCCAAATAAGAAGGGGATAAGTGAGTGACCGTCACATTGCAATGGAATAGATTGCTCCCAGATTTGCGCGAGCGTTGGAAGAAGGTCAACGCTTTCGGTGAACTCTGTGATGACGTTTCCATGAGCCCGTGGTCGCGATGGATCGCGAATAATCATTGGTATGTGATGACTTTCTTCAAACCACGCCACTTTTTGTACGAGTCCGTGATCACCAAGTTGTTCACCATGATCGGCAGTCACGATGATGATGGTGTTGTCCCATTGATTGAGATCACGAAGGGTCTGCCAAAGTCGGCCCATTTGTTCATCAACGGCAGAGATCATGCCAAAGTATTGGGACCGTAAATGACGCATCTCTGATTCATCAACCGGTGCCGCCGTCGATTCAATCTTGAGCAACAGGTCGTGAAATCCGTGACGATCATCGACGGGAGCAATAGGAAGACCAACATCGGCAGGATCGTACATGTGTGCGAAATGACCAGGCGCCGAATAAGGCGGGTGAGGACGAAGATAACTCGCGTGGATAAACCAAGGTTCGTTGGTCTCGGTGCTGGAAATGTAATCAATGAGACAATCAGTTGTGAAACTTGAAACGCTGTGTTCAACCGGTCGTTCGTGCTCTGTATCCAACATGTGCATATGACCGGGCGATGTGTCATAGCCATGACTAGTTAAGAAATCAACCCAAGGTTGATGAGGGCCAGTGAGATTGAGTTGCCACTCAAAGCCGGGAAGTATCTCTTCATAAGTCTGTAATCGCGGATCATCGGGACTGACAGTCATTCGTGGATCAATTGATTGGTCGGTATAACCAAAGAGTTTTCCTTGATATCCGCTTCGTTGTGCGAGTCGGGCAACGTTGTCAAAACGATTGTCGAGTGGAGTTCCATTAGCCACGACTCGATGGTTCATTTGATACATGCCCGTATAGAGACCAGCTCGACCAGGCGCACACGGTGTTGATTGGGTGTAGTGGCGTGAAAAACGGACTCCCGATTGAGCTAATGCATCAAGGTTCGGAGTTTTGACAATGAAATGGTCGGCGCAAGACAGCGCATCACCACGAAACTGATCGAGAGTGATGAAGAGAACGTTAGGGCGACTGCTCATGAGGACAGCCTGCCACCAATTAGTCCTTCAGTGTGTACTGGTAACGCCCATCTATATCAACGCGATTCATTTCACCGGCTAGGCGAAGATGCTCAAGGTGGGCGTATGTTTCGCTATCGGCCATTCCGCCTTGTGATCGAGGCGAGAAAAGATACGTTGACATTTCCATCACTGTTGTGGGTCGATTCACTTCAATGCAAGCATCGCGTAATTTTTGAAGTCGTCCAACATGATGTTCTTTGATGTCGTTGGCGCGTCCAGCAAGATCGGTGAAGGTGTCACCGTGGGCAGGTAGCGCGATCTTGACCTGTGGGCCAAAAGCGGCAACTTTGTCGAGTGATTCAAAAAACAGGTTGAGCGGATCTTTGGCGGGCATCATGCCACTGATATGTGGAGTGATTGTCGGCAAGACATGGTCGCCACACAGCATTAACCCATGTTCGGGGTCGAACAAACACAAATGGTCGGCGGTGTGTCCAGGAGTATGAATAGCAACCCATTCGCGACGGGCAAAACTGAAATGTTCGGCATCAGCCAAGCGGATGGTCGGTCGGGGCAAGCGCATGAGCTTGGGAATTCGACGAGTCACCGCAATACGGGCACGACGCTTAAAGGGGATATCCATACCGGGTCCGCCCCACGGTGGAGGCTCCCACGGCATGCGATGCTTCGGCGCGTTGTCTGGATCGTCGATGTCGACATCGGGTGGTTCGGTTGGATCCCAAAAGACGCGAAACTTTTCGTGCGTGATGATGTCGCAACCAGTTTCACTTTGTAGCCAATGTGCTCCACCAAAGTGATCGGGGTGACTGTGAGTCACGATGACCGAATGGACTCGCTTGAGGGGAACGCCCATTTGTACGAGCCGTTTTTTGACAACTGCATAACTGGCCTTCTCGGGAAGACCAGGGTCGACCAAGGTGACACCACGTTCATCTTCGAGCACATACATATTGACGTGACCAAGGCCAGGAATAGAGATCGGCAATTGAGCCCGCAGAACACCTGGAGCAATTTCGAGGATGTCGTCACTCGCCGGTAATTGCTCTTGTTTGGGTATTCGGGGGGCAGGTTGGGTCATTGAACAAAAACTTTCTCGCGGTAGAAGCGTAATTCGGCGATGCTTTCGTGCACATCGTCGAGCGCACGGTGCATCCCCACTTTGAAGGGGCGCACACTGTCGCTACCGGGATACCAACGCTTCACGAGTTCTTTGATGGTGCTGACATCAACCGAGCGATAGTGCAAGTGGTTTTCAATGTCGGGTAAATAACGCGCCAAGAAACGGCGATCGGTGCCGATTGAGTTGCCACACAAGGGAACGGTTCGAGCTTCGGGAACATGAGCCTTAATGAATTCAAGCGTTTGCTGACCGGCTTGTTCAAGAGAGATCGTGGATTCGCGGATCATGGTGAGCAGACCCGACTTGGTATGCATATCGACCACAAACTTGTCCATGCCAGCCAAGACTTCATCACTTTGGTGGATGACTAGATCGGGACCTTCGGCAATGACATTGAGTTGGTCATCGGTGACGATCGTTGCAATTTCGACGATGACGTCCTTTTCGGGGATCAGCCCCGTCATTTCTAAATCCATCCACACAAGCACATCGGAGACGCTACGCCATGGCTGTGGCGATCTATCAATGCGCCGTTTAAATGGCCGTTTTTTAAAATTGCTGCCCGAGCGCGTATCGTCGTGGCATGAGTGATCTGCCAATCAGCATTTCTATTGTTCGTCTCGACAAGCAACTAGACCTTCCGACGTACGCCCATGATGGAGATGCCGGCCTCGATTTGCTGGCCCGCGAGGAAGTCACTATTTCTCCAGCAGGTGGCCGAATTTTGATGCCGACGGGCATTTCCATCGCCATTCCCCAGGGATATGCGGGTTTTGTGTTGCCTCGAAGCGGGCTTGCCCTCAAGAACGGGGTAACGGTGTTGAATAGCCCTGGACTGATTGATTCGGCCTATCGAGGCGAAATTAAGGTGGTTTTGGTCAATACCGATCCCCGAAATGCCTATCGCATCAGTCGCGGCGACCGTATCGCTCAACTCGTGATTCAACCGGTCTCGCAGGTGCAGTGGAATGAAGTAGCCAAACTTGATGACAATGACCGCGGTGGCGGCTTTGGACACTCAGGTCGTTGATTCAGGCTGGTCGTTAATTCAGGCTGGTCGCTAATTCAGACGGGTCGTTGATTCAGGCGGGTCGCTGATCTAGGCGGCTGCGCTCATTTTGGCCACTTCGGCCACGATGAGATCCCGAACGCGCTCACGAAGTACGGGAATGTCGTCCTCGGTCATACCTTCGGTGCTGATCGGCTCAAGAACTCGGACCTCAGCGTTGGTGTCGCCCATACGCCAGTCATGTTTGCGCAATGCTGACCGAGTCCCATGAACGGCCATCGGCAAGATAGGAGTACCCGTTGAAATAGCCAGACGGAACGCACCGTCTTTGAACGCCCGAATTTCGCCGTCAAGACTGCGTGTACCTTCGGGAAAAATCATGACTGACATTTTGCGATCTAGCCAGGTTTCGCACACTTTCAATGCGGCGGCTCCGCTTGAACGATCTCCACGAACGAGCGAAATATCACCCGACATTTTCATCATCCAGCCGACCAGTGGGATTTTGAGGATTGATTCTTTGCTTAACCATTTCATTTCAATCTTGAGATGGCTAATCAACAACATGTCAACGAAACTTTCGTGATTTGAAACCATCACGTATGGATTGCGTTTGTTCTTTGGAAGTTCGCCACTTGTACGAAATTTCCAAAGTGGGTTAAGCCACTGGTGCAAAACACAAAGTCGACGGAAGGTATAACCCGTTGCGTAACGACCTTTATCAAATGGTGTCGTCGTCATCCAGACGATAAAGACCAAGGGTGTCCAGACGATGACAATCACACCGAGGGCAAACCAACTCCAAAAACTCAGAACACTTCTTTTCAGCACATTTCATGTTTGCACATGAAAAGGTGCCATAAGGTTGTTATGTGAGCCATCAGATCATTGAATTTGCCCAGTTACCTTCAGAACATCATGTTCAGGAACTTTTTGAGCAAGCCAAGGCCGTTCAAGCCCGTGCGTATGCACCGTATTCGCACTTTTTGGTTGGCGCTGCGATTTTGACCCCTCGTGGAAATATCTACGTTGGATGCAATGTTGAAAACGCCGCGTACCCAGTGGGCAACTGTGCCGAGGCGAGTGCCATCGCCGCGATGATCGCCGGAGGAGAGAAAGAAATATTGGCTCTCGTAACAATCTGTGACAGTACCGAAGTAGGAACTTGTTGTGGAGGCTGTCGTCAACGAGTACGCGAGTTTGCCAAGAGTGACACTTCGATTTACGCCTGTGGGCCCGATGGAGTCCGAGCGATTTTTACGATGGAACAACTTCTGCCCACTTCATTTGGACCCGACAATTTGGTGGGTTTTGTTTCGTGACAACTCAATCGTCCGCTCAACGAATTTTGTCACTGATTGATCTCACCAATCTCAATGATGATTGCACAGAAGAAGATGTCGTTGAACTCTGTTCATGCGCTCAAGGTGAATTCGGAAAAACTGCGGCCGTGTGTGTCTGGCCACCATTCGTTAATTTGTGCGCATCAATCTTGCGAGGAACATCAATCAAAGTAGCGACTGTTGTGAATTTTCCGCACGGAGGAACCGACGTTGCTGATGTTGTTGCCACAACGATTGCAACTCTTGATGCGGGCGCCGATGAAATTGATCTCGTCTTGCCGTATCAGTCAATGATC
The DNA here is from genome assembly GCA_044358015.1 of Ilumatobacteraceae bacterium. GTDB lineage: Bacteria > Actinomycetota > Acidimicrobiia > Acidimicrobiales > Ilumatobacteraceae > Casp-actino8. Next base: position 51,222 of record JBIKOO010000002.1, read on the forward strand.
ACAGGTGACGAGGCACAAGTTCTCTCCATGTTGCAAGCGGTTCGAGAAGTTGTTCACGCACCGGCTCATCTGAAAGTCATTTTGGAAACTGGTGAACTCATCAACCCAGAAAGAATTCGTCGGGCATCTGAATTGGCAATCAAGTCGGGTGCAGACTTCATCAAGACCTCAACTGGCAAAACAAAGATTTCGGCTACCCCCGAAGCAGTGACCACCATGTTGCAGGTCATCCGGGATTCTGGACGACCAGTCGGTCTCAAGCCTTCGGGGGGTATTCGTACTGTTGCTGATGCACAGCAATATCTCGATCTGGCTGACGCCATCATGGGACCACAATGGGCAACACCACAAACTTTTCGGTTTGGGGCAAGCGGGTTGCTTGATGCTGTTGAGGCTGAACTTCGCTCATGAATTGCGCATAACCTAGAGATATGTCCGGTTCGTCGGCTCGAGTGCCTTATCTCAATTCAAAATTGCAGGGTTTCGGATCAACCATTTTTGCTGAAATGACGGCGCTAGCTGCTGAGACAAACTCAATCAATCTCGGCCAAGGATTTCCGAATTATGACGGCCCACAAGAAGTACTTGATGCAGCCGTGGACGCGATTCGAAGTGGGCAAAATCAATATCCGCCTGGTCCGGGTGTTCCCGAACTTCGTCGGGCAATCTGTGAACACCAATTACGTTTTTGGGGTTTGTCATACGATCCCGATTCAGAAGTCCTAGTGACCGCTGGAGCAACCGAAGCGCTTGCTGGAGTTCTTCTTGGGATTCTTGAAGCAGACGACGAAGTTGTTTTACTTGAACCGATGTATGACAGTTATCAGGCTTGTATTTCGTTAGCCGGAGCAGTGACACGACCCGTGACATTACGACCGCCCTTTTATCGATTAGACCCCGATGAGATCCGCTCAGCAATCACTCCAAAGACGCGAGTGATTTTGGTCAATACTCCGCACAATCCAACTGGCGTAGTACTTGATCAATCAGAGTTACAAGTGATTGCCGATATTGCAATTGAACACGATCTGATTGTTGTTTCTGATGAGGTATACGAACACCTCACCTACGACGGCATCAAACACGTCTCGATTGCTTCGTTACCCGGAATGAAAGACCGCACTCTGGTCATTAGTAGTGGTGGCAAGACATTCAATACCACTGGTTGGAAAGTTGGTTGGGTGTGTGGTCCAGCCGCAATGGTGGTCGCGGCACGCGCTGCAAAACAATTCCTCACCTATGTTTCGTCAGGACCATTCCAGCCAGCAATCGCTACCGGCTTGCGTTTACCTGATTCGTATTTCACGGGCTTGGCTGCCGACCTTGAAGGAAAACGGAATCACTTAATGCAAGGGCTCACTCAGGCTGGCTTTGAGGTATTCAAGCCTCAAGGTACGTACTTCGTCACGGTTGATATTCGACCAATACAACCCGATGGCGATGGCTACGAGTTTTGTCGATCGCTTCCGTATAAATGTGGAGTCGTAGGTATTCCGAATGTTGTTTTCTATGATCGTGCCCACCAGCACGAAGGACGTCACTTAGTTCGCTTCGCTTTTTGTAAGCAGTACGAAATGATTGATGACGCAGTGTCACGATTGAAGTCAATGTCATGAAGTTTGCGGCGATTCAACATGACATTGCTTGGTGCAATCGAGAAGCAAACTTCGATCACCTGCGAGCATTGATCGCAGAAGCCGAATTAAATGGTGCTGAGTTTGTGCTTCTCACCGAAACTTTCTCCACAGGATTCGCTGTTGACAATTCATCGTTCGCCGAAGTGACTGGCGGACCTTCTTCGCAATTCTTGGTCTCAATGGCTAAAGAACATCACATCTGGATTGGTGGTACGTGCCCCGAACTTGCAGCAACATCAGCTGATGGACGGCCGGCAAATACCTTCGTCGTGGTCAGCCCTGACGGCATTGAATATCGATACGAGAAAATTCATCCATTCACTTTTGGGGGAGAAGATCAACATGTTCGCCCGGGTAGCGAGTTCGTGACGATTGAAGTTGGCGACTTACGAGTTTCTCTCTTTGTTTGTTACGACTTGCGCTTTGCTGATGAATTTTGGCAACGCGCCAAAGACACCGATGTCTTTCTAGTTCCGGCCAACTGGCCAGAGTCACGCAGCATGCACTGGCTCTCGTTGTTGCAGGCTCGTGCAATTGAAAATCAAACCTATGTGATTGGCTGCAACCGTGTTGGTCAAGGCGGATCATTGGTGTACAGCGGCGACAGCAGAATCTTTGATCCCTACGGTGAAACTCTTGCTCAAGGTGCACCTCATGAAGAATGCATCTTGTACGCCGACGTCACGCGTGAACGTGTCACTGAAGTGCGCGAGAAGTTTCGCTTCTTACAAGACCGTCGCTCGTAATTTCAGCGTAAATTTTTCGCCATCAAGCTGACGAGTTTGCCGCTGCCAGATACATGTTGACCGACTTCAACAAACCCGAGACGTTCATGAAAGCGTAGTGAACCGTCATTACGTGGTTTCAGATTGATCTCAAGAGTAAATAGTGGCGCAGTGCTGCGTGACTCAACTTCGTTGTAGAGAAGAGAGCCATATCCCTTGCCTTGATGTGATTGGGTGAAGGCCACTCGATCGAGATAGATGAAATCGTCGTACTTGTCGCAGAACCATTGATAGTTCGTGCTGCCGTAGGGCAGACCTGGCTTCATCATGAGGCAGTATCCGACGAGTGTCTGATCAACGTCGATGCCCAAGGCAAGATACGACCATTCAAAGATTTGCCGCATAGTTTCTGCAGTTTCGGGTCCGACTGCTGGAACGTTCTCTTGGTTAATCGCCAACATCAGGTCGAGGTCGTCGGTAGTGAGTTCACGAATTATGGGCACCCGACAAAACTAGTTGGCGAAGTGGGGCGTAATATCAGTTCATGTTGTTTGCCAAAAAGAACACCGCAATGGTCGCTCCAGAAAATGCATTGCCCGGTCGCACCGACCAGACGATGCCAGTGCCCGAAAAGCATTTCGTGCTTGATGCGCCGCTTCGTGGCCCATGGCCAGAAGGAAACGAAACTGCAGTTTTCGGCATGGGATGTTTCTGGGGAGCCGAGCGTTTGTTCTGGCAACTACCTGGGGTCTATTCAACTGCTGTGGGTTACGCCGGGGGATACACCCCCAACTGCACATACGAAGAAAACTGCAGTGGACTCACCGGACACGCTGAAGTGTTCTTTGTAATCTTTGATCCCAAAGTCATTTCGTACGAATCACTCTTGAAAGTCTTCTGGGAAAATCATGACCCCACACAAGGCATGCGTCAGGGCAACGACATGGGTTCGCAATATCGCAGCGCGATTTACACGACCACCGACGCACAGATGACAGCAGCGCGTACGTCGCACGACATTTTCCAAGAAAAGCTCAAGGCTTCTGGTTATGGCGACATTACGACAGAGATCGCACCCATGGGCGAGTGGTATTACGGTGAGCCGTATCACCAGCAATACTTAGCGAAGAATCCAAACGGCTATTGCGGTATTGGTGGAACTGGTGTGGCATGCCCAATTGGTACCGGCGTCTAGCGAAACTAGGCCGCTGTTTCTATTTCTGTCGGAGTAGCTCGTCGCACAACGCGAAGACGTTCTATTGATTCACCAGTAAGCCACGAAAGTGTGCGGTTGTGCGAACGTTGAATGATCTGCCCACCTAGTCGTTCAAGACTTGCTGATCGACGCCCTGATTTTGAATTGACATCGGCGTACCAACCAGCGAATCCGAGCACTGCGGCTTGTTCGTCAACATAACGCAAACTCTGCAAACCGCCGGCACCAAATCGTGCGTGGCTACGCATATTGACGTGGGCATGCATATTGAAATGTTCTGGTAGCTCTTGCCGAGTCAGTTTTGCGCCATCGGCGACTCGACGCCAATAGAGGCCCCATGTTCCACCTCGCAGTAGTCCGATAGGAGCAACAGCAAGACTCTTGACCATTAAGCGGATCGTCTGAATGTACATCCAGCGGTTGAACTTTTCTTCGTCAGCACAAATCAACACGTAGCCAACCACTTGTCCTTGATCAGTGACAATACAGCGACCAAGTTCGCGCGCGTGTTTGAGATACCAACCCAAACTTACGTGAGCAAAATCATCTTGAAATCGAATCTTAAAGTTCAATGGCTGACCCATCACGATGGTCTCCATGAAGATGCTCTTGATCTGGGCATCATCGCCAACTTGGAGTGGACGCAGTTTCATGCCACTTGGCCAAATGCAAAGAAGTCGAGCGAGACTTTTTCCTGATGTGCAAACGCAACAGTTTCGTAACTCTGCAACAGAGTATTTGCAGTCTTTTCCCAAGTGAATTGACTCGCTCGCTCTTGGCAACAGACTTGCACAGTTTTTTGATCCTGTATAAGCATTGATTCAATTGCATCAGCGATGCAGATCGGAGTGAGCGAAGTAGCAACCCCGCATCCGGATGTGAGAATTTCACGAGATGCTCCAGAATTTGCAACTACCGCAGGTGTTCCAGATGCAAGAGATTCCAAAGTTGAGAGACTAAAGGTCTCACGGTCTCCCAAATTCAGAGTGCAAAATGCCACGCGAAGAATTGAAGCTATGACTTCACGATCAGCAACATGTCCCAGGAATGTGATGGGTAGATCGAGCGATTGTTCAACCAGTCGTTGCTTGAGTGGACCATCTCCAATCACAACTAACTGAATATCATCTCGTTGTCCGCAAATCTTGCGCATCGCCTCAATAGCCAAATGAGGATTCTTCTCAGGCGAAAGTCGGCCGACGAGGGCAACCGTGTGATTGCGACTATGAAATTGATGAGCGTGACTTCGTATCGCGTGGGTCGAACCGAATTGAGTGTGGTCTACCCCAAGTGAAATACGAATGGGCTCAATACCAATCCGTTCTAACTCAAGTGCTGCAAAATTCGAAGCGCACAGAAAGTTGTGAGTTCCCCGAGCAATTCGCCGATGGTGGTTGTCGGCAAGACGATTGGCTAACCACGAATTCTTCAAATGATTCGTGAGCAACTGTGAAAGAGACTCATGAGAGAAGACGAAATTTCGTGCACCAATTTTTTGAGCAAAATCGCCGAGCCACCACAGAGTGGTCTGGTCATGGTTCTCAATGATGTCAGGAACAATTTGAATCAAAAGCTTCTTCAATTGGCGGCGACGCCAGATCAGGCGATAGCCACCCCAACCAAGAACCTTTGGCGCTTTTAATTGGATTTTTCGAACCCCAGTTTCATCCGTCTGATCAGAAAACCGATCACTCGGAGAGATGACCACGACTTGATGACCGAGTGCTAGATACTCGTTTCGAAGTTCAGTCATTGTGCGGAAAATGCCACCAGAAGTTTGATGCACCAAATTTGCTATCTGAACGATTAACACTCTTGTAAAGCCTTTGTTGCGATGAGTTCTTGATATGTGTAACTTTCGTATCCCGAATCCAAGAGTCGGCGAACGCATCGTTCGCTGACATCCATCAATTTCTTATCCGAGACATCACCAGGGTGTAGTGCGAGTCGTAAAGCGCTCGGAAAAAGAAGGCGTGAGGAAGTCCCAATTTGCCACCAAAGTGCCCCAGCAAAACTTAAGGTGCTGTTGGGTCGGTGAGACCACGCTGGAATTGTGTGCGAGTGTCCCGCTGCTAGATGGAGAAAGCGGGTTCGAGTAGTGAGATATGCGAAGCCCAAATCCTTCGCTGCTTGAACCGTGCCTTCCGATGCCAGCCATCCCGGCGGCACGAATCCTGTCGGCGCAAAGTCGTAGTTGATCATTTGCTTGAGACCAGTTTCCATACGTCGTATCGCTTCTGAATACCCGAGTGAATGGAACTCATTACAGCCGCGGGTCAGAATCGCAGACTGCACACGAGACCACGAGGGTGCTGCCAACTTCTCATGGGTGTATCCGTGTTGAACAATTTCATGGCCTCGTGCTTCACACTCATGGAGCCAATCAATGAATTTGGGTGAATCAGAAAGCGATGCGCCATTCCACGGCCCAGGTACGACAAGCAGTGAACAGGTTGCGCCAAATTGCTCCATGCGGCGAACTGCCCGTTTGCTCAACTGAAACGTTGATGGAGCAACGTCGTGCACCGAGATCACTAAGGTTCGACGTTGAGAAATGGGAGAGTGGAGCACAGCCACTAAGCGGTCCGTCGCAATAGTGGAGTTGTTCCGATTACTGCCTGATAGTGGTCGACGAGGTCATTCATCACTGACGACCAAGTGCGCCCGACTACCGAGTTGCGACCGTGCGATGCCAAGAGTCGACGCAGCAGGACGTCTTCGGATAGTTGCTGTACTGCACCAGCCAAGCTTTCAGGATGTTCAGGACTCCACAACAAACCATTTTGACGATGTTGGATGATGTCAAGTGGGCCGCCAGCTGCAGGTCCGACAACAGGCACTCCCGAGGCCAACGCCTCTTGAATCGCTTGACAAAAAGTCTCGTTGAGTCCGGTGTGAACAAACACATCTAACGTTGCAAAAGCGCGAGCCAGTTCTTCTGCACGCAACACTCCAGTGAAGGTGGCGTCAGGCATGGATTTCTCAAGTGACGATCGAAGTGGTCCATCACCGACGATGACCAATTTGATGCCAGGTCGTCCGCTCAATACCTTCAAACGTTCAACTTCTTTTTCACGGGCCAGTCGACCCACGTAACCAACAACTGTTTGTCCTTGTGGGGCCCATTCGCGATGAAGATCCATATCTCGCTTGGAGGGGTGGAACCTCTCTGCATCAACTCCACGCGGCCAAATGGCGACGTCTTCAAGGCCATTTTCGCGTAATTGCCAACTTGTGATTGTTGAGGGGGCCAAGGTGAGGTCGGCTGAAGCGTGCGCTGTTCTGATTGCTCCCCAGATTTGCTTAGCGAATTTTCCGAGGTGATAACGCCGGGCAAATCCTGCGATGTCCGTTTGGAAAATAGCGACAACTGGAATTCCCATACGACGAGCTGATCGACCTGCGGTTCCGCCCAACACAAGAGGAGCGGCGAGGTGAACGACATCAGGTTTAAAAGATCTCAAGGTTCGATAAACGGTCGTGCCACTGAAACCCACGCGCACGTCATCGTAAAAGGGCATCGAGCAGGCGGCTACGCGAACAACGGGGGTCGAGTTGTAGTGATCCTCACCTGGACCTGGCGCAATGATGATTGCCTGGTGGCCATTGCGATGAAGGTAGTCAGCAAGTTGGCAAACAGAGTTGGTGACTCCATTTACTGACGGGAGAAATGACTCAGCGACAATCGCTACTCGCACGAGTAGAAACATACGAAACGGGGGTGAACATACGCCGCACTTGTGGTTTCGAAAAAGCAAATATCAAGCAGACAACAGAGGCTTTACAAATGAGGGATTGAACATTGGTGAGATCAACCAATGCTTCAATGCTCACACAAGCCATCACACATATCAGGCCGATTCCTATTTGCTGGGCCCATTCGCTCCAGGGGAAGACTTGTCTCACGGACGATTCGAGAACCTCAGCAACCCGCTTTAATACCCACAGCCAAGCGACAACATTTGCGATCAATGTCCCGATAGCCGCACCAATAGGGCCGAAAACGAGGATCAAGATACTTGCGGCGATGGCGTTCGTCACGAGCAAAACGAGTGAGGCAAAGAGTAACTCTCGGGTTCGGCCGGCTGCTCTCAGAACAACGCCATATTCTGCAACACGATGCAACAGAATCACTGTGAAGATCACCAATATGGGTGCTCCTGATCGATACTGACGACCAAACATCAATTCAATGATCTCGGGACTGCAAAGGATGAGTACAACAACGGCGGGCACGAGGACATAAGTCAGTCGAATTGACTGTTCAATCCAAATCTTGAGAGCAGTCTGCTGTTCTCCGCGAGCGAGGTGGTGAACGAGAGAAACAGCTATGGCTGCTCCACCTGCGACCGGGAGGATATTGATGATGGGCAACTCTTGAGCCGCAATTGCGTACTCACCGAGCCTTGCTGGATAAAGAGCCGCCACGAGCCATTTATCAAGGCTGCGATTAAGAACAGAAACGATGATGGTCGCACCAAGGGGAAGTGCAAACATGATTTGGTCGCGAATGCGGGGAATAGATGAAGAGTTATTCAACGAATCTTGATCATTGCGATGTTGAGTTGCCCACATAAGTGCGATCACCGCAGTCACTGAACGAACGACACCGGCAATGAGTAGACCAACACAAGCTGCACGTAGTCCTTTGTCTTGTATAAAGAGGCCGAAGACGGTGATCAAGGTGACAAGACCCATGGAGCCTTCCCAAATCGCCGAAAGCAGCGAATGCTTCATAGCAACGAGGGCCATTGCGCAAATAGTGGACGGGAGTTCAACCGCTATCACTATTCCCATGAGGGCGACGAGACCAGTGAGACCATCCCACTGCTTGGTCAGAGTGCCGGCGGTGAAGTAAAGAATGGCAGATACCCCAAGACCACTCGCGAGAAGCGCGGTCATGCTACGAAAGACAACTCGGCGTTGGCCATAGGGATTGAGATGTGAGATGAAGTACGGCATCCCATGGTGGAGCCCAAGATTGGCTACAACCAACATCGCAAAATAGATTGACATGAGATAGGCCATCTTTGACCAATCAGAGTTGCTCATCCACCGAGCCAAAAATGTCGCAACAAGTATTTGGGAAGCGGTGTGTACGCCTTGACCGAGGGTGATCCATGCTGTCCGATGAGTGACGTCCTTTGCAGATTCAGTTTGCATGAACCAAGAGACCAAAAGTGTCGGACTTGAATTCGTTAATCGCAGCCTGCTCTAGATCAGATAGGTCAAAGGCGTAGTGGCTCGTTATCGGTTTGTGTAGCAATTTGAGAAACATCAGGGAGAGCAGTCCACGTGGTGTTCGACGGAGTCGTTTTAAGAAATGGTCAAAATCCCATGTATTACTGCCGTGAAAGCAGCGAATGAACAGATGTGAATAATTCTGATCCAAGACACACAATCCACCCATGTCCTTAACTGCGCGAATGAAAACGGAGTCTTCACCTTTTCGCTGAGCGGGATATCTTGCGTGGGTTCGTCGATGGACGATCGTCCCTGGAGTGGCTAGACCGGCATCGGCACGAAAGGGATGGTTGACCAACTCATCAGAGTCAATATGCATCAACGTCCATTTGAGTGCACATGCGGCTTTGTGGCTTTGTTCTATTGCAGAAATTTGAATTGCAAGACGCTCGGGGTGATACCACTCGTCATCATCCCACTGCGCTACGAATTCGCCGTTCGCCTTATCAAGTGCGAGATTTCGGAGTTCACCTAGCGTGTTGCTTTCTTCTGTTTCAATGTGCAGTTCTGTGATCGTGACATCAACGGGTAACTCATGAGGAATGACATCACCATATGAAAGGTCTCCGTCATTGACAATGAGTAGCTCTCGAGGCGAATAGGTTTGCAGAAGAAAACACTGAATCGCCCGTCGGGCCAACTGTGGGCGATCACAAGTCACCATCACGCAAGTGACTAAATCGTTAGGCGGCATGAGGCATTTTCAAGTCAATGTACGGCGAACGCAAGAGTGATGAAGCCATTGCCCAAAAGACCCCTTCAGAACTGTTCTGGATCAGTTGTTCCGGAGTAAGAGAATTCAGAAGCTCTCCATGGTTGCTGCTGACGTAATGAATGAGATACGACTTTTCGGGTAGTTCCAAATTTCGTTCAGTAAAGAATCGGTAACTCTGCCCTGGTGGAACTGCATAGAAAGAATCGGGTTCGTGTACTTGTGCCAAGTACGGCTCTTGCTTCACTACCGAGGTCAGCAGAGATGGACCAAGTGAAAATCGAACCGCAGGGTTAACTTTTTGAGCATTTTCCAAGAGAGCAGTTGTGAGTTCTGATTGAGCCTGTGAGGCAATAACGGCGTTGTTCAAGGCTCGACCTAAGACCACTTTGTCAACGATGCTCTGTATGCGCCGTGGTGGCATAAAGCGTCCGGTAAGTCTGCAGATTTCCTTATTGAGCCACCAATTCACTGCCCACAGGGCGGTGGGAAGCCAGTCAGTCACCCCAAGCCCTTCCTGAACTCTCTTTTCGTCGAGTTTCCACACCAGCTCGGCGCCTACTTGACTATGGCTTGAACTCAAAATGTTGTCGAGGGGACGGCGAACCAGAATGTCAAAATCAAGGTAGATCCCACCACGAAGGTGCAGCAGTGCATATCGAAGCAAGTTGCTTCTTGCGGAAAGTGCCGTTTGAGGTATTCGGTTCCAGACACTTAACAGGTCTGACGATCGTGAAAGATCTGAGTCACAGGAATGAAGTAGTTCCGCAACATCAATGGAGTGGATCTCCACATTTGACAACTGACGAGTCAAAAGGAAGTCAAGAGCGAGGGGTTCGGGCCCTTCAATATGGATTTCGATAGTCGCCCACGGATGATGGCGTAGGACACTTTCGACTGCCAGTCGATTAGATAGACCGAATGATTGTCCCGACCAAATAAATATGAAGCGTTCCGGAATTTTCGCCGACACTGTGAAAGTCTGACGACTCATGACAAATATGCGATTACCGTGAGGTGAACGGGGGATTGCGAACAGTTAGATATGTGAGTCGGCTAGCCAATCACGAAGTGACTGATCTAGTTCATCAAGTGATCGCACCAACTTGTTGATGCTGCATTGCATCATTAAGTTGACAACTTCGTTGCCATTTGGAAAGCGGGCGCGCCAGTCGGTGAATAGGCCAATGATGAATTTGTTATGTGCGTACGCGTAGCCCATCTCCCACGCGGTGCCGTCATCGGTCATGATGCCATTTAGGTTCGCAACAACTACTTGGCAGCGATCAATGCCGCCCTTGTCGTTTAAGAAAATCTCGCCAACATTCTCGGCGGTCTTTGGTGGGTTATCTCGATGTGGCAAAAAGGTGTCAAAGCCAGCATCTTGAATAAGTTGATCAATCTTTTCAATGAACCACCGTTCACCCTCATCAAAAAGTGGTCCAGCGACATAGACATATGGCTTTGGTGAGTTACTCATTTTGTGCTCCATCTGTTTGGCTCCAGCCATTCTTTCTGATGTCGTCGCCATCGGCATTTTTGGCGCGCCCTTCGTGACGTAACAGCCCAGGGGTGACTGACAACTTTGCGATCAAGTTCTGCATCGGAGTCTCACCAACCGTTGTGATTGCTTCGCGGAATATGAAATGGGGATCAACAGCGATGTCGGCCATATTCATCACTGGACCAATGGCGGCTTCGGCCTCTTCAAAGAGTCGAATGACTTCGTCGCGTGAACGCTGTGAGCACCAATCGCGCATCAATTCTTCGAGAGCTTCTCGATGGGCAGCACGACCATCAAATGAGGTAAACCGTTGATCTTCACCGACACCAAGCAGTGTGAGTACCCGAGCGGCAACCGAATCGGAAGAACTTGAGATACCAACCCACTGTCCATCAGAACATTGATACGTGCCGCGTGGAACCGTATACGGCAGACCTGCTCCAAGTCGAGGTTGTAGTTCGCCAGTTAAGGCAAACAGTGATGCAACCGGACCCATGATGTGGAACATGCTTTCAAGCAAACTGATGTCGACGACTTGGCCAACACCCGAATACAAGGCGACCATGGTTGAAAATGCACCGACAAGTCCGGTGACTTCATCTGTCAGGGCTATTGCCGGAAGCAGAGGTTGTCCATCGGCCTCACCATTGACCGCTGCAAAGCCCGACATTGATTCGGCGATTGATGCGAAGCCAGGTCGTTGCGCGTACGGACCGGTTTGCCCAAAACCACTGACTCGAGTCAGCACCAGTGAAGGGTTGATGGCGAGAAGTTCATCTGGTCCAAGACCAAGACGCTCAAGGGTGCCTGGACGGAAATTCTCGACGACAACGTGAGCATCTTTTACTAGCTTTAGAAATAGTTCTTTGTCGTCAGCAATCTTGAAATCAAGAGCGATAGTGCGCTTGTTGCGATTGGCGATCTTCCACCACAGGCCGACGCCGTCACGTGGATCTTTCCAGGCCATGTTGCGCAAACTGTCACCTGTGTCGGGCCGTTCAACTTTGATGACATCAGCACCAAAGTCGGCGAGATAGCGCGCGCAATTCGGTCCAGCGATCACAGTTGAAATATCGAGCACCCGCATGCCCTTGAGCGGTGTCTGCGGTGCGAGTGAAGTCACGTTTTCTATTCTGCCCGAGCAGGGAAGACGAAACACCGTTCATTCAGTGTGCCAAGTGCGTAGTTTTCGTAGTCAATTCCGAAGTCTTCGTACAAGTGGCGACAACGCTCGCTCCAATCAAGAGCCTCTGGAGTCGAGATGCGGTGGACGACCTGCATCACTCCACCTTCGTAGACGCGGTATTCGGCCCACGTGCCTGGGAAATCTTTGACGCAACCGATTTCAATTGTGGGTACGCCACATTCCATTTGTCGCACGCGATGCCGATGCGTATGCCCAGCGGTGTAGCCAATGATGTTCGTATGTTGAGCAACAACTTGATTGAGGGCGTCACTACTGTCGGGATTGATTCCGAAGTAACCCTCGCTGCGATGACCATCGGCTTGCGCCCCGGGAGTCCACTGTTGGTGATGCCCCATCACGAGTACGGGCAATTGAGTTGATGCGGCATGTTCGGCTAACCAAGTGAGTTGACCTGAGGCGATGTCGCCGGTGGTTTCTGTGGGAATCGCGGTGTCCATCAGGGCGACACAGATTCCGGGCATGTCAATCCATTGATCGTTGTCGTATTTATGTTGTCCTAAATACGAATCATGATTGCCGCGGATGACATGCAGTTTGTTGCCGATCTGTCCGTAGCAGTTTTCAAATGCGGCAAACTCTTCCTCAGATCCAAAACACGTGAGATCACCTTTGACAAATACGTGATGCGGATTTAACGCAGAGATTTCGGCAACTGCGCTGCGATTCATGATCTCGGGATAGGGCGGCTCACCAGGACGTGAACTTTGAATTGGTCCTTTGGGGCTGTCATCAATTTTCCCGCACTCAAGTTCGCCAAAATGCACATCGTTGACGGTTGCGAACGTACTGAGCAATTCACCATGCGGTTGAGCAAGCGTCATGACGTCTAACCCATTAAATGAGTACGACGTGGACGGTGTTAACCCCTCGTAGCGGTACACCGTCAGACCGTCATGGATAACCACTAGATCATCAGCAACAGTGGTGACTTCCATGAGCGTTAGTTAGGGGCGGCCCCGCCGAGCGATGGTTGGTTGAGCCCACCAACGTCCGCTGAAGCGCCACGCATTTTGACGCGCCACAACAACGTTTTCACCCACGACTGGTCGTGGCCACAACGCTTCAATAGCAGCCGCAATAACGACTGCTTCTTCGTCAGTAGGTGTAGGTGAAACTTGTTGACTCATAACGGCATATTGCCATGCTTGCGGCGTGGCAACTCTTCGCGCTTAGTACGCAACATTCGGAATCCAGCAACAATCTTTTGGCGGGTCTCGGCGGGGTCAATGACATCATCGATGTAACCGCGTTCGGCTGCTGCATACGGGTTGGCGTACTTTTCGGTGTATTCATTGACTAGTTCAGCGCGACGTGCAACCGGGTCGGCGGCTTGCTGCAATTCGCGGCGATACACGATTTCAACGGCACCGTTTGGTCCCATCACTGCGAGCTCAGCGGTTGGCCATGCGTACGAAAGATCGGAGCCAATCGACTTCGAGTCCATCACCACATACGCTCCACCGTAAGCCTTGCGCGTGATGATTTGAATTCGCGGAACAGTCGCTTCGCAGTAGGCATATAGCAACTTGGCACCGTGACGAATAATGCCGCCGTACTCTTGATCAACACCAGGCAAGAATCCAGGCACGTCAACCATGGTGAGTAACGGAATGTTGAAAGCGTCGCATGTGCGCACGAAGCGAGCAGCCTTTTCGGCACTTTCAATATCAAGAACACCAGCAAGGAATAATGGCTGGTTGCCGACAACACCGACCGAGTGACCATCAATACGAACAAATCCACACACGATGCTCTTGGCCCAATGCGGGAAGTACTCAAAGAATTCACCATCATCAACGATTGATGCGATGACCTTCTTCATGTCATATGGCTGGTTGGGTGATGGAGGAAGAATGTCGCGCAGATCGGGGCATAAACGATCGGGATCATCGCCGGTGTCAATGGTCGGCGGCTCTTCCATGTTGTTCTGCGGCATGAACGACATCAAGAAACGCACATCATCAAGACATGATTTTTCGTCAGCAGAAACGAAAGTTGCGACACCACTCTTACTAGCGTGGCTCATTGCGCCACCGAGTTCTTCGAGGGTTACTTCTTCGCCGGTCACGGTCTTGACAACATCGGGACCAGTAATGAACATGTGACTGCTCTCGCGCACCATGAAGATGAAGTCGGTCATTGCTGGCGAGTACACAGCGCCGCCGGCACATGGTCCGAGAATCACCGAAATCTGCGGGATGACACCACTTGATTGCACATTGCGATAGAAAATACCGCCGTAACTTGCGAGTGATACCACGCCCTCTTGAATGCGTGCGCCAGCACCGTCGTTCAGTCCGATGACTGGTGCGCCGACGCGCAAGGCCATGTCCATCAACTTGTGAATCTTTTCAGCGAACACTTCGCCGAGGGCTCCACCGAACACGGTGAAGTCTTGTGAGAAAACGAAAACCTTGCGGCCTTCGATGGTTCCCCAACCGGTGATCACTCCGTCGGTGTAGGGATGCTCTTCTAGACCAGCGGCATGTGCACGGTGACGCGCCAACATGTCGAGTTCTTGGAATGAGCCCGGATCGAGCAAGTAGTCCAGCCGTTCGCGGGCCAGCAACTTACCTTTCTCGTGCTGACGTTCGACTGAACGAGGTGACCCCGCATGGAGCGCTTGTTCTTTGCGCTGAAGGAGGTCGGCGAGCTTGTCTTGCATGGGGTTAGCACTAGTCACCCCGTGAACGATACTCGCAACGGGCTCAAGGTACCGAGGTGACGACCGTGGCTGTGACGGGTTGAATTCCGGCGGCTGGGGCGGCGGCCCCAGGAACGGTGGTTCCTAGCGGAACGACGACGGTGGCAGGTGAGCCATCAACTGTCAGAACCACCGAGGTTGTGGTGACATCGGTTCCCGTGGTTGTGCCCGAATCGGCCGAATTGGCCATAACCGAGACGGTGTACGTCACTGAGGGCAGTGGGCCTTCGGGTCCATTTCCGGTGACGATGATGGTCCACAGGCCAGGTGCCCCAAAGGGAACGCCTTCACTCATGGGGAGCCGGGCAGCCCCGACGCCGTCAAGCGGAACATTGAGGGTCACGCTGGCGGTGTTATTTGTCGGCGGGTTGAATTGCACCGTGAGGTCGGTCAGGCCAGTTGGTGGCGAGTACACGTCAATACGTACTGCGTTGAGTCCGACTGTGGCGGGCGTGACTTTCAACTGCACATCAAAGGCTCCACCCGAACGATCGCCAACATAGGCGTAGTTAGTGCGGTCAGATCCGGGCGGAGTCACATTGGGGGGAAGAGTAGCCACCGCCCATGAGGTGAAGACCAGGACCAAAATGCCGATGCCGATTTCAGAGACCACGGCCTTGCGCAATTGTTTTGCGGTGCGGCCGCTGAGCTCGCGCTTTTTTGCCAATTGATGGGTGACGAATTGTCGCGCCGCCCCGCCCATGTAGACCATCGCGGCGACACCAATGACTTTGACGATGATCAAACGACCGTGGCGACTGGTGAGAGTTGAACCGCCATCCATTTGGTACAACTGCACAAAACCAGCAACAACCGTGACACCGATATAGATATTGGCTTGTCGCGAAAAGGTTCGAACCGCGTGCATGAGATCTTCCTCGCCCGGTCCGATAAGAACCGCTTGAGCCAAGAAAAGCAGGCCTCCTAGCCACATGCCAACGGCCAACACGTGAACGACGCCAGCAACAGTTCCGACGACCGAGAAATCGTCAATGACTCGAGTGAGTCCAAAGGTGGCCATGGCCACCGTGGGTAGAGCGAGCGCTGCGATTTGTGACTGGGGGTCAAAGATACGGTCAGGGCGCAAAGCAACGATGGCGCAGGCCGCGATCAAGACCACGCGTAATGCAGCTGAGATACCACTGGCACTGTTGAAAAGTTCGCCCCAACTGAGAGGGATTAACGCGCTGACAACCGAATCACCCGACAGCAGTGATGCTCGCAAACTGGCGACCACATAGTTACTGACAAGAGCGACAATCCATGCAATGCGAAGGAATCGATACGTCGCGTCATCGTTGATACCTTCGGGCCAGGTCCAGCGAATAAATGCGATTCCGCCAAAGAGGGCGGCAAGTGAGAGATAGGCGAGAATTCGGAAAAGTCCGAGCGGTCCACTGACGGGTGGGGGATCAACGGCCAAGTTGCCGCCATCGGTGACGTCGCCGCCAAGGTCGCCCGGGTCGGCAGTGGCAGGGTCGAGCACTTCAAAGGAAAAACCACCCGTCGCTACCTTGCCGTCGGCTTGCGGGACCGAATAGGTGACATTGCAGGTGCCAATCGGCAGGGCGGCGGTGACGGTGGCGATCAGCGAAATGCCGTCGGCGCCGACCGTAACCGTGCCAATTGGAGCGGGTCGACCCTCACAAACAGCCTGCATAACGGCATTATTTGGGACAGCCGCACTAAAAACGGCCACGATTTGAGTTGGTGAAGTAGCGACCTTCTCACCATCGGCCGGGCTTGATGACACCAGGGTCGTTTCGGCCTGTACTGGCTGAGCGCCGATCAATAGCCCCGCACTCAGGGCCACAAACAGACCAACAAACAGACTCTTGACGCCAGCCCGCAATGGGCGACGTGGGCGAGTTGCAGATGAGGTGGCAGTGAGCAAAGACATGATCACCTGTAACGGTAGTTCTCCGCGACCTACTGAGTATGGACACGCACTGATTTCAGGACCGTGCAGATTTCAGGACCGTGCAGATTTCAGGACCGTGCAGATTTCAGGACCGTGCAGATTTCAGGACCGTGCAGATTTCAGGACCAATGCTGAACGCGATCTTGGGAAGTCGAAGCCTCGTTCGCAACACCTCACCACTACAGTCTCAAGCAATGGCTGTTCAATCTCTCTACCGCCGATATCGGCCGCAACGTTTCTCTGAACTCAAGGGACAAGAGCATGTTGTGCGCGCGCTCAAGAATGCAGTGGTCAACTCGCGCGAGGGCCACGCGTATTTGTTCTCCGGACCCCGAGGTACGGGCAAAACCACAACTGCACGAATCTTGGCCAAAGTTCTGAACTGTGAGAATCCGCAAGACGGTGAACCGTGTTGCGAATGTGGTTCATGTTTGGCGGTTCAAGAAGGCAACAGCTTCGATGTCATCGAGCTTGACGCAGCAAGCAACAACGGTGTTGAAGACATCCGTGAAATTATTGCCGCCGCTTCGCTTGGTTCACCAGGGCGACACAAGGTCTACATTCTTGACGAAGTGCACATGTTGTCTAAGGGTGCGTCGGCAGCATTGTTGAAGACTCTTGAAGAGCCTCCGTCACATGTTGTCTTCGTGTTGGCAACTACCGATCCCGAAAAAGTTGCTGAAACGATTCGTAGTCGCACGCAACATCTGCAGTTCCATTTGTTGCCAGTTGATGAACTTGAAGCACATGTGCGTTGGGTTGCATCAGATGCGGGTATTGATATCAGCGATGCGTCCATCCACGCGGTGCTACGTCAAGGCGGAGGTTCGGCACGCGACACATTGTCAGCGCTTGAATTAGCAGCGGCAACTGGTGGCATGGTTGATGAGGTCACGCCCGTTGACGAATTCGTCGAAGCATTTATTGAATACGACGCGGGGCGCTTACTTGCAGCGGTTGCGCACACTGTCAATTTCGGTCGCGATCCTCGCACTATCGTGAATGATTTGGTGCGACATTTGCGCGACGCGTTTCTCACCCAAATGGCTCCCGAGCTTGTGCAACTACCCGAAGATCGTGCTGCTGAGGTAGCAGCACAAGCGGGACGACTAGGCACGCCGCGCATTGTCAAAATTATCGAGACTTTGGGCCTGGCCATTAATGACATGCGCAATGCGCCCGATTCGCGAGTTGTGCTCGAAGTTGCTTTAGTGCGGCTGGTGCATCGTGAGTTGCAAATGGGAATTGAGTCGTTGTTGGCTCGCGTTGAAAGACTTGAAAAAGAACTGGAAAACCGACCGCAAATTGCGCCGGCACCGGTGAATCCATCAACAGGTCGTGCGGTTTTAGGTGGACGAGTTGCACAAGATCCAAGTGCTCCAGCAGTGCGCCCAGCAGCAACAGCACCATCCGTTTCTCCTGCGCCTGCAGCTACACCTGCTCCGGCGACAGCATCAGCGCCCGAGCCAGAACCTGCTCCAGTCGCAGCGGCTTCAACGAGCGCAATGTCAATTGCTGCTGTCGTTGAAAAATGGAACGAGGGTGTCATCGGTGAACTGAAAGGTATGCGTCGTGCGGTTGCACAGATGGCTAAGCCTGTTGAACGTGACGGGCAGTTAGTTCTTTTGGTTGATAACGAACCGTCCGCCAAGCGCGTGAATGAATACATGCCCGATCTATCAGCAGTTATTTTCAAAGTTGCGGGCGGCAAGTGTCAGATCGTTGTTGAAACGCGTTCTGAAGAACCGCGTGCACCTAAAGCAAAAGTCGTCGAAGAAGTTGCCGAAGAAGAGTTCATTGATATTGAAGAGATCAAGCAGTTGCCAACTGTTTCAAATAAGGCAACCGAAACAAATTTGGCTGATGCATTTCCTGGTTCAGAACTTCTGATTGAGGACGAATAAGAGTGGCTGCTTCGTACACCATTCCAGTACAAACCTTGATTGATCAACTTGGTCGTATGCCTGGTATCGGACCCAAGTCGGCCCAACGGATTGCGTTCCATCTTCTGAAGCTTCCCGATGAAGATGTTGATCGCTTGGCGTCGGCGATTACCGATGCCAAAGCTCGTGTTCGATTTTGTGCGCGTTGTTTCAACTTTGCCGAAGACGAGCTGTGTCCGATTTGTGCCGACCCCCGTCGCGATCCAACAGTGTTGTGTGTCGTTGAAGAAAGCCGTGACATCATCGCGCTTGAAAGAACTGGCGAATTTCGCGGTCGCTATCATGTTTTGCTCGGTGTCATGAATCCAATTGACGGCGTCGGTCCCGATCAATTGAAGATTCGCGAACTGGTGATGCGTTTGTCGAATGAAGAGATCACCGAAATCATCGTGTGCACGAACCCAAATACCGAAGGTGAAGTAACGGCCTCGTACCTCAGTCGAATTTTGAAGCCCTTCAATATCCGCATCACGCGACCAGCCTCTGGCCTGCCTGTGGGTGGAGACCTTGAATATGCCGACGAACTCACCTTGGGTCGGGCCATTAATGGCCGCCGCGTTATTGACGACTGAAAGCTTTTCTAGAACAGTCCGCAGACGCGACCGTCCTGAGAAACGACCAGAGCACCAGTTCTGCAAAAGGTGCGGGCGGAAAAAGACCTGTTGCAGGACCGGTGCCCTGATATGACATTTATGTTACAAATGTGACGCAATCATGTCAAGTATTGAGACGTGGGTTACCGTCATTTCCATGGCAAAACCCGGAAAAGTCACGATTTACCACAATCAGCATTGAAACAGCAGTGTCAGTGCCGTGAGCATTGCTGAGGAATTAGGCGTGAATGCCGAGATTGTGTTGTACATCAAGAATCCGCCCGATGAGGCCACATTGCGCGACATCATCTCAAAGCTTGAAGACCCATTCACCAATTTGGTGCGCCGAGACAGCATGTGGAAGAAGCTTGGGCTTGAAGAAAAAGATGCCGTAACCGTCGATCAGGTCGTGAAGTTATTGGTCAAACATAAACAACTTTTACAGCGCCCCATCGTGGTGACGCCGAAGAAGGCAATTGTGGGCCGACCCAAAGAAAGAATCCGCGAACTACTTTCCTAACCCCGTGATTCTGGTGCAGATTTTTTGCGAAATGCGCAACAATTCTGCACCAGAATGACAAGCACATGTAAGTATCAGACGGTGCGGACGATGATGGCGTCACCTTGACCGCCACCACCACACAATGCTGCAGCACCAACGCCACCACCACGGCGACGAAGTTCGTGCAACACAGTCAACGCAACGCGGTTACCGCTCATGCCGATCGGGTGACCGAGGGCGATTGCTCCACCGTTGACGTTCACGATGTCATCACTAATTCCGAGATCGGCCATTGATGCAATTCCAACAGTGGCGAATGCTTCATTGAGTTCGAACAAGTTGATGTCACTGACCTTCATGCCAACCTTGTTGAGTGCCTTCAAGATGGCGCGGCTTGGCTGAGTCAACAGCGATGCATTGTCAGGACCAGCAACCATGCCGTAGCTCACGACCTGGCCAAGTGCTTTGATGCCACGATCTTTCACGAAGCGCTCAGACATCATGACAACGGCTGAACCGCCATCACTCAATTGCGAAGCATTTGCTGCAGTAATCGTGCCATCTTTGTCGAATGCGGGCTTGAGTCCGCCGAGGCTTTCCATGGTGGTTTCGGCGCGCACACCTTCGTCGTTCGCGATCACCAACGGGTCACCCTTACGCTGCGGAATCAAGATGCTCACGATTTCGTCAGCCAAACGACCAGCAGCGATAGCGGCGGCGGCACGCTGGTTGCTCTTCATGGCGAGATCGTCTTGCTGCTGACGGCTGATGTTGCCAGCGGTGTAGCGCTCGGTTCCAAGACCCATGAGGCATGAGTCAAATGAACACCACAAACCATCGGCGATGATGGCGTCTTTGAGTTCGGTGTTTCCGTAACGGAAACCACCACGTGCACCCGATGCGATGTACGGAGCATTTGTCATTGACTCCATGCCACCAGCGATCACGATGTCGGCATCGCCGGCCTGAATCATTTGGTCGGCGAGGTAGATCGAGTTCAAACCAGACAAGCACACCTTGTTGACGTTGATGGCGGGGACGCTCATCGGAATGCCAGCCTTCACTGCGGCTTGACGGCTCGGGACCTGGCCCTGACCAGCCATCAATACTTGGCCCATGATCACGTGGTCAACTTCGTTCGGCGAGACGCCGGCACGCTCTAGGGCGGCCTTGATTGCAATACTGCCAAGATCGGCGGCGCTGAAGGAGGCGAGTGCTCCGCTCATCTTGCCAATCGGCGTACGGGCTCCAGCGACGATGTATGAACCGGCCATGATGGACTCTCTTTCGTAAGGCGTTCTTGGGTGACGCAATTGTCAGATCCCTATTGTGTCGCCAAAGTGCCCCCAGAACCTACTCCTGAGTAACATCAACGCATGGAAAAAATCCTTGACGCCATCTTGAGCGGTGCCGACAGCGCGACTATCGGAGCCCTCAGCATTCCGGACAATTACCGAGCCGCCCATATTTTGGCGACTGAAGCCACCATGTGGGAAGGCGTGCCGTCCGAAAAGAAAGACCCACGCAAAAGCGTGCACGTGGGCGATGTCGCCACACCCGAATTGGCACCCGACGAGGTTTACGTAGCCGTCATGGCCAGCAGCATCAACTTCAACACGGTGTGGTCAAGCATTTTTGAACCAGTCTCGACGTTTGGACCAATGAAGCGCCTCTCGCGTGAAAGTGAATGGGCCAAGCGCCACGATCAGCCGTATCAAGTTCTTGGTAGCGACGCTTCTGGTGTTGTTGTCAAAGTCGGTTCGGCCGTTCGTATGTGGAAGCCTGGCGATCACGTGACCGTGCATTGCAATCACGTTGACGATCAAGACAACACCGCGCATAACGATTCGATGATGGCTGCGAACCAACGCATCTGGGGATACGAAACCAACTTTGGTGGTCTCGCCGATTTGTCAATTGTTAAAGCCAATCAATTGATGCCGAAGCCCGCACACCTCACGTGGGAAGAGGCGGCCGTCAATGCATTGTGCAACTCGACTAGTTATCGCATGTTGGTCAGCCGCAACGGTGCTGCTATGAAGCAGGGCGATGTTGTGTTGATTTGGGGTGCAACTGGTGGCATTGGCGCCTATGCAACTCAATACGTGTTGAACGGCGGAGGAATCCCGGTGTGTGTCGTGAGTAGCGATGAGAAGGCGCAAATCTTGCGCGACATGGGCGTTGAGCACATCATCAATCGCAAGACTGCGAACTACAAGTTCTGGAAAGACGAACACACTCATGATGAGACTGAATGGCGTCGTCTCGGAACCGACATTCGTGATCTCGTCGGCGAAGACCCCGACATCGTTTTTGAACACCCAGGTCGTTCAACTTTTGCAGCATCAATTTATGTTGCTAAGCGCGGTGGGACGGTAGTGACCTGTGCAGCCACGAGTGGCTTCATGATGGAATTCGACAACCGCCACTTTTGGATGCGACTCAAGAATCTCGTCGGTAGCCACTTCGCTAACTACCAAGAAGCGTGGCAAGCCAACCGCCTCTTAGCTAAGGGCATGATTCATCCGGTGCTCAGCCAGACCTTTGATTTGAATCATGTTGGCGAAGCTGCGTATCAAGTGCATAACAACATGCACGAGGGCAAGTTGGGCGTGTTGTGTTTGGCTCCAGAACGAGGACTCGGTATCACCGATCCAGCGTTCCGCGCCAAAGTTGGCGAAGCCAATATCACCCGATTCCAACGCGCCTGATCTTTCGTGGCATTCTGTTGACATGATTCTCTCCGAAATCGACCACATCGCTATTGCCGTTAAAGACCTTGAAGGCGCCATTGATTATTACAAGCGGGCCTTTGGTGCCGAAGTAGATCATCGCGAAATCGTTGAAAGCGATGGCGTTGAAGAAGCCTTATTGAAGGTCGCTGAAAGCTACATACAACTGTTAACTCCAACTCGTCCCGATAGTCCGGTTGCTAAGGCAATTGAAAAGCGCGGCGAAGGTTTGCATCACATTGGTTATCGTGTCGCCGATTGCGGCGCTGCGTTAAATGCGATGTTGGCAGCTGGTGCAACCGCAATTGATAAGGCACCTCGTCCAGGTAGCCGCGGAACCACGGTTGCTTTCATTCACCCCAAGGGCAGTTTCGGAACCTTGATCGAACTCGTTCAGGAATAACAATCAGTCGGCTTGCAGCAACAAGCCTTTGAGGTATTCCGATTCGGGGAAGTGCAAGTGCACCGGATGGTCAACTGGCTGACCAAGTCGGCGAATAATTCGTAGATCACGCTTCGCGTCAACGGCTGCACCGGCAACAACTTTCTGGAACAGATCAGTGTCCATTGACTGTGAACACGAGAAGGTCATCAACTTGCCGCCTGGTGCGAGCAACTTGATACCAACCAAGTTGATGTCCTTATATTTACGTGTCGCGCGCTCAATATGTTTTGCGCTTGCCGAATACTTCGGTGGGTCAAGAATGATCAAGTCGAACTCGGCGCGACGATCGCGCATACGACGAAGAACTTCAAAAGCGTCACCTTCAATGACTTCGCCTACATCAACGCCATTCAGCTCGGCGTTCTGCTTTGCCAATTCAAGTGCTGGACCAGAAGACTCGACAGTGGTCACCGACGCTGCACCATTCTTGGCAGCAACAACACCGAATGAACCGGTGTAACCAAACACATTCAGCACACGAAGCCCAGGAGCTAGTGAAGCGACCAACTTTCGTGAATCACGTTGGTCGATATAGAAACCGGTCTTGTGTCCTTCTTCAACATTGACGATGTACTTCTCGTTACCTTCGACGGCGTAAATCTTTGCGGGTAAAACGCCAGCAGCAAGTCCGTTGCGGGGAGTGAGTCCTTCGCGTTCGCGATCGGCACCTTCGCTGCGCTCATACACACAGGTGATTCCTTCAACCTTTATGAGAGTAGAAACCACGGCATCGCGCCAACGTTCAATACCGACGCTATTGATTTCCATCACTGCCACTTCGCCGTAGCGATCGACGGTTAAACCCGGCAATCCATCAGCATCACCAAAGATCAAGCGACATGTATGAGTGAGCTCAGGGTCGGCGTTGCGTTGCGCAACTGCTTTGTTGATTGTCTCGGCGATAAAGCCAGCAGTGATTTCAACATTGGGATCGAATGACCACACACGAGCGCGCAAAGCCGAGAACGGACTGTAAGAAGCAGTAGCGAGTTCGGTTCCGTTGGCTGCAATGATGCGAATCGTGTCGCCGGGCTGCGGATCACCCTCAATCTTGGCGACGGCACCACTGAGAATCCACGGATGTCCGCGTTTCAAACTGCGATCGCGGTCGGCTTTGAGATGCAGTGAGGCTGAAGGTTCGATTGTCATTGCCTAGAGGGTACGACCTGAAAGAGCCTTGACGCGTTCTTGAAAATAGAAATCACCCAAGCCCTCGAGATATGGGATTTACTCGTGTAGCAAAGAGCACGTGATGCGTCATCGTTAGGTAAGGTCGCGAAATCCAGATGTGTTGTTTCGGTGAGTACAAGTGGGATAGTCATTGAATTGAAATAGCGCAGTTCTCGGAGCAAGATCACAGGGGATCTTCTCGCAGAGTGGAATGCAGTCCACATTAGATTGTCAAGAGTCTGTTGAGTTCTGGACTCATTGTGAGTTGAGTAAACGAAGTCATCGGTAATGTTCCGCGTTGATGATTTGCGTGATTGGCATCAACCTTGCGACGCCGGTGTTATGGACTGCAGTCGCTATGGGTCTCGTAATCGGTTCGTTCTTGACGGCAGTTATTGATCGTGTGCTGCGTGAAGAATCGGTCGTACGGTCTGATTCGGTCTGTGGTTCGTGCGGGCTTGAGGTTGGACCGTTTGAATTGCTATCGGTGTTGTTGTGGCTTGTTCTAGGCGGTCGATGTCGCAAGTGCCTTCAACCCAGCGGGGTTGAGAGGATCATTGTCAAAATCGTGACCGTAGTTTTGTTTGCCTTGATGGCAGTTCATTTCAAGAGCAGTATTCTGGTCGCAGCGTTTTGTGTTTTTGCTGCCGGCTTGACGGGTTTGACCGTTATTGATCTGAAGACCAAGCGCTTGCCCCGTGAGGTGTCGTACACCGTGATGGCATTGGGAGCACCACTGCTAGTGATTGCAGCGCTGATTGAAGGTGAATCCCGACGTATCTACATGGCGTTGTTAGGTTCGGTAATTGCTCTTGCCGTGATGGGTGTTTTGTATGCCATGAGTCGAGGTGGGCTTGGTGATGGGGATGTGCGACTGAGTCCACTTCTTGGAATGTATTTGGGTTGGTTGAATCCGGGCCTTGCATTGGTCGGCTTGCTTTACGGATTCATCCTCGGTGCAGTCATCGGAATGATGATGATGCTTATGGGGAGGGCGGACCGTCAAACGCAATTGCCATTCGGCCCATTCTTGGCTGCTGGATCAGTTATGGCGATTTTTTACGGGCAGAATCTCATCAACGTGGTGTTGGGTCATTGATCTCAACAGATTCATCACGCTCTATCTTTCGCAACACCGAGTGCTCCCGAAGTCACCGGTCAAAACTACTTTTCTGTTTTAGAACAGTACATTCGCAAACTTGAGCAAGAATTCGTAGAACAAGGAGTGTTTAGGCGGCGAGGCGCGGGGCGACGATGCCAGCAATGGCCGCGAACTGCAAACCTGCGGCAACCACAGTGAAGGCATGAAAGATTTCGTGGAAGCCAAATACCTTGGGCCACGGGTTAGGGCGTTTCGTCGCTAACGCAATTGCGCCGATGGTGTAACACACACCGCCAGCCAAGATGAGTGCAAAACCTAGATGGCCAAGTCCTCGCCACAACGCCGGCAAGGTGACAATGGCCGACCAACTAACAATCATGTAACTCGCACCGTGCCAAATTGTGGGCACTTTGGGTAACCAATGAATCGCGATACCAATGACGGATCCGCCCCAGACACCGACAAGCACTGCCCACCTGGTCCAACCATCAAGACACAGCACTGCAACTGGCGTGTATCCGCCAGCAATCGCTAGAAAAATTGCAGAATGATCGAAGCGTTGCATGAGTGCTTTGGCTTTGGGTCTCCACGGCACGCGGTGATAGAGCGCAGAGACTCCAAACATCGTCGCGGTTCCAACCACGTATAAAAGCAGCGATAACAGCAAGTTAAAGGGCAAATTGACCACGATCAACAAAACGGTGCCGAGTACCACCATGATTGGAAATGACACCAGATGTGACCAGCCCCGCAATAGCGGTCGTAATGCGGGGTCGTGGGGATTACTCACTTGACCATTGTGACCGACATCGAAGGAAAAGTCTGTTCATCACAGGGCTACGCTTTTGGTCAATGGGCACAGTGGAAGTACGTACGAGGAAAGTTTTGACATGATTGTTCATCTCGTCGACGGAACATACGAGTTATATCGCCAGCACTATGGCCAAGCAGTGCGTTCTTCAACGCCCGCACCTAATGCCGCAACAATTGGTGTGTTGAACTCAACAATGCAGTTGCTCACCGAGGGTGCCACGTATATCGGTGTCGCTAGTGATCATGTCATTGAAAGTTTTCGTAACGAGTTATGGGCTGGCTACAAAACCAGCGAAGGTATGGAGCCCGAGATCTTGGGACAAATTCCGATCATGGAAGAAGCGCTGCGCGCCATGGGTGTCACCGTGTGGCCGATGGTCGAGTACGAAGCTGATGATGCACTTGCCTCGGCGGCAGCAGTTGCTGATGCTGATGCACGCGTGACTCAAGTGCAGATCCTGAGTCCTGATAAAGATCTCGGTCAATGTGTGAAGGGCATCCGTGTTGTCCAGATCGACCGCCGCAAAATGGGCAAGGGCGAAAACGGCTTGGTCGATGAAGCGGCCGTGCTGGAAAAGTTTGGAGTGCCGCCCTCTGGAATTGCTGACTATCTCGGACTTGTTGGTGACACTGCCGATGGTTTTCCCGGCCTCACAGGATGGGGTGCAAAATCGGCTGCCTCGGTTCTCGCGCGCTATGGCCGCATTGAAGATATTCCCGACGCGGCCGGCCAGTGGGATGTTCCGGGTTTACGCGGGGCAGCCAAACTGGCGACAGTACTCAGCGAGAATCGCGACCTGGCCTATCTGTTCCGACGCATCGCGACCACGGTCAATGATGTGCCGGTCGGCAAAGTTGATGATTGGCACTGGAATGGTCCGACTCCCGAATTTGCCGATTTTTGTGCCGACCTCGGAATCCCGAGACTGGCCGAAAAAGCTGCTGGTCTCGCTCGGTCCCGAGGCAGGTAGTCTTGCCCCTGCAACATTTGGCTCCTGTCGAGTGTGGTGACGGTCGGGTCCTGTGCAACGGGTTCCCGTGAATCAGGTCAGGACCGGAAGGTAGCAGCCTTCAGCGGATTCGCTCGTGTGCCGCAGATCGCCTGGCCGCCACCACACCTGGCAGGAACCCGATGTTGTCACCCTGGAAGGGTGCGAGAGCGGCCGAATCGGCACGCTTGGAAAGCGTGTGAGGTGCAAGCCTCCGTGGGTTCGAATCCCACCCCTTCCGCCATGCCAGTGAATGATGGGCCAGTGAACGACATTTACATCGAGGCAATGAAAGCTGCTCTTGATCAAGCTCGTGATGCGTTGACGCACGATGATGTCCCCGTTGGAGCTGTCGTTGTGCATGACGGGAAAATCATTGCGGCCCGCCATAACGAACGCGAAAATTTGCAAGACCCCACAGCGCACGCGGAAGTTTTGGCATTGCAGGATGCGGCTCGAGTATTGGGTCGATGGCGATTGGACGATTGCACTTTGGTCGTCACGCTTGAACCATGCGTCATGTGCGCTGGGGCGTTATTGAATTCGCGTATTGGCTCGCTGGTGTACGGAGCCGCCGACCTCAAGGGTGGGGCAACGGCGAGTTTGTACAACGTGTCAGCCGACCCTCGCTTGAATCACAATTTTCCGGTGACTCACAATGTTTTGGCGGCTGAATCGGCAGCTTTGCTCGAGCAGTTCTTTGCCTCACGCCGATAACCTCGGATATCGGAAGGGTGCCCGAGTGGCCTAAGGGACACGCCTCGAAAGCGTGCGACGTGCAAGCGTCCGTGGGTTCAAATCCCACCTCTTCCGCCAGTCAGATTTATTCGATAATTCGCGCTGAATTGTTCAGTCCCGATCGAGACGTCCGTCGTCTGTCATTCTGTTTGACGATATGAGAATCGTGCCCGCGCCGGCAAGAATGTCTTTGATCGCGGTGACTTCTCGTTTGTAGAACGGGTTCGGACCAGTGAGATCTCCAAAGACCACGGAGTCGTTTTGCGCATCTTCGACTACCGTGCCGAGAAAGAAAGAATCTTGCAACTCGAAAAGTCCTTCCTCGGCATTGAGCGCTACCGCTGGGAAGATGATTGCGGCGAGCGACTTATGTTTTTGGATTTCGGTTCGAAGTGAATCAAGATCGGTCGGGGAAGGAAGAGCTAAGGCAATTTTCACTTTGTCTGGTGGTTGCGATCGGTCAGGACCAACACCTTGTGAAACTATTAATTCAATAATGACAACGTCGCTCAATGCCTTCTCGGAATTGAACGGAAGAAAATTCTGCTTGATTGTTTCGGCCTGGCCAACAATATTTGGCGAACCTTCAGGTTCACCGAGTGAAAAGCCTGCTGCAACATTTTGGACTTGACCAACGACGAAGGTGCTGATGTTTTCTACTGGCTCACCGTCGAGTACCCAGTTGGTAGCAGGGGACGCCTCAACTGCGTTCAGGGACCACGGCGGTTGCAGACTAAAAGGACCAGAGTTCATGGCATTAATGCGCTCGGACAATGGTCGTGAATCCTTTGTAAGAGTTGATTCGACTTGAGGGCCACCGCACGACGCCATTAGTCCGAAAAGAAGAGCAATGACTACGGAGGTCTTAATAGTTCGCATTGATGTGATCCGTAACTTCGTGTGAGCTGTGGGCTATTGATATCAGCACTCGAGTTCACCATCGGGTGCTTGTAAGTCAATGAGGTAACTGTCGACTGCATCGATGACGCAACTATTGACGCCGTAACCAGTGTGTTGATCGGCGGTCACCACGATTAAGCGACCTTGTTCAAGTGCTTTGACCATATTGCGCGTGCTGGCAAGTGGCGTGGCGGCATCGCCAGTTGTGCCGATCACAACAATGGGTCCCGCACCTTTACCAGTGATCTTGATGCGTGGGTCGAGTGCTTTGGGCCAGAACACACACGTGTAATCGCCCGTTGTTCCGGGAGAAAAACGTGGAGCGTTTGCTTGATACTGCGGCACTAACTCGTCGGCCTCTTCAACAGTCATACGATCGGGACTATCGGCGCACAAAATATTGAGGAATGCTTCAAGTTCGTTGCCGTAAGTACCGTCGGTTTGACGCTGGAAGTATTCGTCGTAGAGCGATAACAAATCGGTGCCATCGCCGGCTTGTGCCAACGCCAACGCGTCTTCGAGATACGACCAATATGAATCGGAATACATTGCTTGTGCAACTGCAGTAAGTGCCATGCCACGCGTCAAGTCGGGTCGGCCACTTGATGTTGAGATGGGATTCTCATCAAGTTGTTCCATCAGATCATCGAATGCACCTTCGGCATTGCCGTCATTATTGAAGGCACAACTCGAATTGGCCGAGCAACTGGCTAGGAAAGTGGCGATTGATTCTTCAAAGCCCTTATTTTGTTGCAGTGTTCCAACAAGGTCATCGGCATTCGGATCAGAGGCACCGTCTAAAACTGCTGCGCGAACTGTTTCAGGAAACATTGTGGTCCAGGTGGCGCCAAGTTCACTTCCGTACGAAAATCCGAAGTAACTAATTTGGTCTTCGCCAAGTGCCCGACGAATCATGTCCATATCGCGAGCCACATTATTGGTTCCAACGTATGGAAGAAGATTACCGTTGTTATCAAAACAAGTCTGAGTGAATTCTTCAGAGGAGGCCACGATGGCGGCGCGTTCTTGATCGGTATCGGGGGTCATATCACCCGAAGCGAAGAAGCGGTCATAGTCGTCGGTGCAATCAATTGCTGGAATTGAATTTCCGGTGCCGCGTGGGTCCCAACCAATGATGTCAAAGGAACTCAAAATCGCTGGCGAATAAATGTTGTCGGCGGCTTCGGCCAAATATGAGCCACCAAAGCCTGGGCCGCCAGGGTTCACCAGTAATGAACCAATGCGAGCATTGTCATCGGTCGCCTCATGCTTGACGATATAGAGCGCAGTGGTGTCTGAATTGACATCGTCGTAGTTGATTGGAACATCGATGTAGCCACATTGAAGACCAGAACCACATGAGTCCCAGGAGATCGTTGGAGTTGCGAAGTCTGATGTTGAGTAGGTCGTGTTTGAGCCAACACTTGAAGTGTCGGGTGAATCAGTTGTCGGTGCATCAGAAGTAGCGGTGCCCTCGTCAACAGTGTCTTGACTGATGACGTCAATACTTGAACTACTGCTACTGCAGGAGGACGCCGCGAATCCAAAGGCCACAACGATTGCGATGAGGGGAGAAATAGAACGTTTCACGAACTCAGCGTAGGTCATTCTGGTGCAGGTTTGTTGCGCAAGGCGCAACGATTATGCACCAGAATCACACGTGGTGATGTCTGGTCCGTCGGTGAGGTTGAGGAGATACTCATCGACGATTTCAGTGACGCACGTGTCGGTGCCATACGTGGTGTGTTGTTCAAGTGGACTAATCACTAACCGAGCTTGACCGAGTGCGGCGACCATGTTGCGGGTGCCTTCTAAAGGAGTGGCGGCATCGCCGGTACTACCAACGACAACTATTCGATTCTCAGTTTCGGCACCGACAGTTATTCCGCCTTGTGGCTCAACTTGCCAGTTCGCGCAGATCAACATCTCTTGAATCCATCCGGGCCAGAGTCTCGGTGCAACGGATGTGAGTTCGTCCGTGAGATCAAATACCAGATCGCTCGTCAGGTTCTGAACTCGATCAAGACAAGAGATGCCAAAGTAAGCATCTATCGAATTATCAATTTGCCCGGTGCTATCGCGACCGAAATATTCGTCAAACAAAATCAACAGCGGTTGTCCGTCACCAAGATCAGCCGCCGATAGAGCATTCTCAAGTTGGGGCCATTGGTAATCACCGTACAGCGCACCGGCTATACCAGTTTGTGCGACACCCTGATTAGTTACGGCCCGACCGTCGTCGTTGGCGATGGGGTTTTGATCAAGAGTAAGAAGGATGCGATCAAATGCGTCTTCAGCTGACTCGCCGACTTTCATGAATGAACATTTCGAGGCATCACATTTTGTGAAGAAGGCATTGAGTGAGTCTTCAAATCCGCCGGCCTGCAAAATGAGATCGTCAACATAACCTCTCGTTGGATCAACCGCCGCGTCAAGAACAGCAGCACGAACCGTTTCGGGGAAAAGTGTCGCCCACGTCGCGCCAAGACTGGTGCCGTAGGAAAAACCCATGTATGAGATTCGTTCTTCGTTGAGTGCTCGTCGCAATACATCCATATCGCTTGCGGTGTCAATCGTGCTCACATACGGAAGTAAATCAGAACTGCGAGTCATACATGACGAGGCAAATTCTTGAGCACCAGAAATGAGTTGCTCAGTTTCGGTTGCGTCATCAGGCGATGGGTCTAGTCCGAAGTAGTCGTCCATGCTGTCAACACAATCAATGCGTGGATCAGACTGGCCGACTCCGCGTGGATCCCAAGCAACAATGTCAAAGCGGTCGATGATCGACGCACTAAAGATTTGATCGGCATAGGCGACGAAATCCAAAGCCGCGACTCCTGGTCCTCCTGGGTTGATCAGCAACGTGCCGATGCGCTGTTCTTGAATATTGGCCAAACGTCTTGTGACCGGAAGTATGAATGTTCCAAGACTTGGGTTGTCGTAATCAAACGGAACTTGAAAACTTGCGCATTCAAGGCCGCCAGCGCAGTCTTCCCATTCCACGCTTGATGACCACTCGCGCACAGCGGCAAGCCGTTGCTGATTTGATTCGGTTTCGGTTGAAACACCATCGCTACAAGCGACGGCTGTGACAAGCAGAACAATCCCTAGCCACGCCCGATGAACCATAGGGTCAAAGGTAGCCTGCTCCCTTATGCGTATGGGACCTCACATGATGATGCCAGGAGATGCTGAGGCAGTCAAAGGTCGAAAGATCGACCGGACATCAATGGCTCGGGTGTGGGTTTTTGCGAGCCCGTACAAGACCGCAATTATCGGTTTCTTACTGTCAATTATTTTTGCCTCAGCGGTTGGTCTTGTTCCTCCCTTCGTTTTCCGAGCAATCATTGATGACGCGATTCCGTCAGGTAATCGTGGCCGAATCTGGTTCTTGGCAATGTTGGCTGTTGGAGCTGCTTTGTTTGATGCGTTTTTGGCGATTACCCAACGGTGGTATTCGGCTCGCATCGGTGAAGGCCTCATTTACGATTTGCGAGTCGCATTGTTCAACAAGGTTCAGCGAATGCCTGTTGCATTCTTTACCCGCACTCAAACCGGATCGCTGATTAGTCGACTCAACAACGATGTTGTCGGCGCGCAGTCGGCCGTCACCTCCACACTTGGAAGTGTTGTCAGCAATGTTGTCGTTCTGGTGATGACCTTGGGTGCGATGTTCACACTTGAGTGGCGCCTCACACTTTTATCACTCGTTGTTTTGCCGATCTTTGTCATCCCAGCCAAGCGCGTTGGACAGAGGTTGCAGATCATCGCTCGTGAACAAATGGATCTCAACGCCCAGATGAATACTCAAATGAACGAACGCTTCAATGTGTCGGGTGCGCTGCTCGTCAAGTTGTTCGGTCGTCATCAAGGTGAAGTCGATGCCTTTAGTGGGCGAGCTGCCCGCGTTCGAGACATCGGGATTCTTTCGGCGCTTTATGGTCGAGTGTTCTTCGTTGCACTCGGTTTAGTGGGTGCTCTAGGTGCAGTTGCCATTTACGGAATCGGCGCACAATTAGTGGTCTCAGGAAATATCTCAGACGGAACCTTGGTCGCACTGGCGACGTTGGTGGGTCGGGTGTATCAGCCTTTGACTGGACTCACCAATGCTCGTGTTGATCTATTGACGTCGTTCGTCAGTTTTGATCGTGTCTTTGAAATACTTGACGCGCCCGTGTCAATTGTCGATAAGCCGGGTGCCATCGATCTTGTCAATCCGCGTGGGCGCATTGAATTTGATCACGTGACTTTCCGTTACCCACCGGCTCGTGAAGTTTCGGTTCCTTCGTTGGAAATGCCCGGTGCTCCATCGGGTGACCCCGATGTTGATGTCTTGCACGACATCTCACTAGTCATTGAACCTGGCGAAACAATTGCGATTGTTGGCTCATCGGGTTCGGGTAAGAGCACGCTTGCATCGTTGTTGCCACGACTGTATGACGTCACCGCGGGTTCGCTCAAGATTGACGGACATGATGTGCGCGACTTGACGGGCACATCGTTGCGTTCAGCAATTGGTGTTGTCTCACAAGATCCGCATCTTTTTCACGAGAGCATGGAATCAAACTTGCGTTATGCCAAGCCCGATGCCACAACCGAAGAAATTGAAGAATCATGTCGGGCCGCGCGAATTTACGACACCATTGCTGCCTTGCCCGATGGTTTTGCAACCATCGTTGGCGATCGTGGTTACCGCATGTCGGGTGGCGAAAAGCAACGTCTTGCGATTGCTCGTTTGTTGCTGAAAGATCCAGCGATGATGATTCTTGATGAAGCGACCAGTCATTTAGATAATGAAAATGAAGCCTTGGTTCAAGATGCGCTTGATGATGCACTCAAAGGTCGAACTGCCATTGTGATTGCTCACCGTTTATCAACGATTCGTGATGCTTCGCGAATTGTCGTGATCAACGATGGTCGTATTGTTGAGCAAGGAACGCATGACGAATTGATGTCACGCGATGGCGCATATGCGCGTCAAGTGCGTGCAGGCGAAACTGTTCTTGACTAGCGACGTGATTGTGCGCCACGGATCAATGATCCGTTGAGTGCTCCAGTATGTTCGCCATCGACGAATGAAACGATGCCATTTTTGATGGTGTAGCGATATCCGGTCGCCGTTTGCATCAATCGGCGACCGCCTGCAGGCAGGTCGTGAACGATTCGCGGTGGGGGAGTTCCAAGCACCGACATATCAATCACGTTGATGTCAGCTTTATAGCCAGGGGCAATGACGCCACGATCAAGTAACCCGACATGATGTGCAGTTCGTTGGGTGATGTGGTTGACCATAAATTCAAGAGGCAACTTCTCACCACGGGTGCGATCCTTTGACCACAATGCCAACGCAGTAGTTGTAGCGCTGCCATCACTGATCGCGCCACAGTGTGCGCCGGCGTCACTGAGACCAATGACGGCGTTCTTGCGCAACAACATTTCGCGCACATCATCAAGATTGCCATGAGCAAAGTTAAACAACGGCATGTACAACAAGCGATTGCCGTCGTCTTCGGTCAGTAGATCAATGACGAACTCAACAACACCGCGACCTTGCGCAGCGGCCCGAGCAGCGACTGAGTCTTCGGGCGCGGGTTCGTAGTTGACTGGATTCTCCATCGGGTACAACTTGTGGAATCCACCAAACATTTCGCTGGCCATACCTTCAATGCGTGCAAGTGCAACGGCGTGTTCGGTAACGATGCGCGCCTTACGTTCGGGATCACGAAGCGCCAACACAATTTCGTTGAGTGGACGTCCGGCAATCTCCACAAAGCTCGGGCATGGCAACAACGGATTCACAGTGGCGGTGAGTCCTTGCAAGACTCCGATGGGTCGCACTGCAACTTGTGTCGACAAGGGCAAACCCTGAGCGACACCCGTGTCAACCCATGCACCAACCTCACGCCAACGGTCGGGAAGCGGTTCGGGTTGCTGCACGGTCATGCTGAGTGGACGGCCAGTGGCGCGGGCCATGGCTTCCATCAACTTCATTTCTTCAACTGCAAAGTCGGTGTCAGCAGACAGATACGCGTCAGAAATGAGCTGTACGACACCGCTACCAGTTTCAGCCATCGCTGAAACCAGAGCAAGAAGCTCATCGGCCGACGAAAAACGCGTGCCAAGCGGAGCCCCCGCCTTGGTGCGATGGACGTACGTACGACTTGTGGTGAAGCCGAGCGCGCCAGCCTGCATACCTTCGCGGACCATCAGTGCCATGCGGGCCAACTCGTCGACAGTCGGTGCTTCAAGTGGATCTGCACCCCGCTCGCCCATGACGTACGCGCGTAACGGTGCGTGGGCTACTTGGGTGGCGACATCAATCGCGTATTCGCGACGATCGAGCGCATTCATGTAGTCGGGGAAGGTTTCCCAGTCCCATGCCAATCCTTCGGCCAAGGCGGTGCCCGGAATGTCTTCGACACCCTCAAGCATGCCGATGAGCCAGGCGTGCTGCTCGGGGGTCGGTCGAGCGGGGGCGAAACCGACACCACAGTTACCCATCACGATTGAGGTGACTCCATGGATACTTGATGGGGCCAAAATGGGGTCCCAGGTGGCCTGACCATCGAAGTGGGTATGGATATCGACGAAACCGGGGGTCACGGTCAGACCGTCAGCATCAATTTCGCGGGTGCCAGTGCCAGATAGGCGAGGGCCGACTTCGGTAATGACACCGTCGCTCACGGCAACATCGGCGATTCGGGCCGGAGCTCCGGTGCCGTCAACAAGGGATGCATTGCGGATCACTAGATCATGAGCGCTCATCTCGCCATTGTGCCACACCACTCCAGTGAGATCGTCGTGGAGTTTCTGGTGGCAGGAATGGTCGGAAAACCGACCATTCCTGCCACCAGAAAAACGAAGTACTTAAGTCACTTTGACTCAGGATTGATACCTTCGGAGTTGCAAGTCGACGAGTCGCGGGCTAACTTGACACATGGCGACGCAACATTCGTCATTCACCCCCCAATACAGAACATCCTCGAAAGGCAAACATCATGGCTAAGGCAGTCGGAATCGACCTCGGTACCACGAACTCAGTTGTTTCAGTCCTTGAAGCTGGCGAACCAGTCGTCATCCCCAACTCAGAAGGTTCACGCACGACCCCCTCAGTGGTCGCCTTCTCGAAGGCCGGCGAAGTTCTCGTTGGCGAAGTGGCTAAGCGTCAGGCCATCACCAACCCCGATCGCACCTTCCGTTCGGTGAAGCGCCACATGGGCACCAACTGGCGCAGCGAAGACATTGACGGCAAGCAGTACTCGCCCCAAGAAATCAGTGCCCGTACCTTGATGAAGCTCAAGCGTGACGCCGAGGCCTACTTGGGCGACACCGTGACCCAGGCGGTCATCACTGTGCCTGCATACTTCGACGACGCGCAGCGTACGGCCACCAAAGAGGCCGGTCAGATCGCTGGTCTTGAAGTTCTCCGCATTATCAACGAACCAACCGCAGCAGCGTTGGCGTACGGCCTTGACAAGAGCGATGAAGACGAAACCATTTTGGTATTCGACCTCGGTGGCGGAACCTTCGACGTGTCGGTTCTCGAAATTGGCGACGGTGTGTTCGAAGTGAAGAGCACCCACGGCGACACCGTTCTTGGTGGAGACGACTGGGATCAGCGCGTCATTGACTGGTTGGTCAATCAATTCAAGTCCGCACACGGTGTCGATCTTGCGAACGATCGCATGGCAACACAGCGTCTGAAGGAAGCTGCTGAAAAAGCCAAGATTGAACTCAGCCAAGTTCAGCAGACCCAAATCAACTTGCCTTTCATCACCGCAACACCAGAAGGCCCGTTGCACCTTGATGAAACTCTCACCCGTGCCAAGTTCCAAGAAATGACAGCCGACCTCATTGAGCGTTGCCGCATTCCTTTCGAACAGGCCATTAAAGATGCCGGTCTCACCAAGGGACAGATTCATCACGTGATCATGGTGGGTGGATCAACTCGTATGCCCGCAGTGCAAGACCTCGTCATGTCACTCACCGGCAAAGAGCCCAACAAGACTGTGAACCCTGACGAGGTTGTTGCGATTGGTGCAGCAGTTCAAGCTGGTGTGTTGAAGGGCGATGTCAAAGATGTGTTGTTGCTTGACGTCACACCGTTGTCACTCGGTATCGAAACCAAGGGTGGCGTGATGACCAAGCTCATCGAACGCAACACCACAATCCCCACGAAGCGCACTGAAGTTTTCACGACGGCCGAAGATATGCAGCCGTCAGTAGAAATTCATGTGATCCAGGGTGAGCGTGAAATGGCCTCGTTCAACAAGACCCTCGGCAAGTTCCAGTTGGTCGACCTTCCACCTGCACCTCGCGGTGTGCCACAGATTGAAGTGACATTCGATATTGACGCCAACGGCATCGTGCATGTGAGTGCCAAAGATCGTGCGACCAATAAAGAACAGTCGATGACCATTAGCGGCCAGTCAACGTTGTCAAAAGACGACATCAACCAAATGGTGAAGGATGCTGAAGCTCACGCTGAAGAAGATCGTCAGCGTCGTGAAGAAGCAGAAATTCGTAATAACGCCGACTCGTTGGTGTACCAGACCGAAAAAGTCCTGCGCGAACAAGGCGACAAAGTCACCGCCGAAGAAAAAGCCGCTGTTGAAGAACCGCTCGCGGCATTGAAGATTGCTTTAGAAGGCAACGACAATGCATCAATCAAGGCAGCAACAGAAGCCTTAATGTCGGCAAGCCAAGCATTTAGTCAGAAGTTGTACGAGACAGCAGCTCGTGATTCGAATGCTGCTGGCACATCAGCTTCAGGCCAGGCTGCTGGTGGAACGAACGATGACGAAATTGTTGACGCTGAAATCGTCGACGGCGACGCCTGAGATTTGCGATGACAAACGAACCAGATGACGTTGTTGCTGAACCAACAACCGAAATCGAAGATGCGGTGGCGGTTGAAGAAGCCGAAGCCGCAATTGAGCATGACGTCGAGGCGCTACTCACTGAACGAGATTCGTTCCGTGAGATAGCGCAACGACTACAAGCCGATTTCGAGAATTATCGCAAGCGTGTTGCAACGCAAACTGCTGATGACATTGATCGGGCAACTGGTCGAATTGCTGAATCATTGTTGCCAGTGCTTGATGCTTGCGAAGCGGCTTTTGTTGCCCACCCCGCCGAAATTGAACCGCTTTTCAATCTGTTGCTCACAGAGTTGAAGAAGCAGGGGCTTGAAGCACTTGATCTCAGCGGACAAACTTTTGATCCAGCCAAAGCTGATGCAGTGATTCACGAAGAAGGTGAAGGAGACGGCAGTGGCAACCCCGTCGTTTCTGATGTTCTTCGAACTGGCTACACATGGAAGGGGCGCGTCTTGCGCCCGGCCATGGTTAAAGTTCGCGGCTAGTTACGCAACGAGGAGGTGAGTCATGGCAGCACAACGCGAATGGTACGAAAAGGATTACTACGCGGTGCTGGGCGTGGCTCAATCTGCTGAAGCAAAAGAAATCACCAAGGCCTATCGCAAATTGGCGCGTGAAAATCACCCTGATGCCAAACCCGGTGATGATGCTGCTGAAGAACGATTTAAAGAAATTTCAACCGCTTACGACGTCTTAAGTGACGAAACCAAACGGCGAGAGTACGACGAAGTTCGTCGACTCGGCCCGATGGGCGGTGGAGGCATGGGCAACATGCGATTCACCACCGGCGGTGAATCTGGATCATTTGAAGACATGTTCAGAATGTTTTCAGGTGGTCGTTCGCGAGGTGGCTCCAGCAGTGGCGTCGGTCCACGACGTGGCTCCGATCTTGAAGCGAATCTCACGCTCGATTTCAATGACGCAATTCTTGGTGTAACGACGATTGTCTATCTCACGAGTGATGCACGTTGTGAAACCTGCAGTGGTTCAGGCGCTCGCCCAGGCACAAATCGCAAGACCTGTTCGCAGTGTGGTGGTCGTGGACAAGTTGACGACAATCAAGGCTTCTTCTCATTTGCGAGTCCGTGTGCGGGATGCGGCGGTGCGGGAAGCACGATCGAAACTCCATGTGGTGTTTGCCGCGGAACCGGAATTGAAAAACGAAATCGCGAAGTGAAGGTACGAGTGCCCGCGGGTGTTTCTGACGGATCGCGTATTCGTTTGACTGGCAAAGGAACACCAGGACGTAACGGCGGACCTAATGGTGATCTCTTCATCATCTGTCGAGTTGGTAAGAGTGCAACCTTTGGCCGTGATGGCGACAACCTCACAGTTAACGTGCCAGTCACCTTTGCCGAAGCTGCCCTTGGTGCCAACATTGAAGTACCGACATTGAGTGGCGACAACGTGACCTTACGGATTAAGGCCGGAACCCAAAGTGGAAGTCGTCATCGGGTAAAGGGTCGCGGTGTTGAAACAGCGAAACACCAGGGCGACCTCATCGTGACCGTCAATGTTTTCGTGCCGACTTCGTTAACTGATGAACAACGTGAGGCAATTGAAATGATGGCATCAGTCGTACACATCAACCCGAGAGATAACACGAACAACAGTTAGTGAGGCACTCATGAGTCAACAAGCGAATGAACACGCCATTTATGTCATCTCTGTTGCCGCCGAACGCGCCGGGATGCATCCGCAAACGTTACGTATCTACGAGCGCCGTGGACTTTTGCAGCCCGCTCGCACCCAAGGTGGCAATCGCCGCTACAGCGAATTAGATATTGCTCGTTTACGCCGAATCTCTGAACTGACCGCCGAAGGTATGAATGTTGAAGGTATTCGGCGCGTGATGTATCTCGAAGCCGAAGTACTTCGCTTGCGCAATGAAGTCGATCAACTTCGACTTTTGGCTGCGCAAGCGATTCATGCAGTACAAGTTCGACCAAGCACTCCGCCATCGCAGGCCAACATTGTGCCCTTGCGCCAGGCCGTAACTGTCTTTGGTCATGTTGATGCAGTGTTACGACGAGATTGATTGAGGTGAACTCATGAGCACACAACCCGATTACCAGCCTTATCTTGCCGGTGCCTTTCGTTGGAGGCTCGGGCTTCGACCTTTAGATCTTGCAAACTGGATCGAAATCGGCGATGACTACGACCACGAAATGGACGCCAAGAAGTCTGTCTTTGCCAAGAACTTCACGACAGCGAATGCATTTCAACCCAATACCGAAAATGAAGCAGCAGAAGTTTTAGAAAGCCTTGTAAATCATCTCGTAACGAATCGACC
This sequence comes from Ilumatobacteraceae bacterium, assembly GCA_044358015.1. Taxonomy (GTDB): domain Bacteria; phylum Actinomycetota; class Acidimicrobiia; order Acidimicrobiales; family Ilumatobacteraceae; genus Casp-actino8. The sequence continues at coordinate 91,194 of JBIKOO010000002.1, forward strand.
CAATTGGTTCAGTCGCGAAGGTCGAGACATTGTCAATCATCACCGCCATGAGAGATTTGCAGTCGAACCAAGTAATGAAGGTCAATGGGATGAACATCCGTTGGTGACCTGCGCGCGTCTGGTTCAAGAAGATTTTGCGTTGCTTGTTGAACGAGGCGGTCGTTTGATTTTTGGCGGTGGGAGTGTTTGCTTCCCCAATCGCTGGGATCTCAATTCAAAACTGGGTCTCACAATGAGTGAAGTGCACGCACCAGTTGATCGACTCAACGAACAGTTGCAAGATCCGATTGATTCGTTCTTTGAACGACTCATGCCCGAGAAGTCGTTCTGGCGATTGGGTTGGGCCGTGCTGGATACCGACGAGTTGTACCAAGCAGTTGACGGTACGGCACCAAAGTCACCAGCCTTGCCAACTCTTGGCGACCCGACAACTGGTGATCGATTGTTCTTGCGTGTTGAACGCGAAACAATTCGGCGCTTCCCGAAAACTCATTGCGTGCTATTCACAATTCGGTCGTACGTTCGACCGCTTTCGCATCTCGTTGATCGACCAGAAGATGCGGTTCGACTTGCTGAAGCCTTAAGCAATTTGCCTGAAGACGTGCGTGATTACAAACAGACAACCAAATTGACCGCCCCGGCTGTGCATTGGTTGCAATCAGTCGCTGCCCAAGAAAAATGATGAGGAAAATGACATGGCTTTGAATCCGAAAAACTGGACGTTAAAAACTCAAGAAGCTGTCGCGGCCGCCGTTGATCAGGCCAAGGCATTGTCAAACCCTGAACTGACTCCCGACCACTTGATGGTCGCCATCGTGCGACAAGACGACACCATCGTGCCAGCAGTCCTTGCCAAGTTGGGTCAGGCCCCACTCATGGTGCGTAACGCTGCTGATGAGAAAGTTGCCAAGTTGCCCAAAGCTTATGGCGGCGACGAACCACGTATGAATCGTGAACTCAGCAATGTGTTTGAGAACGCTGAGAAGTACCAGAAAGATTTCAAGGACGACTACCTATCGGTTGAACACTTGTTGCTCGCGATGAACAGTCGTTTGGGTATCGGTAGCGAGGAACTGATGCAAGCGTTACGCGATGTGCGCGGAAGCCATCGGATCACGACGCAAAACCCTGAAGAGAATTTTCAGGCACTTGAGAAGTACGGCCAAGATCTCACCAAACGCGCACGCGACGGAAAGATTGATCCGGTTATTGGCCGTGACGATGAAATTCGTCGAGTGATTCAGGTTTTGAGTCGCCGCACCAAGAACAACCCGGTACTGATCGGTGAGCCCGGAGTCGGTAAGACCGCAATTGTTGAAGGCCTAGCTCGACGTATTGCTGAAGGTGATGTGCCCGAGGGCCTGAAAAACAAGCGGCTGATTTCTCTTGACATTGCCAGTTTGCTAGCAGGAGCAAAGTATCGCGGTGAATTTGAAGAACGCTTGAAGGCCGTGCTGAAAGAAATCACCGATGCTGCCGGTGAAGTGATCACCTTTGTTGATGAGTTGCACACCATCGTCGGTGCCGGTGGTGCTGAAGGTGCCATGGATGCTGGCAACATGATCAAACCCATGTTGGCTCGTGGAGAGCTGCGCATGATTGGTGCAACCACTCTTGACGAGTACCGCAAGTATGTTGAAAAAGACCCGGCCCTTGAACGGCGATTCCAACAGGTGTATGTCGGCGAGCCGAGCGTTGAAGACACCATCGCAATTTTGCGAGGACTGAAAGAGCGTTACGAAGTTCACCATGGTGTTCGTATTCAAGACTCTGCCTTGGTGAGCGCCGCAGTTTTGTCCGATCGCTATATCACGAGTCGTTTCCTTCCTGACAAGGCCATTGACTTGGTTGACGAAGCAGCTAGCAAGTTACGAATTGAAATTGACTCACTGCCAACTGAGATTGATGTTGTTGAACGTCGCATCATGCAACTCGAAATTGAAAAATTGGCCTTGGCTAAAGAAACTGATCTGGCTTCGGGTGAGCGACTCTCAACGATTGATGACGAACTTAAACTCCTGAAGAATGATTCGGGCATTATGCGCGAACACTGGCAGCAAGAAAAAGATGCCATTAGTGCTATTCGAAATCTGAAAGAAGAACTTGAACAGTTGAAGATCGGTGTTGAATACGAAACTGATCTACAAAAGAAGTCCGAAATCAGTTACGGACGAATTCCTGAAATTGAACGCCGCATCACCGAAGCAACAGGTCACTTGGATGTGTTACAAACAGGCAATCGGATGCTCAAAGAAGAAGTTGATGCTGAAGACATTGCTGAGGTCGTGAGTAAATCAACGGGCGTGCCGGTCACTCGTTTGCTTGAAGGCGAAATGGCCAAGTTGGTGCATCTTGAAGCGTTGTTACATCAGCGGGTCATTGGTCAAGATCAGGCTGTCACCGCCGTATCAAATGCGATTCGTCGTAGCCGTGCCGGGTTGTCTGATCCCGATCGGCCCATTGGTTCGTTCTTGTTCCTCGGACCGACCGGTGTGGGTAAGACCGAGTTGGCACGAGCTGTTGCCGAGTTTTTGTTTGATGATGAGCGGGCCATGGTGCGTATCGACATGGGCGAGTACATGGAGAAGCATTCGGTGTCGCGCTTGGTGGGAGCTCCTCCTGGATACGTGGGGTACGACGAAGGCGGACAACTCACTGAAGCTGTGCGCCGTCGTGGGTACACCGTGGTGCTGCTGGATGAGATTGAAAAAGCCCACCCCGATGTCTTCAACATCTTGTTACAGGTACTTGATGACGGTCGTTTAACCGATGGTCAAGGCCGAACGGTCGACTTCACCAATGTGGTGATCGTGATGACCTCAAACTTGCCGGGTGACCCGCAAATGTTCTTCAAACCCGAGTTCATCAACCGCATCGATGAGATCATTCGCTTCCGTTCCTTGACGCAAGAAGACTTGGCTCACATCGTGGTTATTCAACTTGAAAAGCTTCGCGAGCGCCTGTTGGCTCGTCGAATCACTCTTGAGGTAACTCCAGCCGCCGTGGCGTTACTGGCCGCAGTTGGTTTTGACCCCGACTTTGGGGCCCGACCATTGAAGCGTGTCATTCAACGCGAGATTGGTGACCGTGCCTCAGTCTTGATCCTCGAAGGCAAAGTGGGCGAAGACAGTGCGATAGTTGTTGACGCAATCGACGATCAGATCGTGCTGATTTCGTAAGAACTAAGCAGCTTCAACGATGCCACGGCCTGGCATGACGGCAAGCGAAACACGACCGCCGACCTGAGCACCAATGGTTCCACTTGCAGCGTGGACATTCACAAGTTGGTCATTGATGTCGACGCGCACCGAGATGATAGTTACCGGACCTTGAAAGGTCACCCGCGTGACAGTTCCGCGCATCGTTAACTCATTTTCGTCTTCAGAGATAGTGATGTCTTCTGGGCGAACCAAGATTTTTCCAACCCCGTTGCTGTTTGGCAACTCGTTGATTGAACCAACAAAGCGCGCAACGAATGGTGAAGCAGGCCGCAAGTAGACATCTTCTGGGGTGCCCAACTGTTCAAGGCGGCCATTTGACATGACACCGATGCGGTCGCTGATGGCGAGAGCTTCGTCCTGATCATGGGTAACAAAAAGTGTGGTCGTTTTCAATTCAGATTGGATTCGACGAATTTCATCCCGCAAGGTTGAGCGAACTTTCGCATCGAGAGCCGATAGAGGTTCATCAAGAAGCAGTACTTCGGGCTGAACTGCCAATGCACGAGCTAGTGCAACACGTTGCTGTTGCCCACCAGAAAGCTGATGAGGATAACGCTTACCGAGTTCGCCTAACTGAACAAGTTCGAGCATTTCGCCAACCCGAGAGTTGCGCTTTGCTTTTTCTACTTTGCGATTGCGTAAACCAAAATCGACGTTCTGTGCAACGGTGAGATTGGGGAAGAGGCTGTAGCTCTGGAAAACCATTCCCATATTTCGTCGATGGGCTGGAGTATCAGTGATCACGCTTTCTCCGAGGGAGACGACTCCGGTATCTGGAATTTCAAATCCGGCGGCGATACGCAAGGCAGTTGTTTTGCCGCAACCAGATGGTCCCAGCAGACTGACTAACTCACCTGGTTGTAATGCAAGATCAAATGATTCAAGGGCGACTGTTGTGCCGAAGGTTTTTCGAATGCCGGTAAAGCTGAGCGAGGTCATACGAGAATCTCATTTTCTTGGGAACGTGAAACTTGTTGTGATCGAGTACTGCGAGATTTAGAAAGAATGCCGATTGCGACGAAAAGAAGCGTGGTGCCTAACAATGCAAGGATCGCCAGTGCGTAGCCACCTCTTGGGTCACTTTGCCGATACTGGGCCATAAATGAGGGGAACGTACGCTTTAAGAGGACGTCGGAAATTGTGTACTCACCCAATACGACGGCGACAGTGAGAAAAGTGCTGGAGATAATTGCTGCACGAAGATTTGGAATGATCACTCTGAAAAGGGTGGCAATCCAAGTTGAGCCAAGACTTCGAGATGCTTCAACTAAGACCTTGAGATCAATTGCCCGCAATCCAGTATCAATACTGCGATAAGTGAACGGCAAAGCAAGTACTACGTAGAACGGAATCAACGAGTAGTCACTATTGAGAAACCAACGAGCATGAGGTTTAACAACGATAATTCCTGCGACAAGTGCGATGGCTGGAATGACGTACGGCAAGATCGTCAAAAACTCAACGAAAACACGAGCCTTCGGTAATCGAAGATGTACCCAAACCGCAGTAGGAACCAAAAGCCCGAGTGTGAAGAGTGCTGTTCCGACTGCCAACTTCAAACTGAGAGTCAGAGCTTCGGCGAAGAAGTCATCGGAAAATGAAGCAGTGACCGATGAGAACGACCACTTCTCAAAAAGATTATTCCAACCCAAGTCAATGACTTGAAGGTTTTGGAAAGCGAAACGTGCCATCGCAAGCAACGGAAACGCGAAGAAAATTGCGCTTGCAATCAAGACAAGAGTCGGGAGCAAACGTCCTAGTGCTCGTTGAGAACGAGATTGTTTCATGAGTTGCTCCATCGTTCAGCGCGTCGACGAAGTAGCCAATAGGCGGCCATGCTGATGCCCATCAAGATGATCATCCAAGCAGCAAGTGAATATCCAACAGCATCTTCACCAATCGAGATATCTCCTCCTAGGAAGAAACTAATTCTGAGTGGAACGATCTTTGAGTTGTCGGTTAGTTGCCGAGCCGTTGCATAGGCGCTGAACGAGTTGGCGAATAACAACAAGAATCCACCAAGAAGTGATGGTGCAAGAATTGGTAGTCCGACTCTGCGCCAATAAGTCCAAGCGCTACCGCCAAGATTGGCGCAAGCCTCTCTCCAAGATGTTTTCAATCCATCGATAGCTGGCAGCGTGACCAAAACCATGAGTGGAATATTGAAATACGAATACACAGTAATGAGACCTGAGACTTCGCCAAGTTTGAAGTCGCCGGCATAAAGATCCCAGCCGAAAGCATTAAGAATTTTGGTTCCAAGTCCCTGGCGTCCGAGAAGACTAAGAAACGCGAATGCGAGTGGGAGTCCGCCCATATTGGCCGCAACTCCACTGAATGAACTGACGATGTTGCGCAGCCAACGGGGCCGCGTGGCAGTGGCCGCAGCGTAAGCCAAGAAACCACCGAAAACGACGCCAACGAACGCCGCACCTGCGGAGAACTTCAGCGAGAAGATAAAGGCGTCGAGATTCTGTCCCGAGATTGCCTCGCGCATTGCGCTGAACCCGAATGACCCATCAGCGTCGTGAAGAGCTTGCGCGAAAACGCTGATTGCTGGGATAAGCAGAAACAAGATGAGAAAAAGAAAGAACGGAATAAGCCCCGACCAAGCCGAGACCCGTCGAAGCGCAGAAAAGAGCAAGGGGGTCGCCGCAGTTGCGACGACCCCCTCATCTTTTTTGGGGGAGGTATGAGTGAACGCCACGATCAGGCGTCAGCCACCATTGGGCCCCACTGCTCGGCGAGAACAGCTTTTGCAGCTGCGATCTGAGCAGGGGTCAAGAAACTGATTTGTGAAACCAGTTCGTCGGGGGGCAAATTGGCCTTGACTTCGTCGGTCACGAGTCCAGCAGCGGTCAAAGCTTCGATACGAGCCGGGACAGCACCACCTTCGAGGTAGCCCAATGCGCCTTCATCGCTGAAGATGTGTTCCATCCACAACTTGGAGCAAGCCTGGTGTGGCGAGTCCTTGATGACACCTTGGCCGTAGAAGCCTCCGTACACGCCGTCGCTCGGGAAGTTGGTTTCGTAGGTGATTCCAGCAGCTTCGAGTTCAGCGGCCAATCCGGGAACGTTGTAGCTCCAGTCAATGGTGATGGGGGTTTCGCCTGACAAAACGGTTTCCTTGGTGACGTCGGTGCCACCGAGGTTGCCAGCAGCCTTGAGGTCGGCGAAGAACTGGATGCCGGGCAAGATGTCATCGGCGCTGCCGCCGTTGGCAAGTGAAGCGGCCATAACTGCTGCGAATGCTGCACCAGCTTCACGGGGGTCGCCATTCAAGGAAACGAGACCCTTGTATTCAGGCTTCATCAAGTCAGCAAATGTCGTCGGAGCCACGGGGGCAATCTTGGTGTTGGTTGTAATGGCCATAATTCCGTAATACGCGGCGGTCCAGTTGTTGTCGGCATCCTTCAAGCCAGCGGGGATTTCGGCATCGGTTGTCAAGACGTAGGGCTCAAACAAACCAGCATCGACCATTTCCTGGGCGATTGCGGGGCTGACGTCAACGTTGTCGGGCATGTCTTCTTGACCGGCCAATGTCTGAACGGCTTCCATCTCTTCTTTTGATGAAGCGTCGGGGTTAGCAACGGGGTACTCGACATCGGGATACTTCTCGCCGAAAGCGGCGAGGATGCCCTTGTAGTTGGCCCATTCGTCGGGAAGGGCGATCAAGTTGACCTTGGCGCCTTCGGCCTGGCACTCTTCGTAAAGAGCGTCAAGCGGATCGGTATCTGTCGGGGCCATGGTGGTCTCGTCAGTTGCAGGTGCTTCAGTAGCAGCGGGGGCCTTTGTTGTGTCACTGGTGCTTGAGTCATCGCCACCACAGGCTGCGAGTGCCAAACCAGCGACAATGGCGAGTGACGCCATCTTGCGCATGGATGAGTACTTTGAGGGGATCATCGTTTTCCTTTTGGTTGTGTTCACGGATTGTCAAGACTGTTGTATTGACAGGTGTTTACTTTGATCAAGCGAAGTGACGGCAAAGAATCGTTTGTCTGCTTTTGTCATGAACATTGCGTGAATGGATTCGCAGTTCACTCAAAATCAACCGAGCAAGTAGGGTGTCGTTACGTTCCCCCCATTTATTAGGAGCGTGCCATGTCAGTCACCGTCGTCGTCGGAGCCCAATGGGGCGATGAAGGCAAAGCCAAGGTCATCGACCTTCTTGCCCGAGAGAATTCGGTGGTCGCTCGTTACCAGGGTGGACACAACGCTGGTCACACGGTGGTCGTCGGTACCGAGAAGTACGCGCTGCAACTCATTCCGTCGGGGGTTCTTTATGAGCACGTCACACCAGTCATTGGCAACGGTGTTGTGGTTGATATGCCAACTCTCTTCGCCGAAATTGATCGTCTTGAATCGCGCAGTATTTCATGCGCCAAGTTGACCGTCTCAAGTCAGGCGCAACTGATTTTCCCGTGGCACCAATCTTGGGACGCAATCTCCGAGGGCAACTTGGGAGACAACAAGATTGGGACGACTCTGAAGGGGATTGGGCCGGCGTATGCCGATAAGGCTCGACGAGTTGGCATTCGAGTTGGAGCATGTGTTGATCTCGAGTCTTTTGCCGAACAGGTGCGCGAGAGAGCAACCGCTGAAAATATCAACATTGTTCACGCGGGCGGCGATGCACTAGATGTTGAACGCCTTGTCGCTGAGTTCGTGGCATATGCGAAGCGCTTGCAGCCATACATCGGCGACACAGTTGGACTCTTGCACGATGCGGTCGATGCTGGTCAAGACATCTTGCTTGAAGGCGCGCAAGCCACTTTCCTTGACCTCGACCATGGAACGTATCCTTTCGTGACCTCGTCAAATCCGACCGCAGGTGGAGCGAGCGTTGGATCAGGTATTGGACCACGACTCCTTGATCGCATCATCGGAATTACCAAGGCATACACAACTCGCGTTGGCTCAGGTCCTTTCCCCACTGAAACGCTCGGTGAGATTGGCGAGAAGTTGGTTGATATTGGTCGTGAGTTCGGAACCGTGACCGGTCGCCGCCGCCGTACGGGTTGGGTTGACTGTGTGATGTTGCGTCACGCTGGACGTATTAACTCACTCACCGAATTGGCACTTACAAAACTTGATGTGCTGGACACATTTGATGAAGTCAAAGTTTGTACGGGCTATCGCATCAATGGCGAAGTCGTCCATGGTTATCCAGACCGTAGTGATGTGTTGGGCCAAGTTGTAGCCGACTACATCACGTTGCCGGGTTGGAAAACTGAACTACGCAATTGCCGCTCGGTCAATGATCTACCGGCAGAAGCTCGAGCATTTGTGACAGCAGTTGAACGCGAATCCGGAATTCCGATTCGCATCATTGGTGTCGGTCCTGAACGCGATGATGTTCTTGACTGGACGCCCGCGTCAATATTTGGAGGTTCAGCATGATCTCTCGCTATTCATTACCTGAGATGGAATCGGTGTTTTCTGATGAATCTCGTTTTGGTCGGTGGGTTGAAATTGAATTGTTGGCGACCGAAGCTCATAGCGCTTTAGGAATTGTGCCAGCGGCCGACGCTGCAATTTGTCGAGCAAATTCTCCGGTTGTCGACGCCCGTTTTATTGACGATGTCCTTGAGCGCGAAAAGATCACCGATCATGACGTTGCTGCGTTTGTAGATATTTTGCAGTCGCGTATTGGTGGCACCGCGGGCGCATGGGTTCACTATGGTCTCACGTCAAGTGACATTGTCGACACCGCTTGGTGTTGGATGTTGCGTGATGCAGCTGATCTGTTGATAGATGCTTCATCCAAACTGTTGCGTGTTGTCGTAAGTTTGGCCAAAGCCCACCGTGACACGGTGATGATTGGTCGCACCCATGGCGTTCATGCTGAGCCAACCACATTCGGTGCCAAAGTTGCATTATGGGCATTGCAAATAGATCGTGATCGGAGCCGCTTGATTGCGGCTCGCGAGAACATCGCTGTCTGCAAACTGTCTGGTGCAGTTGGAACGTATTCAAATGTTGATCCCAAAGTTGAACAGCATGTTGCTCACGCATTGGGCTTGAAGGCAGTTCCGGCCACTCAAGTCATTTCTCGTGATCGACATGCCGAGTACATGTGGGCGTGCGCCGCTGTTGGTAATACCTGCGAAATGATCGCTGTCGAACTTCGTCATCTACAGCGAACCGAAGTTCGTGAAGTTGAAGAAGGTTTCAAGGCTGGTCAAAAAGGTTCGTCGGCAATGCCACATAAGCGCAACCCAATTTCGGCCGAAACGATCACTGGTTTGTCACGTGTGCTGCGGGGAAATCTTCAAGCTGCCATGCAAGATGTGGCGTTATGGCATGAACGAGATATTTCACACAGTTCGGTTGAACGTATTGTTCTTCCAGATTCGTCGTTGATGGCGCATTACGTCATGCATCGCTTACGCCGTCTGCTTGAGGGTCTGCAGGTGTCACCTGAGCGAATGAAACAGAACTTGTACTCAAGTCACGGCTTGGTGTTTAGCCAGCCAGTACTTCTTGCTTTAGTTCAATCGGGCCTGACTCGTGATGAGGCCTATCGAATAGTCCAAGAAGCAGCAGCAATGTCATGGGAGCGTTCACAAGATTTCCGCTCAGTTCTTGAAGCCGATTCGCGTTTGGAGCGGGTTGACAAGAAGGTTCTTGACGAAGCTTTTGACTTGAAGCGTTCGTTGGTGCACATCGGGCAGGTATTCACTGCCCTTGATGTACTTGACGTGTAAAACTCAGCGAGTGATTCCGGCTTTTTTCAACACTGCAGGATCAACGCCAATTTCACGCCACGCGGTGTAGGTGATGCCATTGCGTTCACCGTATGAACGGGCAACTTTAACGAATGCTTTTTCGAGCGGACCGATTTGTTGAGCGGTAGTCATCTCCGCAAGTTCCATTGCCAAATCAAGTCGTTCCTGCGACAACTTCAGTTGCGTGATTGCATCTGATTCATCAAATTGATTTTCGATAACTGCAAGACGCTTCTTGATCGAATCAGGTGTGCGCTTACGGCCACGCTTTGGCTTATTGCGTCGTACCGCTTCAAGATAATCACGAACAGTGCGACTCTCGGCTCGTCCAACCGCCAACGCAGCTTTATGGGACTTTGTCATCGGTGTCTTTGGTGCTGCCATAAGTTTTAATATATGACTGCGAAGTGTGAATTGCGCTGTTTTCTTGCGTAAGAATTTGTCACTTTCTCATTAAGAAAACTGTGTATTTATTGCTGATACACAGCAGTCTCACAAAGAGATACACAACGTCAATTCGCCCACTACTGTAATTACCGATGAGTAATTATTCGAATGCACTACCAACTCTTGATCCTGCTCGACACGCATTGCGAGACCATGTGCTTCGCCATTCGTTAAAGACGGGGAACTTCACCTTGAAGTCTGGGGCGAACAGTTCATGGTTTCTTGATACAAAGCAAACAGCGTGTCGGGCTGATGGAGTCGTGTTAATGGCCGATGTTGCATTAGAACTCATTCCTAAAGATGCAGTCGCGATCGGTGGGTTGACGATGGGCGCCGACCCCGTGGCCTACGGAATTGCCGCTGTCGCAGCAACAAGGGGAATCGATTTGCGAAGTTTCAGCGTTCGCAAAGAAGCAAAAGATCATGGTGTGACTGGACGTATTGCCGGTGCTTTGCAGCCTGGCGACAAAGTAGTTATTACTGAAGACACTGTGACTCGTGGAACTTCGATCATGGAAGCTGTCGATGCTGTTGTTGCATTTGGCGCGATTCCGGTGTTGATTACAGTCGTCGTGGATCGCGGTGGAACATGCGGAGCGATGGCCGCCGAACGCGGAATTCCGTTTGTGCCAATGTTGACTGCTCTTGACTTGGGTTATGGATACGGCACCTGACCCGCGACAAGCGCGATTGTGATTGGTGCCTTAAGTCCTTGAGTATTCAGCCGACGTGCCCTAAGTACTAGGACTTCCAGTGGTGACACTTGGAACATGATCCATCATTCGCCCATTCCCCATGATTCGCGACCAATTTTGGTGGGCCTAGACGGCTCCGAAAATTCTGAGAGTGCAATGTGGTGGGCCGTTGACATCGCTGTCGAATCCAAAAGAAGTTTGCGCCTTTTGACTTGCTATGCACTGCCAGCGCTAATCGGCATGGGAGTTTCTGCAGGGTATGTCGGGCCAATGTTGTCATCAGAAGAAATTCGTGCGGTGGACGAGCATCATCGAACTGCACTCGACCTAATGAAGTCGAAAATATTGAAGACACATCCTGATTTAGAAATCGAAATGTTTCTCGATCAAGGGTCACCGGTCATGGCGTTGTTAAAGGCCTCTGAGGATGCATCCATGATTGTGGTTGGCACCAAAGGGGTTGGATCAGGTCATGCATTGTTAATGGGTTCGGTGAGCTACGCGGTTGCGCATCGAGCTGAGTGCCCAGTGGTTCTCGTTCCTGAAACTGCCAAGCGGACATCTGCCGGTCGAGTTGTTGTAGGAATTGATGGTTCAAAAGGCGCGCTGGATGCCGCCGATTGGGCTTTGCATTTTGCCGAAGATATGCATCGCAATCTCGAACTCATTTCGGCTTGGCATTACCCATATTCAGCTATGTCACCAGAGTTTGGTGTGATGTCTGGGCCGGACATTGATGAATTGCGACTGGCCATGTTGCGTGATGCTCGTAAACTTGTGAATCGCGTCAAAAAGCATTTGTCTGAGGATGAAGGATCTCGAGTTTCAATTAGTGCCGAAGTGATCGAGGGTTCGGCTGCTGATGCACTGGTTGAACACACGACACCACAAGACATCTTGGTTGTCGGATCAAAAAGCCACAGCCTGATTGCCTCTGTTTTGTTAGGAAGCACTGCGGTCGGAGTAGCCCACCGCAGCAAATGTCCCGTTGTCATAGTTCATTGAAGCTTCATAGTTCATTGATGCGTGATAGCTCGTGAAAACCTCATAGCCTGACGACGTGACGATGCAGCAACTTTTCGCGCTTGAACCCCATGGTGTAGATACCTTCGTTGGTGCAGGGCGAGAGTACCCATGGGGCGGTTTATACGGCGGTCACATTGTTGCGCAAGCGCTGTGGGCCGCAGCCGAAACAGTTGAATCCGAAATGGAACCTCATTCATTACGGGCGTACTTCATTCGACGTGGCAGTCCTAAAGACACGGTGCGTTATGAAGTTGATCGAATTCGTAACGGTAAAAGTTTTTGCACGCGTCGAGTCGTAGCACGCCAAGAAAATGGTGCAATTCTTAACTTGGAAGCAAGTTTTCAAAAATTTGAACAGGCTCCAGATGTGCAGCCGATTGCCTTTCCGACAGGCGTTCCGCTCCCAGACAAAATGACCAACTCAACGTGGTCTGAATTCTTTGATCGCCGTTGGATTGAGAACGCCGATCATCCAAATGATGGACGTGAAGGAGCAGGTCGGGCCATGGCTTGGTTTCGGGTGACCGAAGCGCTAGGTAATCCCGGTGATCATCGGGCCCAGCTTTTGCATCGATGTGCTTTTGCGTATCTCAGTGACGACTTGCCGACTGATGCGGTGGTACGTACCCACCCTGAGATCTCATTACGTCCTGAAAATCATCGTAACTTTCAGGGTGCCAGTCTTGACCACACGATTTGGTTTCATCGACCAATTCAAAGTGATCGTTGGCATTTGCACGATTTCACTTGTCATTCGTTAGGAAATAATCGAGGTCTTGCGCTCGGACATGTGTTTAGTGAAGATGGCGTGTTGGTCGCAACCGTCGCTCAAGAGGCGCTGATTCGCGACTTAACGCCATCAACATAGGGCGATATAGCGGCGTCAATTAATGGCGTGAGAAATTGCACGTAGGTCGTCGTGAGGTGATGCGAGTCGCGATACATCAAGATGTTGCCAGTGATGACGGGGCACGTATCAATTGTGCAAACCCAATGACTGACATCTAGATATTGAGCATTGTTTTCAACCGCAACATCAATACTGGTTTGTTGACGATTCGCGCGAATCCCTTTGTCGCGAGTGACAGCACACGAGCCAACATTCTTGATGGCCTTTGATAAACAAATTGGAACGTCAGTTCCGGGGTAAGGCGTATCAGTAATAACGACAGGGTTGATTCCCATACTTTGCAATTGCGGTATGAGAGTTGCGTAACCAGCTTTTACGATTGAATCAGCGAAAGGTTGACCAGTTGATGGATCGGTTAAACGATTTGAGTTTGTTATCAAGACCACACGTACATTTTCTGCCACGAAACGTTCAAGAACTTTTTCGCGCCATGGTCGGCAGCCGGGATACGTCGGGCCAACCAATGAGTTGGCGGTGATCAAATCAATTGCGGTGCAACCCATCTTTGTGAGAATGATCAATCGCCATTGATGATCAATGGCTATTTGATTGAGTGCTGGAAACCACTGTGCCGCGTGTGAGTCACCGTATAGAGCAACCGTGAAATCAGACGTTGTATCTCCGTACTCACAAATCTTGGGTTCAATGGAAATCAGGTTGACATGGCAACCGTTGTCATAGATTTCAGGTTTGTCGCCGGAGGCACCACGTAACGAGGGTTGCAAGTTAGCCGGAACTTCATCGGTGAGTGCACCGGCGATGACTGCGTCAATTGGCGCGGTCGGATTCACGATGGAGGGTGGGGGACCTTCTGGGATTGTGACGAGAGATGTTGTTGTCTCAACCGGTGCAACTGTGCTGTCAGTCGAAACAACGGGCGCAGTCGTTGATGTCGTTGTACTCGCAATAGCAACAGGCGCATCGGCAATAACGTCGGTGCTGAGGGCAACTGAAGAGGTTCGTAAGACAAACCCCACGCCGACACTCGACACAATTAATGCTGCACCGACCATGAGTGCGCGGCGTGGTTTGGCCTGTAACGAAACAGAGTGGCGAACTGGATTTTCTAAGAAATGATGTGACAGTGAAGCGGCAATCACTGCGCCTGCGATCGCAATCAGACGCTCAGTGATGCTCAGAGCACGTTCTGCATGGGACTCGGCGATAATCAACACTGGCCAATGCCACAAATAAATTGAGTATGAACGCGCACCAATCCATTGCAGAGGCTGAAGCGAAAGAATTCGTTGCGGTCCCCAATGCGCATGTTGCCCAGCCATCAGCACGAGCGCAGTCGCGACAACTGGTAGCAAAGCTAACTTCCCTGGGAAGGCCATTTTTTCGGTGATGGTGAGTCCACTGACAACGATGGCGAAGAGACCGAGCCAACCAATGACGGCGCGGAAATTGGTTGGTAGTTGTTCAACGTATTTCCAACCCAAGGCAACGAGTGCACCAATGCCAAGTTCCCAGGCGCGGGTGTGTAAACCAAAGAAGGCCCACGGTTGAGATTGAGTGGTTTGCCAGATACAAAGCGCAAGCGAGGTAACACTTAAAATTGAGACCGCAACAATTGCTCGGGTGTGGCGATCACGCGATTTCCAGAGCAACAACATCAAGAGTGCGGGCCACACGATGTAGAACTGTTCTTCAACTGAGAGTGACCAAAAGTGTTGGAATGGGGAGGGTGGTTGTCCGGCTTGCAGATAGTCAGTGCTGCGAACGCCAAATAAAATGTTGGCGAAGAACCCTCCGCTGGCTACAGCGTCGGCACCGATGTCTTTGAGTCGAAGTGGTTCAAGCCAGATTCGACTGGCGAGTGCAGTAAGTGCGATGACTAACGCAGATGCAGGAAGTAATCGTCGCGCCCGCCGGGCATAAAAATTCTTCAGAGAAATTTCGCCGACAGACGAATGTTCGTTGATCAGCAACGATGTGATCAGAAATCCGGACACCACGAAGAAAACATCGACACCGATGAATCCACCTGTCAGTCCCAAAAACTTGGCGTGAAAAAGAATGACGAAGCCGACAGCCAGTGCCCGAAGGCCTTCGATATCGCGTCTAAACATGAAGTGGTCGAGACCGGCGTCGATCCGGTGACCTTCCGCTTTTCAGGCGGACGCTCTGCCGACTGAGCTACTCGACCGTGTGCCTGTGGGTTTCCCCACATGCACTGGCGGTCCCGACGGGACTCGAACCCGCGACCTCCGGCTTGACAGGCCGGCGTGAACTCCAACTTCACCACGAGACCAAAACATTTGCTTTGGTTATTGCAATTTCGGCTATGTACTAAATGTTTTCGTACTAAATGTGTTCGTACTAGATGTATTCGCTAGATGCATGACGTACTAGATGTCGGACCGCAAAACGGTCTGGCACCCCCAACGGGATTCGAACCCGTGCCGCCACCTTGAAAGGGTGGTGTCCTAGGCCACTAGACGATGGGGGCTTGGGCACTCGTCTCGATGAGAGCGTGGCAACTCTAACAGGACTGCCTGCGGTCTCCACCCGAAGATTGGTCGGTCATCTTTCGGGCCCTCGATCAGGAGGCAGCGTGGTTGTGAGAAATTGCGGTGATTGCTCCATCAAGGAGCCACGACAAGAAGTTGTACAGCGCGAGTTCATCATGACGCGGGTCGTCTGCATCGAGATAATCGTCGATTTCACCGACATCGAGGAGGGTGCCCAGGACGAGCCGAACACTGTTGAGAGCGGCGCAAAAAGCGTCTAACTGGGCAAAAGTGACAGTTTTCAGCTGGTCATCGGCCAAGAATTCATCGACCGTGGCGATGGAACTCAGTCGGCTAGCGACCAGTTCGTCGCGCATCAGTCGCTGGTATTCGGTTTCGGCTTCGTCATTGTTGAAATAGGCCGGGGGGAAAAGCCGGGCCAACTTCGGGTCACCGATTGGTGCTGACGTGAGTAACTCTCCCACTTCGCCCAACAATCGTCGTAACAATTCGCGTTCATCGGACCCGAGATTGACGACGATTCCTTTTTTGGTGGGGGCGAATGGTGGTTTGACGCGGGCCATTTCAGACCTCGTCCTGCTGCATGGTCGCCCACAGTCCATGTTCGTGTAACCGGTACACGTCCATTTCAGCCTTTTCTTTGGTTCCACTCGATACGACGGCTTTGCCCTTTTCGTGGACATCAAGCATGAGTTCGGTGGCTTTTTCGAGGCTGTAGCCAAATAATTTTTGGAACACAAAAGTGACGTAACTCATCAGATTGATCGGGTCGTTCCAAACCAAAACAACCCACGGATGTTCAAGAGATATTGACTCTTCGACCGCTGGCCGCTCAATTGTGGCGGGTGCCGCGGCGACGAGAGTCACGCCTGTTGTGTTCACTCCTTCATTGTCTCGGTTGGTTGAGGTATTCACACCCCCATACGATCAAGATTGATGTCTCTTGGTTCGCGTCCCTTGGTTCCGTCTCGCTTGTCTCCAGGTGGAGTAGCCGCACACGGCGCCCGCAAAGAACCCAAGTCGGTTTTTGGTGGCTACATCGTCCTCATGAAGTTGCGGGTCGTTGAGCTCTTGCTCATTACAACAGTGCCCACCATGGTTTTGGCCGAACAGGGCTGGCCTAGTTGGGGTCTCGTCGCCATCACTCTGATTGGCGGAACTTTGGCCGCTGGCGGGGCCAACGCCATCAACATGGTGATTGACCGCGATATTGATGCTCTCATGGATCGCACGAAAACCCGTCCGCTCGTGACTGGCCTGATCAAGCCTCGGGCCGCCATGATTTTTGCTTTAGCCCTCGAAGCAGTCGCTTTTGCGATTCTCTGGGCCGGGGCCAACCTACTTGCCGCCTGCTTGGCGCTATCGGCAACCTTGTTCTACGTCTTCGTTTACTCGTTATGGCTCAAGCGCACGAGTCGTCAAAACATCGTGATCGGGGGCGCAGCCGGTGCTGTTCCTGTCTTGGTGGGCTGGGCGGCGGTACAAAACTCGCTGGCCTGGGAGCCATTTATCCTGTTCATAGCCATATTTTTGTGGACCCCACCCCATTTTTGGGCCTTAGCGATCCGGCACGCCGACGAGTACAAAGCCGCCGGGGTTCCCATGATGCCCTCCGTCGCGACGATGAAGCAGACGGTCCGCCAGATGTTCATCTACACCGTTCTGTTGTCCGCGACCACGCTGATTTTGGGTCCAGTTGCCAATCTTGGGCTGACGTACATGATTTCAGCAGTGGTTTTAGGGCTCGGATTCATTGCGAGCACCATTGATTTGGGTCGCAACCCTTCGGCCAGCCGCGCGATGCGGGTTTTTGGCTTCTCCATCACCTATGTGACGGTGCTGTTCACGGCGATGGCAGTCGACGTGTTCATCAAATACGGAATCTGACCCGGTTCAGTGACTGAGCCGAAACCTGGACCGACCCTAGACATGGCTCTCGTCAATCACCTCTGGCGGAATTCACGAACGAACTTGGTCGGGGATTTCGGTTCTCGCAGGTTGAAGTGGGTAATGTCGTTAGTTGGAAATAGTTTTGAGACCCCCGAGGAGCCCCGAACTCCTCTCGTTGCGCGTGAAGCGAGCCATCTCGAATGACATCAATTGAAACCCATCTACCTACTGATGTGTCTGCATCAAATTCAGCCATTGCAACATGGCTGACTTCTGCTGACCACAAAAAAGTTGGACGCCTCTTCATCGGCTCTGGACTTGTCGGTCTTGTGGCCGGACTCGTGCTTGCGATTCTGGTGACCTTCGAGCGCATCAACGCCGATAGTTATCAGATTCTGAGTGTTGATTCAGTTCCGCAAGTGTTAGCCGCAGTTCGTTTGCTGCTCACCTTCGGTGCGGTTGTGCCATTGCTTCTCGGCTTATCAATCGCCGTGGTGCCGTTGCAGTTGGGTGCACGTTCAAATGCGTTCCCGCGCTTAGCAGCGTCAGGCTTCTGGATGTGGCTGACTGGTCTTGGTCTTGCAGTGGCGTCAATCATTGGTAACGGAGGACCCAACGGTGGTAACTCCGATCTCGTTGATTTGTACCTTGCTGGTTCCATTGTTCTTGGACTTGGTGTGTTGATGGCAGCGACATCGATCGCGGTGAGTGTGCTCACAACTCGAGCGCCAGGTATGGGCATCTTGCGGGCACCACTTTTCACATGGTCATCACTCGTTGGTTCGTTGGCTGTGATTCTCACGATGCCAGTTTTGATTGGTACGACTGTTTACGTATATGTCGATCATCGTTACGCCCGCACCGGTTTCGGTGGCAACACCGGAGTCAACCAGTGGGTCGGTTGGGCGTTGTCACAACCGTTTAGCTACCTTTTGGCGATTCCGGCTCTCGGCATCGTGCTTGATGTAGTGCCGACGATCGGACGCACCCGCTTGGCGCAACGCTCGGCTGCGTTCGGCGCAATTGGTGTGGTCGCCGTATCTGCGATTGCCGTGGCAACTCAGACGAGCATCACTCTTCCTTGGGAAGGCGAGAAATTCTTTGATAACGCCGGGACCAAAATCGCCGACCTGCTTCCGTTCTTGTTGCTGAACGTTGTCCCCGTTTTCGGATTGCTCGGAGTTCTTGGTTTGTCGCTCTTGACACTTAAGTCGGCCAAGCCATCGATTAGTGCTCCGTTGACTTTTGTCTTGATCGGTCTTCTCGGAATTCTTCTTGGGGCTGCAGCACATATCGTTGGGCTCGTAGAAGATGCTGGTTTGATTGGCTCGGTCTACGAAGCTGGCGTTTATGTGCCGATTACCTTTGGCGCGATTGCCATTGCCTTCGGCGGTATTTGTTTCTGGGGACCCAAGTTGTGGGGACGTTCAATCTCTGACAAGGCCGCAACTCCGTTGGCATTGTTGGCATTGCTTGCCATTGGTCTTGATTCAGTTCCTTACTTTGTCGCCGGATTTGCTGATCAGCCGGCCAGTTTGGTGAATGGCTTTTCGTACAGCGGTCCTCAAGATTTATGGAACGCATTGACGTGTGCAGGATTCGTCGTCATGTTGTTGGCTTCGATTGCATTCATCGGATTGGCGTTGAAGAGTTTCACAAGTGGTGCGGTTGCCGGTAACGATCCGTGGGATGGTTCGACTCTTGAATGGGCGACGTCATCACCACCACCTGAAGATAATTTCGCCGGAGTCATCGTCGTGAATTCGGCAACTCCGTTGGCCGACACTAAGTCCGCTTCATCAACAGGGAAGGTTGCCTGATGCTTGCACTACCCCCCGCCTCGCAACCCGCACCGCGTCGCCAAGTATTTGTTGGCACTGCGGTGGCAGGTGCTGCCGGCCTCATGCTCGTCGGCGGAATGATGGCTACTTGGCTGAAGTTTCGTGCCGATGCACCAGTGCGTGAATCGGCGAAGCGTGGCTTCATCAAAGACTGGATGCCCGAAAAGATTATTGTTCCAGAAGTTGCTGCAAACATCATGTTGCTCGGACTTCTTGTTGTTTGTGTCATGGCGCAGTGGGCTGTGTATTCAGCAAAGCGCAATGACCGGACGCATACTGGTCTGGCCCTCGGAGTCACCTCGCTCATGGCTTTGGCAGTCATTAACGCTCAGATCTTCATCTGGACTCAAATGGGTGTCGGAGCCAAAGATGGAGCCTTCCATTCAATGTTCTACGCCTCAACCGGTGCGATGACCGCATTGTTGCTTTCTGGTTTGGTGTTCACCGCAGTTGCCGCGTTCAGGTATCTCGGTGGACGCTCGAAAGAAGTCGAACTTGTTTCGGCTCATGCCCTTTATTGGTACTTCCTCACTGCAGCGTTCTGTGCAGTGTGGTTCGTCATCTACGTGCAGAAGTGACGAGGCAGCACTCATGATTACAACAAGCTCAAAATTCTTTTACGGACTTGGTGCAGTGGCGTTTGCCGCAGCGATTGTTTGGATGATTGCGAACGAAGGCGGGTCGGGTGCGGTTGCATTGGTGTTCCTCGCGACCGCATCAATTTTCCTCGGCGCTATTGCCTCATATGTTCGCGATGGCCATGTTCTATCCACCGATACCGCACAGCATGATTCGGCGCCTGCCGCACAACGTGGATCCGGTCGTAGTTGGTTCCCGCTCGGAACTGCACTATCGCTCGGAACTGTGATTGTTGGTCTCGTTACTTCACCAGGCATTTTCAAAGTCGGCGTTGCTCTGTTGATAGCAATGCTCGGCGAATGGTTAATTCAGAACTGGAGTGATCGTGCTTCGTCTGACCCGAGTTATAACGAGCGAGTTCGTGGCCGGGTTGTTCACCCACTCGAAATTCCGATCGCTGGAGCATTATTGCTCGCCATCATTGTGTTGTCGTCCTCAAGAATTTTCTTGGCTTTGTCGAAAGATGCTGGGGCCATTGTCTTCAGCATCATCGGAATCTTGGTCTTGTTCTTTGGCTCGGTGCTATCGGTCCGACGCGGCACAAGTGTTCGATTTGTCGGTGCAGTATGCGGAGTGGTGCTTTTGTCCTTATCAGTTGTCGGTGTCGTACTCGCTCTTGATGGAGAGCGTGAGCAATTGACAGAGGCCGCTGAAGAAGATCACTTCGCCCACCGTGCCT